>SXON01000209.1 GCA_005778355.1 Pseudomonadota bacterium | reverse complement strand
GGGGTCGTGTTCGTGATCGTGATCGTGGTCGTGGTCGTGATCGTGGTCGTGTTCGTGATCGTGATCGTGATCGTGGTCGCGATGATGAACACGGTCGCGAGCGACGTTGCAATTGCGTCAGGCCTCGAACCCAAGCACCAGAGCAAGGCCACGCCACCCCCAAGCCCAGCAGGGTGGCAAATCGTGTTTGCACCGGCCGAATCTCGGTGCATGAGCGGGGGTGGCACCCCTGGCGCGCCCCATCGCGGAGCGCAGCGCAGCCGATGGGGACGCCGGGGGTGACAGGACCCCCCGGCCGAAGGCCGACCTACAGACTACGGCCGGTGCAAACACCTGAGTTGACGGGTCCCCCCGCACGGGAACGAGGGGGTGACGTGGCCGTCCCGGGGGTTACGTGGCCGTCCCCCCGTGGCGGGGGCGTCCCACGGTGGCGCGAGTGCCTACACGCTCGCCAGCGCACCCTCGTAGAACCCGTCCAAGAGGGCCTTGTGCTTGGCCTCGACCGCCTTGCGCTTCACCTTCATCGACGGGGTCATGTCCCCCTCCTCCTGCGACAGGTCCTTGTCGAGGATGGCGAAGCGCTTCACCGTCGAGTAGCTCGGCAGGTCCTTGTTCAGCGCGTCGACGGCGGTCTGGATCTCGGCGCGGATCTTGTCGTCCTTCACGAGGTCCTCGTACTTGTCAGATGCAAGACCATTGTTCCGGGCCCAGGCGGGGGCCGAGTCGGGGTTGAGGGTGATGAGGGCCACGCAGAAGTTGCGGTTGTTCCCGTGGACGATCACCTGCGAGATCAGCGTGCTCTTGAGCTTCAAGCGCCCCTCGAGCTCCTGCGGGGCCACGTACTTGCCGCCCGAGGTCTTGATGAGGTCTTTGATGCGGTCGGTGATGCGAAGGAAGCCCCCTTCCGCGATGTGGCCGACGTCGCCCGTGTGGAGATAGCCGCGGCTATCGAGCGCTTCCGCGGTCTGTTCGACCTTGTTGTAGTAGCCCTTCATCACGCCCGGGCTCTTGATGAGGATCTCGCCGTCCTCGCCGGGCGCCACCGCCTGGCCGTCCTTCTCGATGCGCACTTCCACGCCGGGCACCGGCATGCCCACCGTGCCGAAGCGGTAGGCGTCGGGACGGTTGACGAAGCTCGCGGCACTCGACTCGGTGAGCCCGTAGCCCTCGGCGATAAAGACGCCGGCGCCGTGGAAGAACTCCGCGATCTCGCGAGACAGCGGCGCGGCGCCGCTGATGAACAAGCGGATGCGACCCCCGAAGACGGCGCGGATCTTGGAGAAGACGAGCTTGTCGGCGATGGAGTACTTGAACATGAGGAAACCGCCGGGTTCCTCGCCCTTCTGGCGCGCCTGCGACACTTCCTTGCCCACGGCCACCGCCCAGGTGAAGATCTTGAGGCTCAGGCCGCCTTTCTCACGCGCGCCCGAGACAATCTTGTTGTAGACCTTCTCGAAGATGCGGGGCACTGCGCCCATGAAGGTGGGCTTCTGGACGGCGAGGTTGGCCACCAGGCTGTCGATGTCGCCATCGACGGCCGTGGAGAAGCCGATGCGCAGCTGCGCGCACTCGAGCACCTTGCCGAAGCTGTGGGCGAGAGGCAGGAAAAGGTACTGCTTGTCGGCCGGGGTCATGATGTTCAGCGAGTCGATGGCCTCGCCCTCGAACACCCAGCACGAGTGGTTGAGGATCACGCCCTTGGGGTTGCACGTGGTGCCGGAGGTGTAGATGAGCGTGGCGAGGTGGTCGGGGCCCACCGCGTCGGTGAAGCGGTCGTACTCGCCCGCGTTGTCGGCGTCCCAACCCGCGCCGCGCTTCTCGAGGTCGGCGAGGCTCAGCACCCAGCCGTCGGCGCTGGCGGCGCCGTCGAACACGATGACGTTGACGAGGTTCGGCATCTCAGCCCGCTTGGACTGGAGCTTCGCCACCTGTTTCTCATTCTCGGCGAACACCATTCGCGCGCCCGAGTCGTTCACGATGTAGGCGATCTCTTCCGGCGTGGACGAGGGGTAGATCGTGGTGCAGGCCGCGCCGGAGCAGAGGATGCCCATGTCGGCGAGGATCCACTCCACGCGGGTACCCGACTGGATGCAGACACGGTCTTCATCCTTGATGCCAAGCGAACGCAGACCGCACGCGATGTTCCGCGCGCGATGGCCCACTTCCTTCCACAGCATCGTCTGCCACTCCGTGCCCTTGCGGTAGAAGTAGGCCTCGGCGTCGGGCGTGCTTCGCACACGATGGTGGAACATCTCGACGACCGATTTGAAGCTCGCTGCGGGCATTGATTCCTCTGGGATTTCGGGGGCGCGCGATTGTAATGGACGCGCCTCGGAGATTCCACCTCCCGCCCAGACTTCTTCAGCGACGAGCCCCCAGTGACCAGTTCCACGCGAAGCTCACCCAGGGGACCGGCACCACCGGCAGCTCGGGCTCACCGGTGACGATCGGCACCAGCCCGAGATCCACCGCGAACTTGGGACCGAAAAGGCGGGCCCCCCCGGCGGGCACGACGAAGAGCTTGCTGTCGGGCCAGGGGCCGCCCTCGGGCCAGTAGGTCCACCACACCTCGCCGATCACCGCGGTCTTCTCGCCCAGGCGCCAGTTGAAGGAGGTGGTGACGATGTCGGCGCCGATCTCGCCGGTCTCGAAGTTGGCAAGGACGCCGGCGGCGACCGTCGCGTGGCGGTCGGTGTTGCCGTAGGTGCCGTTGGCGAAAACGAAACCCAGCGAACCTTCCGGTGTGAGGAAAACCTGCGTGCCCACCGCCGCGCGAACACGCTCTCCGGCCCGCGCCGACAACTTCGTGCTCACGACGGCGATGGGCGACTCGGTGAACAAGAGTGGCAGGATCGCGCCGGCCTCCAGGTCCCAGAAGTCGGTGACCCCCACGCCGACGGAGGTGATCGCGAGCGCGCGTTGCGCGAGGTAGCCCCGACCCGCGCCGAGGGCGTAGGCCGAGGGGCCGTAGAAGTACCGGCTGCCGTTCGGGTCGTCCCCCCAGGTGCCGAGACCGGCCGCGAGGGTCGGCGTGCTCCCGATGCTCTTCACCGCGCTGGCCGGGAGCTCGATCCGCTGGCCGTCGCGGAGCTCGATGATGACGGTGTCTTCGCTGCGCGCCAGCACGCGTGCCTCGAGCGTTTGTCCGTCGCTGAGCGTCAGCGGGAGGAGGGGTCCATCGCCCTCCCCGGCGAGTGCGAGCGCGACCGTGCCGAGCAACCAGAGCATCACGCCTCCTCGGTGGCGATGAGCGCGACCTGGGCCACGGCGACGGCGAGGGCCTCGCGCGTGGCGGCCGCGTCGGGCGGCGCGCACCAGCGCTTCACCAGGACCCGGGCCCCTGCGACAGTGTCGATCTCGGTGACGGTGACGAGGCCGCCGGGGCCGGCCGCGTCGCGCAGGCGTGCGAGGAGCGCCTCGTCGAGGACGGCGGCGGGGAGGCGGAGAGGCATCTCAACGCGCACGCGATCATCGAGCCCGTGACGTTCGATATTGCCGGAAAATACCCTGTCGTTCGTGAGCGTCACCAGGCGGGCGTCGTCGGTCTCCACCTCGGTCGTGAGGAAGCCCACGCGCTTCACCGTCCCGTGGACGCCAGCCAGCGTCACGACGTCCCCCACCCGAAAGGGTGTGGTGGTCAAGAGGATCGCGCCGCTGGCAGCGTTACTGAGGCTGTCGCGCAGCGACAGGGCGATGGCCAGGCCTGCCGCGCTAACCCCGGCGATGTAGCTGGTAGACGGGATGCCCACCCCCTCCAGCACCGTCTGCATGACAAGGACGAGCGGTAGGAAACGGACGCACTGCGCGAGGATGCCGCGCCAGGTGGGGTCGACCCGCCACTCGAGCCAGGCGTGGGCGAGGCCTCGGAGGTAGCCGCCCACCCACAAAGCCGCCACGATGATCGCGACCCCGCGGACGATGCCGAGGATCAGGTCCCAGAGGTCGGCCATCACTCCGGGAGTGTAGCCCGCTTGACCGCGCCCGGGGGTACCGTCCACTCCTCCAGCCGGCGGTAGGGTGAGACGACGTCGATCGTCGTGTTCTCGAAACGCTTGGAGACGGCGACGATCTCGTCGACCCAGTAGAGGAATGTCCAGGGCTGGTCGGCGTAGACGACCGACTGGAACTCGCGCCAGGTGCCTTGCGCCTTCTGCGGGTCGGTCTCCGCGAGGCCGCGAGACAATAGCTGGAGCGCCCGCGGATTCACGTAGCTGGCGTAGTTGAAGTCGCTGTCGCGACCCCACGACGATGTGGGATCCACGTACAGCGCGGCCGACCATCCGGAAAGAGCAGCGTCAAATTGTCGGTTGCGGAGGCGCTCGCTCAGCGCGCCCGACTCCATGGTCTCGATCTGGGCGTCGACGCCTACCTCGGAGAGCTGCGACTTCACGCGCTCCGCGATCAGGCGCCGGGTGTCGGAGCCGGCCGACGTGGAGAGGGTGAAGCGGAAGGGGAGGCCGTCCTTGTCCACCACGCCGTCGCCGTTATTGTCGGTCCACCCCGCCTTCGCCAATCCCGCTCTGGCGCCGTCCGCATCGTGCGGGATGGGGACGAGGGCGTCGTTGTGGTAGCCGCAGAGCGCGGGGGAGATCGTGCCGACGCTGGGCCTGCCATACACCTCTCCCGTGCGCGGTGACGTCGCGACGTCGCGCAGGATGGTATCCACGTCGATCGCGCTGGTGAGCGCACGACGCACGGCGGCGTTGCCGAAGAGCGGGTGAGGGGACACGCGGTCGAGCGCGGGTGCCTTGCCCTTGGCGGCGGCCTGGTCGACGGCGGCCGCGCGGTCGGCGGGGTCGATCGTGTTCCAGAAGATGTCGTGCTGGCCTCGGACGCCCCGGCGCACGAGCCGAACATCCGGCGCGCTCTCGAGTAGCCGGTCGGCGTCGGCCACAGCGACGTTCTCTACGAGGTCGACCCCGCCTCGCTCCAGTTCCAAGAGGCGTGTCGTGTAATCAGGGATCACCCTGAAGATCACGCGTGCCAGGTTCGGCCGGGCGCCCGGCCAACCGGGGTTGGGTTCGAGCACGAGGCGGTCGCCCCGCGCCCACTCCGTGACCATCCAGGGGCCCGATGCCAGCGGCATCTGCACGTTGAGCGCGCTCGTCTTGAGCGCCGCCGCGTCGATGCCCGCGAGCCGGTGCGCCGGCACCGGCGGCAACGAGGCCACGACGGCGAGCATGGCGGTGGGATCGCCACGCTCGAGGAACTCGAACTCGAGGTGGTGCGCATCGACCACCCGGGGTCGGGCGGCGGGCGCCAGCTTCTGGGTGATGTAGGCCCGCGGACTCTGCGCACCGGGGTCGGCCACCAGGTCGAAGAAGGCCTTGACGTCGTCTGCGTCCACCGCCTCGCCGTCCGACCATTTCACGTCGTCGCGGAGGGTCATCGACAGCGTCTTGCCGTCCTCGCTCCAGCTCCAAGCCGTCGCGAGGCGTGGACGGAAGACGAGACCGCAGTCGAAGTCGCTCGCGAGCAACGTGGCGCCGATGAGCTCCAATACCTGCAGATCGAGCGCGGCGGTCGCGTAGGGGCTCAGCAGGTCTTTCTGATCGAAGGCCGTCGCCACGATCAGGGTGTCCCCCCCGGCAAGGGCCTGGACCACGTTCTCGGCCGGCGCGCCCCGCTCGGTGCCGTCGCAACCTGTGATGCCGATGAGCAGGGCCCAGCCCAGCGACGGCCAGGTGAAGCGGGCAGCGTGGAGCGGCGGCAGCGGCTTGGTCTCCGGGGCCGGCTGTATACCACACCGAGCCAGCGAGCCCCGCAGACCGTGGTTATCGTGTGCACATGCTTGCGATGCAATTCCTCCTTGCCTGCGTGGGCGTGGTCGATCTCGACGGCGGGGGCGACAATCCCACGCGCACCCCTCCCGATTCCGGCACCGAGGACATCCCCGGCACCGATACCGGCGACCCGCCCGAAGACACGGCGGAAGACACCGGCGACGAGCCCGACGACTACGACGGCCTCTACGAGCTCGACCGGGTCAACGTGGTCGAGATCGAGCTCAGCGAAGACGCGATGCGCCTGCTTCGTCGCGACCCAAAGGAGTACGTAGAGGGCAACGTCGTGGTCAACGGGGAGCGCTATGAGCAGGTGGGGATCCGTCTCAAGGGCTCGGGCTCCTTCCAGGACCTCAACGGCAAGTCTGCCTTCAAAGTAGATTTCAACCGCTACATCCCCGAGCAGTCCTACCACGGCAAGGGGAAGATCACCCTCAACAACATGCTGCACGACGAGACGCAGGTGCACGAGGTGGTGGCCTACGCCGCCTTCCGTGCGGCCGGTCAGGCGTCGGCGCGCGTTGGCTATGCCTGGGTGTCGGTCAACGACGAGGTGTACGGCCTCTACAGCAACGTGGAAACGCCAGACCGCGACTACCTCGACCGCAACTTCGGCAATCGTGACGGCAACCTGTACGAGGGCGGCTACCCGTACTACCCCGACAGCTACGACCACGCCGATTTCAGTGCCCGGGAAACCCGGAACTTTGAACTGGAGAGCGGCACGGAGGTCGACTGGGCCGACGTCCAGGCAGTGACCGACGCGCTCGTGAGTGGCGATGTCGACGGGAACCTCGAGCCCATCGTCGACATGGACCGCTACGCCGCCTTCCAGATCACCGAGGCCTGGACAGGGCAGTGGGACGGCTACGCCTTCGCCTCGAACAACTACCGCGTTTACTTCGACCACGGTCAAACGGACAAGATGTACATGGTCCCCACCGGGCTCGACTACTGCTTCACGAGCTACGGCGGCAACCTCGCGACGGCGCGCTCACCGCTCGGCCAGAAGTGCCAGAACGATCCGACATGCAACGAGCGTTTTGCCAACGTGCTCGAACCCACGCTCGACGCGATCGACGCGGCCGAGCTCGAGGACTTGATGGACAGTACCTACGCGATGATTGAGCCGTACATCGACGAGGACCCGCGTAACTACGTCACGACGCGGAGCACCGCGCAGGCCATCGAGACGATGCGCACCTGGATCCGCGGGCGGAGCGGCGAGGTGCGCGGCTGGTATCGATAGGGGCCCTACCCGCCGTTGGTCGCGGCCGGCGTCGGCGTCTGGTTCACCCAGCTCTTGCTGCCGTCGGGCACGCGCGCGGCGGCGATGTCGGCCTCCTGGGCGGCTTCCCACTTCACCGCGTCGGCCTGGCCCACGCCCACGCCGTCGTAGTAGTTCAGGTAGATGAAGTCGCCCTTGCGGTTGAGTTTGAAGGAGGTGTGGATCTCCGTGGCCGTTTGTTGCTCGGCCTGCCCGTCGCACCAGATCAGCAGGTAGCCACCCGCCTCGATGCCTTGTCCCTCGGGGAGCGCGTACTTGGTGGGCTCCTCGCTGTCGTCCGACACGTAGAAGCCATCGAGCTGCACGATGGTGTCGCCCGAGTTGTAGAGCTCCACCCAGTCGTCGTACTCCCCGGCGCCGTCGAGGTTGGTGCTGTCGTTACTGGCCAGGAACTCGTTGATCACCAGCGGGGGCGCCACCACCACGTGATCAGAGCCAGTGTCCGTGGACGTGTCGGTGCCGTTGCCACCGCCTCCACCATCGCATGCAAGCAAGACCAGGAGCGTCATCAGGTGTACCTCGCCGGCGGAGTGTAGAGCCTCCGGCGCTCGGATGCAAAGGCCACGGCAACCACGCGCCTTGTAGCTGCCCCAACACGTCGCGTGCATTTGCCTCCGAGCGGGGCCGGGCCCGGTGCTACGATGCTCAGACCGCTGGAGCTGCGCGTGAGCAAGAAGAAGACCAAGATCCTCTTCATGAAGTACCACGAGGCCGCCGATCAGCAGCCTCTCTCCAAGAAGGCTGCTGAAAAGCTAGGGATTTTCCCGTCGCTTTCGCTTTTGTCGCTGGCGTCGTGGGTGCGCCAGCACGGGTTCCCGGTGCAGGTGATCGACCTGCACGCTGAAAACCTCTACCCGAAAGACGCCGCCAGCCGCGTACTGGAGTTCGAACCCGACATCGTGGCGCTCACGGCCAAGACGCTCGGCTGGCCGGCGGTCATCGAGATCGCGCAGATGGTGAAGGCCACCTGTCCCAAGGCGCTGGTGGTCGTGGGCGGCCCACAACTCGCGATCTACCCCAAGGAATCGCTCACCTGGGACTGCTTCGACATCGCCGCCGTCGGCGATGGCGAGGAGACCATCCTCGACATCTGCGAGGCGGTGGAGAGTGGCTCCGCGCTGGACGACATCCCGGGCACCTGCGTGCGCAAGGGCAGCGACTTCGTGATGAACCCGTCGCGCTCCGTGCCCAAGGACATCGACAAGTACCCGATGCCCGCCTGGGATCTGGTCGACGTCAACCGCTACCACTGCCTCACGCTGTTGAAGCCCTTCGCCACCATGGTCACCACCCGCGGCTGCCCCTGGCACTGCGGCTACTGTTCGCAGGTTTATAGCGACAAGTTGCGGTTCCGTTCGCCCGAGCTGGTGGTCGACGAGATGGAATGGCTGGTGAAGAACCACGGCGTGAAGGAGATCGTCATGTTCGACGAGACCTTCACCATCGGCAAGAAGCGCATGCGCAAGCTCTCCGAAGAGATCCTGCGTCGCAACGTGAAGGTGAAGTTCAACATTCGCGCCCGCGTCGACACGGTCGACCGCGAGGTGCTCGAGCTGCTCAAACGCGCGGGCCTGCGCTCCATCCACATGGGCGTGGAGGCGGGTACCGACCGCGTGCTGAAGATCATGAACAAGCAGATCACGCGCGAGCAGACGGAGCGCGCGTTCCGCATCGCGCGCGAGGTGGGCATCGAGACGCGCGGCTACTTCATGGTTGGCTATTACGACGCCACCCCGCAGGACATCGAGGAGATGATCAACTTCTCGTCGTCGATCGGCCTCGACTGGGCGAGCTACTCGGTGGCGACGGCGCTCCCGGCGACCGACCTCTACCGCATCGCGCAGGAACGCGGCTACGTCGATGGCGACTTCTGGCGCCGCTACACCATCAACGGTGGTGGACCGATCCCGCAGCTCGAAACGGAAACCTTCACCGCCGAGCGCCTGCGCCAGTATCGCACGAAGGCCTACATGAACTTCTACCTCCGCCCCGACCTCATCCGTCGCAAGCTGAGCAAGGCCGAGGGGCGGGAGGAGCTCATGGAGATGATGGGCGGCGTCACGGTGCTCTCGGAGATCGTGAAGAGCACGCTCACGAAGGCGATCCCCTCGGTGGGTATCGGCAAGTGGGGGACGGTGTAGTCTCGCGATAGCAGCGGGACGTGCCGCCTCAAGCCCCCGATTTCCGCCAGGCCGCCCTGTGGTGGCTGAAGCTTGGTTTTATCAGCTTCGGCGGACCGGCCGGGCAAATCGCAACCATGCACCGCGAGCTGGTGGACCGGCGACGCTGGATCAGCGAGGGGCGTTTCCAGCACGCTCTCGCCTACTGCACGGTGTTGCCCGGGCCCGAGGCGCAGCAGCTGGCCACCTACATCGGCTGGCTCCTCCACGGCATCCCCGGCGGGCTCGTGGCCGGCGGGCTGTTCGTGCTGCCCTCGTTCTTCGTGCTCAGCGGCCTCACGTGGCTCTACCTGGCCTACGGGAGCGTGCCGCTGGTCGCCGCCACCTTCTCCGGCGTCAAGCCCGCGATCGTGGCGGTGGTCTTCCTCGCGGCGTGGCGCATCTCCAAGCGCGCGCTGAAGGCCTGGCCCGCCCGGGCGCTCGCCGCCGCCTCGCTGGCCGCATGCCTTGCCGGCCTGCCTTTTCCCGCCGTGGTGGTGCTCGCGCTGGCGCTCGGGGCGACCGGCAAGTTCGGCGCGAGTGGTCACGCGGCGGGGAACGTCGCCGCCGCCGACGACGCCGTGATCGGCGACCATCACGCCGCTCCGGCCGGTCGCCCCCTGCTGGTGACGGCGACCTCGATTGTCCTCGGCGTCGTGACATATGCTGCGCTTGGAGACGAACTTCGCGCCCTCGCCCAGTTCTTCACCGGCCTCGCGTTCTTGACCTTCGGCGGCGCCTACGCCGTCTTGCCCTACCTGCACGACGGCGCGATCGCCCGGGGCTGGATCTCATCGGCCCAGATGATGGACGGGCTCGCGCTCGGCGAGACCACGCCCGGGCCGCTCATCATGGTTGTCACCTTCGTCGGATTCGTGGCGCTGGGCTGGGCGGGTGCCGCGGTGGCGACCTTCTTCACCTTCCTGCCTTCTTTCTTCCTCATCCTCGCCGGCGCGCCCCTCGTCGAGAAGGCGCGGGCGGTCCCCAGCTTCGCCGGTCCGCTCGCCGCCGTCTCCGCGGCGGTCGTGGGCGTCATCGTGCACCTTGGTTTGCGCCTGGCCGAACATGCGCTCGTGCCCGGCGGCGCACCCGACTACATCGGCTTCGGCGTGATGCTCGTGGCCCTCTACCTCTTTATTCGTCGCGACATGAATATGATGATCGTGCTCGGCGGGGCCGCGCTCGTTGGGCTCCTCTGCGGCCTGGGGTAGCGCCTCTCGGCCGGGCCGGTGTCTCCATGGCAGACGGAGACGCACATGTTCACCCTGCTCGCCACGATGGCCCTCGCTGACACGATCACGCTCGATTCCGGCGCCGTCATCGAGGGCGACCTCGCGCGCTACGAGATGGGAGGCGACTGCCAGGTCAGCGTGACCGAGGGACCGCTGGTCGGCGTGATCCTCATCGTGCCCTGTCACCGCGTGCAGGCCTTCGTGCGCACCGGTCCGGTGGAGGCACCCATCCTCGCCGCGGTGGTGGTCCCCGAGGTTCCGGTTGCCGAGCCGCTAGAGCCGGAGGTTCCCGATTTCATGGTGGAGGAAGAGGCGCTGGCCGAGGCGATGGACACCGAGGAGATCGAGACGGACGAGGGGGCGGGCGACCCGCCGGCCCTGGAGCCACCGAGCGCCCCCAGTTACGACGCCATCGCCCAGCCGCGCGAGGCTCCCACCATGCCCCCGGTGACGACGCGAAGCTTGTCTTTCTAACCACGGCATCGGAGGCGGGTTAGACGCGGGAGCGCACCGCGGAGGCCTCCCTTGACCCTTCTCCTGTGGGCCGCGCTGTCCGGGTGTAACGACCCCGGCTTCGCGGCTGTCTCGATCGACCCCATCTACGGCTGGGTGGATGGGTGCACCACCATCCAGATCTCCGGCCACGGCTTCGACAAAGACGTGAAGGCGACCATCGCCGGCAACGCCGTCACCAACGTCACCTTGCCCACGCGCGAGGTCGATATTGGCTACACCTTCGCGGGCACGCTGCCCGCCGGCAAACACGGCTACGCCGACATCGAGGTCACCTCGGGCGGGGAGAGCTCCGTGCTCACCGGCACCGCCGGCTACTACTACGTGGAATGTCCGGAAACGGGCGTGATCGACACGGTCGGGCCGCAGCAGGTGGTCGCGGGCGACGGGGTGACGATCGTGGGCTGTGGGCTCGACGCCGCCAGTCGCAAGGTGCGCCTATTCGACAGCACCGGCGCGCAGGCTGGCGACGACATCGTCCTCGCCTCGAACTGCGGCACCGCCAAGGTGAGCTTCGCCGCGCCCGCGCTGGCTGATGGCACCTACTACATCGCCGTGGTCGACGAGAGCGGCAACGTGGTCGCCGGTGGGCAGTGTGCCCCGCCCGACAGCGCCGACACCGCCTACTCCTGCACCGAGTACACCCTCACCTACGCGCCGGTCGCCGGTAAGGCGGTGGCCAAATGATGTTCCTCCTTCCTCTCGTCGCCGCCTACGTCGAGGCCGCGGAAACCGGTACCGTGCGCGGGTCGATTGCCGACGACGGCGACCTCGCCATTCCGCGGGTGTCGGTGATCCTCTCGGGCCCCGGCATCGCCGGCGAGATGGTCGTGGAGTCCGACGACGACGGCAACTTCCGCTTCCTCAACGTGCCCGTGGGCACCCACGAGCTGCGAGCGCTCAAGACGGGCTTCTCACCGATCCGTCGCAAGGTGACGGTACGTCTCGACGAGGCGGCCTTCGTCCCCATCACGCTGAAAGTGGGCGCGGAAGAGATGGTCATCGAGGAGGAGCTCCCGGTGATCGACGCCACGCGCTCGGCCGTGAGCACGCAGCTCACCAAAGACGCACTGGATCTCTTGCCCGTTGGGCGTAGCTACCAGGACGTGGTGAACATGGTCCCGGGCGTTTCGGGGCGCGTCGACACCTCCTCGGGCGGCTCGGGCGACGGCAACCCGAGCGTGCGCGGCGAGGGCCAGTACGGCAACAACTACCTGCTCGACGGCATCAGCACCCGCGACCCGGCCACCAAGACCTTCGGCAGCAACGTCAACTTCGACGCCATCGAGGAGATCCAGGTCTACACCGACGGCGCGCCCGCCGAGTTCGGGCAGGCGACCGGCATGATCGTCAACGTCGTCACCAAAGACGGTGGCGACGAGCACCACGGCAGCGCAGGCTACTTCGTCGGGATGGCCGCCACGAGTGGCCAGTACGAGCTCCTCGGCCAGATGGAAGACAAGGACGACTTCATGTCGCACTCGCTCTCGCTCACCGCGGGCGGGCCGATCAAGAAGGAGAAGCTCTGGTATTTCACGAGCATCGACCTTGGCACCAACACCTACCAGTACGCCGGGGCCGACGAGGACACGCCGTATCTTGGCTACGACGGTGGCGGCTTCTTCAAGCTCACCTGGTTCGCCTCCCCCGACGTGAAGCTGCGCTACCAGCTCAACGCGCAGGTCACGCGGATCGAGAACAGCATCACCTCGTCGCAAGTGAGCCCGGAGGCCCAGGAGCTCTACATGAGCGACGACTTCGGCAACATGCTCCAGGCGGTGTGGTTGCCCACGGCAACGACCGAGATGGACGTCAAGGCGCTCACCAACCTGTCTCACATCAACGTGGTCCCGATGTCGGGCGACGGCGCGGCCCCCCAGCTGATCGACCTCGACACTGGCCTGGTCAGCGGCAATGCATCGGCCTTCGACTACAACACGCGCACGCGTAACGGCATCACCTACAGCGTCACCCAGCTGGTCGACAACGCTCTCGGCGACCATCGTATCAAGGGTGGCATCGAGGCCTGGGAGCTCTCGGAATCGCGCGAGCTCGACTACACCGGGCCAGACGACGGGTTGATGGCGTACTACTACTCGTCGAGCGACCGCACCTGCTCGGCGGAAGACGACTACAGCCAGTGCGAGTACCTCCAGACCTTCGACTACGTCGGCGCCCTGCCGCACCGCAGTGTCACGTTCAGCTCCTACCTCCAGGATGACTGGCAGCCGGTAGACTTCCTGACGGTCAACGCCGGTGCACGCCTCGACCACGAGGAGCTCTACACCGCGCAGGGCTCCCGCATCCTCGAGCAGTGGATGCCCGCGCCGAGGCTCGGCGTGGCCTGGGACGCCACCCGCGACAGCAAGACGGCGGTCACGCTGAACTACGGCCGCTACTACGACGTGAACGGCAGCGCCTTCGCCGAGTGGGGCGACACCAAGACCAGCGCTGGCTACACGTTCTGGGCTTACGACTACGAGGCGGGGGAAACGGTCCCGGTGTACACGCAGGGCGCCTATCCGCTGGTGTTCTGCACGCCGGAGAGCCTCGCCGCCCAGCCCCAGGAAGACGTGGCCGCGCTCGAGGAGATCTGCAACGGCGAGCTGCGCGCCTACCACATGGACAAGATTGTCCTCGGCGTGAAACGCGAGCTCTTCCCGCTCTTCGCGGTGGGCATCAAGGGCATCCTCAGCCAGACCGTCGACCTGCCCGAAGACATCAACTACGACGACTACTACTGGGTGATCACCAACCCCGACAACAAGCGTCGTGACTACTGGGCGGTGGAGCTCACCGCCGAGCGAAAGTTCGACGAACACTGGCAGCTGCTCGCCAGCTACACGCTCTCCGAGGCGAAGGGCACCATGCCCGGCCAGTTCGAGACCGCGTCGGGCGGCGACTTCGGCAGCAACGGCAACGAGGTGGGCGTGTGGGGCGACGACATCGCCGACGCCGACACGCGTGCCTGGTATTTCGACAATGGCTACGGCGAGTACGTCCAGGGCTACTACGGCCTCGGATCCGCCACGGCAGAGGCGGGCTATTACGGCTACCTGCCTTACCATTCCTTGCACCAGGCCAAGCTCAACGGGAGCTACACCCACTCGTTTGGCAAGATGGAAACCACGGTGGGCGCGGTGTACGAGTTCCTCAGCGGGCTCACTTGGGAGAAGCGGGCGCTCGTCGAGAACTACGTGGACTACTTGCAGTTCCCCGAGGGCCGCGGCACGCGATTCACCAATCCGCTGCACTACTTCGACGTGTCAGCGGCGGTGGGCTTCCAGTACGACGAGGACAAGAGCGCCGAGCTGGCGGTCGACGTGTTCAACGTGCTCGACCTCTCCGAGATCACCACCTACTACGCCAACGAGGGCGCGCTCTTCGGCGAGGCCTACTACCGCCAGGAGCCGCGTTCGGTGCGCGCCTCGTTGACGGTGACGTACTGAGGCAGACGGGGTGGGGGGCGTGCCTCGCGCGAGCGAGGGTCGGCGTTGTCTTGACAGATTCTTGATAAAATCTGCCCCTCCCCCCCGACGGTGGCGTCGTACTACCATTCTCTTGTCGCGAGCCGTAGTCGGTGCGACACGGTCACCAGCACGAACAAGGGAGCTTAGACAATGGCATTCAAGAAGATCGCGGGTCCCATTCGCCTCGTCTCCGGCACGAACGGCGCGGACGTTGAGATGCCCCTACCGCCCCGCCCAGGCGCGCGTATGTGCAAGCAGGCGCAGTACACCCTAAATATCGTGAGCTCGGGCGGTGCCGCCCCAAAGCTAGGCTTCAAGCTCCGGCACGGGCCCGACGGGGTGGTGTCGAAGGAGATCGTGAACGTGGCCTCGGTCGCCATCCCCGCCGACAACGTGGCGATGTTCGACTCGGGTAGTGCCATGCTGTGTGATGTACTCCATCCGGTCCCGGTGGTGGGCGGCTCGGCGACGGGCGACTGGGTGGGCGTGGAGATCTACGAGATGCGGAAGCCGTTCTGATGTGCGAGCAGGACGAGGCTCTCGCCACGAGGGCGGTGGATGCGCGTTTCGACCGCTTCTGGCCGCCGGGACAGCCGTTCCCGGCGGCCGCGCCGTGGTTGGGCTCAGTGCCACGCGGCACGTGGCTGGCCGCGTATCGCAAGGCGCGTGGCGCCGGGCCGCCGGGTCGCACGAGTGGCGCGGGCGCGGGCGGTCCGAAGAGCTCTCCGGGCAGGTCGCCTGGAAACTCCACAGACTTTCAGGTTCAAGTTTCGCCGGATGCATTTACCGATCTGGTCGCGGGACTCCGGGAGCCTGGGGTTGAACCGGACGCCCAGATGCTCGAGGATCTCCTGAAAGGGCTCACGAAGCTGATGGGGAACCCGGACACTTTCGCTATTGATGTGTTCGTCTCATACGGATCGAACGGCCCGGATGTGCGGATGTTCAACCACTCCATGGAGTCGGTGGTGATCGAGCACCTCCGGTCCTCGGAGCCGCGAACAGACACCGGTGGCGGCGTCGACCTGGCAAGACGATAGAGGATTCCGAGGACGAGGAGGGTATCGGTGGGGACGGGCACGGGCTGAGCGATGACGACTCGCAGGGTTCGGGAACCGGGTCGGGGTGGGACTTGATGTGTATCCTGCAGCCGGACAACCCTCACTGTAACTACAACGAGGAACAGGCAGAGGACGACTCCGAGACTCCTTCGGATGACATGTCGGTGGGTGATCCGTGCGGGTTCCTGCCGAGATACTGCGAGAGTGCAATCGCGGCGATGGTGGAGACTTTCACGGAGGGATCGATGAGCATGCTTGAAAACCGTACGGATACCGCCGCCGATGAACTCGCGCTGGTGTGGTCGGTGCGAGATTGGTATAGGGTTTGATTCACGTCGCGGCAACGCTGATCGCGCTCAACGCGCACGCGCAGCCAACTCCGCCGCTCGCGGCCGGTCCGTGCGCCGTGGAGGGCATGAATTGCGAGGGTCCGGCGGACCCGATTGAGTTCGAGTGGCGGAGAGAGCCGATCGATGCCCCGTCCTTGCGGGACGCGGGGGCCGCGTACGACGAGTTGTTCTATCAGGTCTGGCTTCGGTATTCAGATCGCTCCGCGCCCGGTCACCCGCACAACCCTCTTTCGAAGGGCTTTCGAGAAGACGTGGTGGTCACGGTAGGATGCAATGGCAGTGGCCGCGCTGAGCCTGGGGCCAGCGTCTCCTACACCGTTGCGCGTCTGTCCGGCGCTTGGTTTCGTCCGGCGCTCGCGTGGCGTTGGTTGCCGACGCAACGGTTCCTCGTCGCCACCGCTCGTAGCAACTCGAGAACCTATTTGACCTACCTGCCATATTTGGTGTCTTCAATGCGTGGGATTGAGTGCGAGGCCGCCACGGCGCTCCGCTCGGCCGTGTTACGCGAACTCGATGTGTTGCTCGAGGCGCGACACCGGGTCCGGCGCGCGCAGTTGATGGAGCTGATTGAACGGTCAGACGGCACGCCGCCGTAGGGTCGCCGCCACCGGGCGCGCGGGCTGTACGAGAGGTGCGCGAGGTGAGTCTGCGGGTGGATCGCAGGCGTCGCGCGGCACCCGGGCTACGATGCGCCGTGCTCCAGCTCCTCCTCGCCTGCGACGCCGACACCGAGAGCGCGGCGAGCCTCGCCCCGCTCGGCGGTCGGCTCCTCGCCAGCGACGTGGCCGGGAACCAGTGGCTCACCACCGCCGCCGACGGCACCGTCGACAGCCGCTACACGCTCGACAGCATCGACCCCCGTTGCCAGGGCAAGGAGTTCGACCCCTACTGCCTCGCTTTCCAGGCCCAGCGCCGCACCGCTCACGACGGTGCCGACGAGGTCGTCTTCACCTGGTCGATCCTCGATAGTTCTGACGGCAGCGACGAAGAGGCCACCGACCTCATCGGCGAGTTCGCGGCCGTCGACTGGGAATCTCACGCCACGCGCTGGCAGCTCGCGGCGCTCGACTTCTCCCAGCTCGGTCGGGATGCGGGTTGCCCCTTCGATCCTGAGGAACCCTGCGCCGTGCCCGAGGGGCTGGCCACGGATGCCTACTGGCGCTGCCACCTGCACATGCCGCACGACATCGTGTTCGCCAGCGACAGCTCGGCGGGCTGGCGCGGCTGGATCGCCGACACGCGAAACACGCGGCTCCTGGAGGTGGAGCTACCCAGCGGGCAAAGCTGCGGCGTGGTGCGCTCGCTGGTGAACGAGGAGGATCCTGACTGGGCGATCTACGAGTCGCCCAACTCCCTGGCCCACGGCGAGCGCGACGGCGTGCCGTTCTTGCTGGTGTCGATCAAGGGCACGCACGAGGCGGGTGCCGAGGCCGAGGCGCAGCTCGGCGGCGCTGGCAAGGGCAAGATCGCGTGGTGGGAATTGCGCGAGGGCCGCTGGACGCAGGCCTGGGAGTTCCCGCCCGAGGTGCTCGGCGCCGAGAGCTTTGTCAACACCCCGCACGGCGTGCAGCTGCTCCACGATGGCGATGGCAACGAGGTGATCGCCTTCGCTCACAGTCTCGGCGCGCACTCGGAGTGGAGTGGGGTGAGCGGGGAGGGGACCGTGGGCATCTTGCGGGTGGTGGACGGGCAGCCCGAGTACCTCGGCGACCTGAGATTCCCGGGGAAGTTCGCCCTTGGTTTCTCACGCGATGTGAGCGAGACCGGCGACGGCCGCTGGATCGTCACCGACAGCGGCTGCCTCACCGACCCCTGCGACCGTCCGACCCGGGCCTGGCTGATCGACGCGCCCACCCTGTCGGCAACCGGCCTTTCAGGCGCATTTTCCGTCGACCACGGCCAGCAAGTCTTCGTCGACCCGGGCCGCATCGAGGGGCCCTACCTGGAGGGCGAGGCCACCGTGCTCTACAGCGTGGAGTGGATGGCGGAGTAGGCGAGCACTGCAAGCAGGAGGATCGCCCCGATCTCGGGCGCGCAGCCGAGCTTCTTGCCCTGCTTGTAGCGCTTGCGCAGCCAGTCGTCCTGGTTCATGGGCAGACGGTAATCCAGAGGTGGCTGATCCGTCGGCCCGAGGTTCTCCTCCGGCGTCGATCACGCGAGCGTCGCGCCGCGGGGAGGTGGAGTGGGGCGGTTGGCGGGGCGCGGGACGCGATCGGGTGCCCCCACGCCCGGTCAATCGAGGTCATGCCCCGCATTTCAGGACACTAGGCCGACCCATCCCCCAAGAAATAGGACGGATCGGGGGTGATCGGCATCGCTCCGAGGGGAGCGCTCGCGAAAAACGATGGTTCGTTGGTTCGGCTGGCCACCAAGCCGGGGTTCGAGTCCCATTTTTTCCCGTATGACTCGGTCGGGTGTCCGATTTTCGGGCGGATGACCCCCGCCCGGGGTGGTCCTAGGCCCCGGCGCCGCCCTTCGCGCCGGTGTTCGCCTTGACCTACTCTTGGCGGAACCCAGGCCTCGGGTCGGTGTCGATCCTCGCGTACCCGGAGCCAAGGTGTCGCCTCGAAACCCCGACTTCCGCCCTCGTCTCTTCGACGAGGAGGGTCGCCTTTTCCGCGCGCTGGTGCTGGCGCTCGTTCCCACCTGCATGGGCCTCTCCGTTGCCACGCGCGCCTACGCCCTGCCCCCAACGCCCGCGCTCGACGCGGCCACTGAGCTGGCGCGTTCCTTGCCCCGGCGAGACCGGCTGCCGGCGCCGATCCCCATCCGCGTTCTGGCGCCGCCGTCGGAGCCGAGCCGCCCGGGCACGAGCCCGCGCCCTGCCCGCCGCGCCGCTGCCGCGCCGTCGGAGAGCCCCGGAGAGCGTGCCACCCGCGTGCTCGCTACGGCCGGTGACGCGGCGGCCACGTTGTTCTCGCCGGAGAGCGACGAGGCGCTCGACGCCGCGATCGCCACCGTCGGCCAGGACTACGCCTCGGCGGCAGACGGTGGGCTGCGACGGTCAACGTCAGGTCGCGACGTTGACCTGTTCACCGAGTTCGACGACCTTGAGGAGGTCGGCATCGTGGTGGTGGGGGAGGGGCTGGAAGAGAACGCGCCGACTCGGCGGCAGTGGTCGCTGGCCCCCGAGCAGGCGCCCCTGGGGGACAGCACCGAGGGCGTGGGCGCCGTGGTTCGCGCCGCTCGGGGACGCGTGGAGTCCTGCGTCCAAGTGGCCTCGCGACAGGCGCCCGATCTCGCCGGCCGGGTGGAGCTGTCCTGGCAAATCGAGAACGGGCGCCCGGCCTCGGTGCGCGTGGCCCAGAACGGCACCGGCGACGCCGAGCTCGGCCGTTGCATCGAGCGCGCGGTGCTCGCGCTGGACTTCGGCGAGGGCGTTTCCACGCGCGTGGACGGCTACGCCTGGATCGTCCAGGCCGTGCAGTAGCGCCTCGCGCCGACGAGATAAAGGGGCCGGATGCTCCTCTGGCTCACGACGTTCGTCGCCTGCCCGCCCGTGCCCGACTCCGGTAAAGACCCCGATAGCGACGAGCCGATCGACTCCGTCGCCGACACGGCGGGCGACAGCGGCATCGACTCCGCATCGCCCGACAGCGCCACGGAGACGGGCGATAGCGCCCCAGAGCCGACCGTGCTGTTCAGCGAGCTCACCATCACGCCCGCGCCCGACATGCCGACGGTGCTCACCATCACGTGGACCACCGACGTGCCGACGCTGGGCGCCCTCGAGTACGGCGAGGACACCGACTACGGGCGGGTGACGACCACCGAGAGCGCGGAGGCCACCGAGCACAGCGTGGTGGTACGCGGTCTCGCCGCCGCGACCGAGTGGCACTTTCGCCCCACCGGCGGCGGCGAGCACGGCAGCGACACCGCCTACACCACGGGACCGGTCCCGAGCGGCTACCCGAGCTTCACCCCCGGGGGCGATCCCTCGGCGATGGAGGGCTTCATCGTCGCCCCGGTCAACGGCGCGCTCTACGCGGTGGTGATCCTCGACAGCCAGGGTCGCTACACCTGGTGGCACGAGGTGGAGGGCGACTACCTCGTCACCCGCGCGATGCTCACTCGCGACGGGACGAGCGTGGTGTACGGCGCCGTCGGCACCGAGGAGTATGGCCCCGACGGACACTTGATGATCGTGAGCCTCGACGGCAGCACCGAAACCAAGCTCGACGTGCCGTATCTGACCCACGACTTCGAGGAGCTGCCCGACGGTAGTTTTGCCTGTCTTACCAAGGACTTACAGAGCAACTATGTGGGCGACCGCATCGTCGAGGTGCAACGCTCGGGCGACCGCGAGGTGGTCTGGTCGGTGTTCGACCACTTCAACCCTGCCAACCACGAGATCGACGAGACCGACGGCACCTGGACGCACGCCAACGCGCTCGACTACGACGAGGCCGACGACGCCTGGTACATCTCGCTGCGCAACCTCGACACTATCCTCAAGGCCGACCGCCAGAGCGATGCCATCGCCTGGCGACTCACCGGCAATAGCGGCAACTTCACCTACGAGGACGGCGCCCAGCCCACCGAGTACCAGCACGAGTTCGAGCTACTGTCTAATGGCAACCTGATTGTCTTCGACAACGGGAGCTCCGACAAGGCCGCCTCCCGCGTGGTCGAGTACGACATCAACGAGGCGCTCGCCGAGGTGCGCGAGACCTTCACCTACACCTACGACCCGCCGCTCTACACCTACGCGCTCGGCGACGTCGACCGCATCGACGACGACCACGTCCTAGTCACCTGGTCGACGTCGGGGCTGATTCAGCTCGTCACCAGTGACGGTACCGAGCTCTGGAGCTTGTCGTCGGATCTGGGGTACGTGTTTGGGTATACCCAGCGGGTGGAGAGCTTCTAGCCTCGCGGGGGACGGCCCCGCCGGGCCCTTTGTCGCGACACGGGCCCCCCCGATCTCCAGGCGATCCGGCGCCCGGAAACTGTACTTTGCCTCTGGCAGCGGGTCCTGTCACCCCGGGCGTCCCCATCGGCTGCGCTGCGCTCCGCGATGGGGCGCGCCAGGGGTGCCACCCGCCTCCCCAGCTCGGATCCGGGCGCCTCGATCACGTCGGCTCGACCCCGCTGCGAACGGGCCCGGCGGGGCCTCAGTCACACGCTGACGCTGACGATCCCGAGGACGAGGACGCTGACGATCCCGAGGACGAGGACGAGGACGTTGACGACGACGCTGACGAGGACGCCAACGCCATAGTCGCTGTCGCTGTCGCTGTCGCTGTCGTGTGGACTCAGAGCGGGCGGCCCCGCCCCGCGGCGCGTGGTCAGTCGTCGTGACCGCCGCCGCGCGCCTTGAGACGATCCCCCCGTGCCTTCTTGGCGGTCAAGCGGCGGAGCTGCGAGCCGTGGGTGGGCCGGGTGGGGCGACGCGACTTCCTTGGCTTCCGCGCGGCGCGGACGAGGTCGGCGAGGCGGGAGCGCGCCTCTTCGCGGTTGGCATGCTGGCTCCGGTCGGTGCTCACGTGCACGAGGAGCTCGCCCCCGGCGGTGAGGCGAGGGCCCAACGCCGCGAGCAGGCGGGCGCGGGCGTCGATGTCGAGTGCGCGCGTGGTGGCGACGTCCCACCGGAGGCTCACGCGGCTCTCGGTGGTGTTCACGTGCTGGCCCCCGGGACCACCAGAGCGGCTGGTGCTCACGGACAGCTCGTCACCCGGGATGGTGAGCGTGGCGTCGATCGGCAGGTCGGCTTCGATGCGCGGCCTACACGCCCACCAGGCGACCCATCCGCGCCAGGCCGTCGAGCGAGGAGACGGCGGTGTCGCTGTCGGGGAGGCGCCAGGCGCGGGCGCCGCGCGGCGCGTGCGCGAGCAGATCGGCGATCACCGCCTCCTGGGCGTCGACCAGTCGTTTGCGACGGGCGAGGGTGTCGTCGATGGATGCCAGGAGCGATGTGGTGAGCGGCGGCTCGTTGGCGGGCCAGCGCACCCGCTCGGGCGGCGCGTCGGCGCAACGGTTGAGGATGAACCCAGCGAACGGTAGACCGTCGCGCTGGAGGACCTCGAGGAAGGCCAACGCCTCGGCGCGCGAGCCCGGCGCCGGCGTCGTCACGAGGACGAACTGCGTCGACGGCGCGCGCAGCAGCTCCCGCGTGGCCAGCGAACGTTCGCGGAATCCGTCCCAGAGCGACTGGAAACCGGCAAAAAACTCGGCGATATCCTCGATGGTGCGCTGGCCAAGCATCTTCTTGAGCACACCGGCGAGCACCTCGCTCCCCATCTCGATCATCCGCCAGCCACCGGCGCTGGCCGGCAAGACCAGCCAGCGCATCACGCCCTCGTCCATGAGGCCCGCCATCTTGTCGGGCGCGGCGAGGAAATCGAGCGCGTGGCGCGCCGGGGGGGTGTCGAGCACGATCACGTCGTACTCCTCCCCGGCGGCGAGCGACAACAGCCGCTCCATCGCCATGTACTCGTGAACGCCGGGCAGGCGCTCCGACACGAAGCGGTAGTAGTGGTTCTTGAGGATCCGGTCGCGGGCCTCTGGCGAAGCCGTGTGTCGCGACACCAGCTCATCGAAGGTCTGCTTGGCGTCGAGCATCATCGCGTCGAGATGCCCCTCGGGCGTGGGCACACGTTGCGCCGTGTTTCCCACGTTCTTCAAGGACAGCGCATCGGCGAGTCGACGCGCCGGGTCGATCGTCAACACAGCAACGCGGTCGCCCCGGCTGGCGAAGGCCAGCGCCAAGGCCGCCGCAGTGGTGGTCTTGCCCACCCCACCCGAGCCGCAGGTGACCACAATCCGCGTCACAGCAAGCCCTCGATCGCCGTGGCGAAGCTGTCGTAGTCAGCGCGCGCGAGGTCGCGGTGGAACTGGAACGGCAGCTCGGCCACCGTCCCCAGTGCCGCGAGGCGGCTTCGAGCGTCAGCCTGTCGCGACACGGCGCGCAGCTCATCGTCCACGATGTCGACGGCGGCGTGCACGTCGCCGCCGCCTGTTTCCAGCAGGGCCCCGCGCGCGGCGCTCCACTCCGCAGGGGAGGGGACGGGCGAGGGGTGCACCTCGTTGAGCACCGCGCCGCCCACGAGGCGACGCATGTTGCCCAGGCGACTGTAGAGGTCGACTGTCTCGCGCAGGGGCATCTCCTCGGCGGTCGACACCAGCAACAAGGCCGTGCGCGCCTCGTCTTCCACGAGGTCGGCGATGAGCTTGGCGTTCTCGTAGAAGGGGCCCGACGTGGTGAGGTCCATCATCGCGCGGGGCGCACCGAGCATGGTGAGGCCATGGCCGGTGGCGGGCGCGTCGACCACGACGAGGTCCCAGCGCGGGCGCCCGGCGACGGTCTCCCGCTCGGCGAACCACACCTTCCCGAGCTGCACGAGGTCGTGGAGCCCGGGGACGGCGTCGACGAAGGGCCCCATGATGCGGTTGCGGAAGACCATCCGGTAGAGGCGGTGGAAATGAAGCTGGAGCAGCACGTACTCCTCGATCGCCGCCGCCGGGGTGATCGAGAGCGTGTCGAGGTTGGTGGCCACTTGCATCGGCTCGTAGCCCTTGCTCGGGCGACCGAAGATCGCGGGCACCCGGGTGGAGCCCTGCGTCTCGCAGAGCAGCACGCGCTGGCCTCGTCGGGCGGCCGAGAGCGCCAGCGCCACGCTCACCGTCGTCTTGCCCACGCCGCCCTTGCCGCTGACCAGGACGACGCGACGGGTGCCGAGGGCGGGAGGCATCAGGGCCCGCGGTGTATCCCGGTGCCCCGGGGCCTAGACAAGCAGCGACGCGTGCGTAAGTAGCCGGCCGCTCACGAGGACCGCATGCCGATCTACGAGTACCAGTGCCCCGACTGCGGGCATCCCTTCGAGGTTCTCCAGAAGTTCACCGACGATCCCGTCACCACCTGCCCGAAGTGCAACCAGGGCAACGTGAAGAAGCTCATCTCGCAGACGAGCTTCGTGCTCAAGGGCGGCGGCTGGTACAACGACCACTACGGGCTCAAGTCCGGCGGCGGGGACAAGGCGGCTGACAAGGGTGGCGACAAGGCGACCGCGCCCGCTTCGGCGGCGGCCACGCCCGCCGCGAGCACCTCCGCCGCCGCGCCGGCTGCGGCCCCGTCCACGCCCTCGTCCTCGGGCTCCTCCACCCCCTCGTCGTCGTGAGCGCCACCCTACTCGACGGCAAGGCCGTCGCGGCCGAGGTGACCGAAGCGCTCCGCGCCCGCGCCGCCGCGCTGCCCCGGCCCCCCGGCCTCGCGGTGGTGCTCGTGGGCGACGATCCCGCGAGCGCGGTGTACGTGCGCAACAAGACGCGCACCGCCGAGAAGGTGGGGCTCGCCCACTGGCAGATCACCCTGCCGGCGCACACCGCCGAGTCCGACCTGCTCGCCGAGGTGCGCCGCCTCGCCGACGATCCGCAGGTCGACGGCATCCTCGTGCAATTCCCCGTCCCCGGGCACATCGACCGCCTGCGGGTGATCGACAGCATCCCGCCCGAGAAGGACGTCGACGGGCTCCACGCCTTGAACGCCGGTTACCTCGCGACGAAGCGCGACGGCTTCGTCCCCTGCACGCCGCTCGGCTGCATGGAGCTCCTCAAGCGCAGTGGTGTCGCGACGCGGGGCGCCGAGGCGGTGGTCATCGGCCGGAGCGACCTCGTCGGCCGGCCCATCGCGCGATTGTTGGAGCACGCCGACTGCACCGTGACCGCCTGCCACTCGCGCACCCGCGACCTCGCCGCACACGTGGCGCGCGCCGACATCGTGGTGGCCGCCGTGGGCATCCCGCGGATGGTGAAGGGCGGGTGGGTGAAGCCTGGCGCGGTGGTGCTCGACGTGGGCATCAACAAGGGCGCCGACGGCAAGCTCGTGGGCGACGTGGACTTCGAGGCGGCGCGCGAGCGGGCCGGGTTCATCACGCCGGTGCCCGGCGGCGTGGGGCCGATGACGATCGCCATGCTGATGGCGAACACCGTGAAGAGCGCGGAGCGGCGGCTGGCACGATAGAAGGGCGGCCGCCCCGGAGCCTCGATGCCCGTCCGTCGCACCCCGTTTCACGAGTACCACCGCGACGCGGGGGCCAAGCTCATCGACTTTGGCGGCTGGGAGATGCCCGTGCAGTACAAGGGCATCCTCGAAGAACACGCGGCCTGCCGCGAGCGGGTGGGTTGTTTCGATGTTTCGCACATGGGCGAGGTGCGCTTCCGCGGGCCGCGCGCGATCGACGCGGTCAACCACCTCGTCACCAACGATGTGAGCAAGCTCGCCATCGACCAGGCGATGTACACCGCGATGTGCAACGAGCACGGCGGCATCGTCGACGACCTCATCGTCTACAAGCTCGCCGAGGAAGACGTCCTCATCTGCGTGAACGCCGCCAACCGGGCCAAGGACTACGCGTGGATGCGCGCGCACAACCCCCTCGGCGTCGACATCGCCAACGAGAGCGACAGCTGGGCGCAGCTCGCCATCCAGGGGCGCCACGCCATCGCCATCGGCGAGGCCTTGCTCGGCCGCTCGCTGGCCAGCGTGAAGAACTACTGGTTCACCCAGGGCACCTTCGCCGGCATCGAGGGCTGCATCCTCGCGCGCACCGGCTACACGGGCGAAGACGGCTTCGAGGTCTTCCTCCCGGCCGGCGCGGCCGACGTGGTGTGGACGGCGGTCCACGAGGAAGGCGCGAAGTACGGTCTCGCCGACATCGGCCTCGGCGCGCGCGACACGCTCCGCCTCGAGATGAAGTACTGCCTCTACGGCAACGACATCACCGACGACACCAACCCTCTCGAAGCCGGCCTCGGCTGGGTCACCAAGCTCGAGAAGGGCGACTTCGTGGGTCGCGACGCGATCCTGCGCGTGAGAGAAGTCGGCGTGGCCCGTCGCCTCGTGGGCATCGAGGTGAGCGACCGCATCGCCCGGCAGCACCACGCGGTCTTGCACCAGGGCGCCGTGGTCGGCGAGGTGACCAGTGGCAGCCGCGCGCCCTCGCTCGGCAAGAACGTCGCCATCGCCTACGTGCCCACCGAGCTCTCCAAGGCCGGCACCGCCTTGCAGATCGACGTGCGCGGCAAGACCGCCGACGCCGTTGTCGTCAAGACCCCCTTCTACACCCGTCCCTACTAAGGAAAAGCGAATGTCTTACCCTGCAGATCGCAAGTACACCTCCGAGCACGAGTGGGTGATGGTCGATGGCAACGTCGCCACCATCGGCATCACGCACCACGCCCAGGACGCGCTCGGCGAGATCGTCCACGTGGAGCTGCCGGCGGTAGGCAAGAGCTTCAAGCTGGGCGACAGCGCGGCCGAGGTGGAGTCGGTCAAGGCGGTCTCCGACGTGTACGCGCCGGTGTCGGGCACGATCACCGCCGTGAACGACGGCCTCGACGGCAACGAGAGCAGTATCAACAGCGACCCGCACGGCGCGGGGTGGCTGTTCAAGATGTCGCTGAGCAACCCGGGCGAGCTCGAGGCGATGATGGACGCGGCGGCCTACGCGAGCCACGCCGGGGACTAGTCGGCGCCCACTACTCGGCGGGCAGTAGCTGCCCCCACGCCGCCTCGACCCTGACGCGCAGCGCCTCGGTGTCGCTGTCGTTGCGGATCACCACCGTGGCGACCTTCTCCTTCTCGGCCATCGGCATCTGGGCGTTGATCCAGCGCTCCACGGTGGCCGGGTCGAAGCCCTCCCGGGCCGCGAGGCGGGCGGACTGCACGTCGCGACTGCAACTGACAACGATGAGCTTGTCGTAGCGACGGTAACTGCCAGTTTCCACCATGAGCGCCGCCTCCACCACGGCGGCCGGCGCGCCGCTGCGGGCGGTCTCGGCGAGCCACTCCTCCATCCGCGCCCAGATGCGCGGGTGGGTGAAGGTCTCGAGCTCACGACGCGCGGCGGCGTCGCGCATCACGATGGCGCCGAGCGCGCGGCGGTCGAGCACGCCGTCGATCACGGCGGTGGGCCAGCGGCGGCCGATCTCGCGGAGCGCGTCGCTTCCCGGTGCCACGATGTCGCGACCCACCTGATCGAGGTCGAGCACGGGCACGCCGTGGGCGCGCAGCATTCCGGCGACTGTAGACTTGCCGCAGGCGATGCCGCCGGTGAGGCCGATGGTGATCATGGCAAGACCAGCGTGGTGTCGGTCGGGACGACCGGGGCGGCCGGGGGTGGCAGGCGCGCGATGGCCTTCTCCACACGCGCGCGCTGTCCCTTGCTGAGGTCGAGCGAGAGGGAGGCCTTCACCGCCTCGTGCATCGTGTCGATCTCCAGGTCGGCGATCATCTCCGCGCAGGGCGCGGCGGTGTTGGTGAACTTGAGCGCCACGGCACAGCTCCCGGGCAGGCGGTTCCAGATCTCGGTGAGCACCACGCGCGCCTCCACCTCCTCGGTGCTTCCCGGTGGGCGACTGGCCTGGGCGCGCAGGGCGCGGTTCAGTTCGCCGCGCACATACCGCGCCGCGTAGAGCCGCTCGGCGTTCTCGTCGGTGGCGAGCTCGGAGAGGTAGTCACCGAGGGTCTTGGGTGGGGCCTGGGCCGCCTGCGGCTCCTCACCCTCCACCGCGAGGGCGGCCCCGACCCAGACCAGTAAACTCCACGGCATCTACGACCTCTTCTCAAGTGACGTGCCGGCCCAGCGCCGGAGGGCATCAGCGCCGTCCGGCCCGCCATGCCCCCCTGGATGCGAAAGTGGGGAAGCCATGCCCCGCGAAATGCGAGGCCCGCGCGGCCGCCGTGCACGCAGGGCGACGGTGATGAGCGCCTGTCGAAGAACAATCGGCGTTGTTTCGTTGGGGGACGGTGTCCTCGCTCGGCAAGCCGCCTCAGACACGGCGCGGACGCGCTGGCGATTCGCATCCACCGGGGCATGGCCTCGAACGATTCGCATTGGTGGGGGCATGGCCGGCCCGTTGTCGCATCTGCGGGGGCTTGGTCGTCCTGGGTCGGCCGCGCCGCCGCCCCCGGCGAGGGACTCGCCACAGTACGCCCCCGAGGCCCGCGACACGTCGGGCACTAGTCTGCCGCCTCGAACTTCTCGATGTAGCGGAAGATGGTGCGCGGGTCGACGTCGAGCACCCGCGCGGTCTGAGCCTTGTTCCAGCTGTTTTGGTCGAGCGCGCGCTTGATGTACTCCATCTTGAACTCTTCCTCTGCCTCGGCCAGGGTCTTCACCGGCGAGGCGGCGCCCTGCACGTTGAGGCCGAGATCGTCGGGACCGAGCTGCTGGCGGTCGGTCATGATCACCGCCTTCTTGATGCGGTTCTCGAGCTCGCGCACGTTTCCGGGCCAGTGGTAGGACTTGAGCAGGTTCATCGCGCCCGCCGAGAAACCCCGCGCGCGGCTGCCGTATTGCTCGGCGTACTTGGTGAGGAGAAACTGGGCGATCTGGAGGATGTCTTCACCGCGGTCGCGGAGCGGCGGCAGCTCCACCGTGACCTCGGCCAGCCGGTAGTAGAGGTCTTCGCGGAAGTTGCCGGCCGCGATCTCGCTCGCGAGGTTCTTGTTGGTGGCGCTCACCACGCGGATGTCTAGCGGTCGCGACTTCACGTCGCCCACGCGCTCGATGGTGCGCTGCTGGAGCACGCGCAGGAGCTTCACCTGGAGCTGC
>SXON01000208.1 GCA_005778355.1 Pseudomonadota bacterium | reverse complement strand
TACCGCCTCACCGGGACGGTGCAAGACGCCGACGACGTGGTCCAGGACTGCATGCTCCGGGTCGTGGAGCGTCCCCCGGCCGACCACACGCGGCCCCTTCGACCGTGGCTCGTTGCGGTCACCCTGAACCTCGCCCGCGACAACCTCCGTCGGCGCAAACGGCGCGGCTATGTCGGACCCTGGTTGCCCGCCCCGGTGCCCGACGCGCGGCTTGCCGACGAGGCCCTCGCCCTGAGGGAAACCTCGTCCTGGGCCTTCCTCTGCGCTGCGGAGGCCCTCACGCCCACGCAGCGTGCGGTGTGGCTCGCACGTGAGGTGCTCGAGATGACCTCGGCCGAGACGGCGGAAGCCCTCGGCAACACGCCCTCGGCGGTCGACGTGGCGCTCCACCGCGCCCGCCGCGCGCTCACCGACCTGCCCACCGCGCCCACGCTCGCCGACGAGGCCACCCTCGGCGCCTTCTTCGCTCTCCTCCAGGTGGGACTGCCCGGCGCCGCCGCCCGGCTGCTCCATCCCGATGTCACGGCCTTCAACGATGGCAACGGCACCGTCAACGCGGGTCGCCTCCCCATCCGGGGGCCACGGAAAATCCTCACCTTCTTCCGTCGCCTCGCCAAGACTCATGCCTCAGTTCGCTGGTCGCTCCTTCGCGCCAACGGCGTGCTCACCCTCGTCGGCGAGCTCGATCCCCACCCCCCGCTACGCCTCCCGGCTCGCTTCACGCTCTCTGCCGAGCTGCGCGATGGCAAGATCTGGCGTTTCTACAGTCAGCTTTCCGGACCGAAGCTGCTCGGGCTCCCCCGCAAAGGTGCCGGAGGTTAAGGGTTAAGACTTAGCCTCGCCGGCCACGATAAGCTCCACCCCCATGTCCACCCCCCAGGCTCGCGCCAGCGCCGAGCTCGCCCGCATCGACGCCTTCTTCCCCTTGCTCCAGTGCCTCGGCTTGCGCTGGGCACAGACTCGCCCCTGGGAGGGGCTCACCGTCGGCGTCCACCTGCACCTCACCACCATCACCCTCGCCCTGGTGAAGGAGCTCGTGCTCGGCGGCGGCCGGTGGATCGTGAGCGCGGCCAACCCCGCCACCACCGACCCCGGCGTGGTCGACTACCTGCGCACCCTAGGTCTCGAAGTGCACAGCGGTCGCGGCAGCAAGAGCGGCATCGAGGCCACCGTCGCGGAGCGTCCCGCGCTCTTCGCCGACGTGGGCTTCGCCCTCGGCAGCGCCCTGCTCGACGACGGCCAGTGTCCCCGTGGCGGCGTGGAGATCACCCGCTCCGGCGTCACCCGCCTCCGCCAGCGGCCGCCCCTCCCCTTCCCCGTGCTCAACATCAACGACGGTCGACTCAAGCCGGCCGTCGAGAGCCGCCGTGGCGTGGGCGAGGGCCTCTGGCCCGCGTTCACCTCGCTCACCGGCATGCATCTCTCCGGACGCATGGTGCTGGTGGTCGGCTACGGCCCGGTGGGGGCTGGCGTGGCCGCGTTCGCCCGGGCGGCCGGGGCCACGGTGGAGGTGGCCGAAAACGACCCGGTCCGGCGGCTCGTGGCTCACTACGACGGCTTCGCCACCACCGACGCCGTGCCCGCGCTCAAGCGAGCGCGCATCGTGGTGACCGCCACCGGGCGAGCGGGCACCATCGGGCCCGCCGAGCTGTCGGTGGTGCCCGATGGATCCACGCTGCTCAGCGCCGGGCACGGGGGCGACGAGATCGACGTCGCGGCGCTCCGCGGGCAAGCCGAGACCATCGACATGATCGGCGAGCGCGTGGTGCGCTACACCCTCCCCGGTGGCCGCCGGGTGACGGTCCTCGCCGAGGGACACCCGCTGAACATCGTGGCCAACAGCGGCTCGCCGGAGCCGGTGGTCTTGCACTTTGCCCTGCTGGGCCTCGCGCTCGAGCGCCTGTGCACCCAGGCCTTCCCGCCGGGCGAGGTGGCGTTGCCGCCCGACCTGGAGGACGAGGCGGCGCGTGCTGCTCTGCGGGTGCTCGAACCCCGTGCCTGATCTCGCCGCGACCTACACGGCGTTACTCGCGGGGAAGCACGAGGATGTGCTCGCCACGCCGCTGCCCCCGGAAGGCACCGCAGAGCGCGCCCGCCTGTTGGCGTGGCGGGCCCAGAGCCTCAGGGCACTTGGCCGCCCGCGCGCGGGGGCAATGGAACTGATACAGGCGATACGTATCACAAAGGCACTAGGAGAAAGCCAAGCAACCGAAGAGCTCCGTGCTCTGCATGCCGAGCTTTCACGCTCCGTCGCCGCACTCGAGGCGGCGGACAAAGCCCGCCTCGCCGACGCCTCGCTGGTCGACACACCCGCCGATGCCCTCGACAGCGACACACTGCTGCGCAAGGCGCAGGCCCATGCCGACGCCGGCGACGATGTATCAGCGATACATGTGTCGCGACTGGCACTGGAACGAGCCGCCGATGCGAGAGCCAAGGTGCTGGCTCACCTCGCCCTCGCGCGGTTCACGCGCGAGCCTGGGGCGGTACACGCCGCCCACGCCGTGGCCGACCACGCCGACGACCCAAACCTCGTCACCGCCGTGGCCCAGGCCGCCCGCGCGCTGGGCGTGAAGCTCAGGGGGCCGAGCTTCGGCTAGCCTCCCGAGGGCAGCGGAGCGGATAGAAGCCCCCGCGCATGCGAATCGGCCTCTTCCGACACGGTGTCGCCGAGGACGTGGCCCGGAGCGACTTCGACCGCCGCCTCACCCCGGCCGGCCGGGCGGAAGTGGCCCGCGTCGGGGAGCTCGTGTACCGCGCCGGCTATCGTCCCGGCTGCATCCTGCACTCCCCGCTGGTCCGGGCGGTGCAGACCGCCGACGTGCTCCGCGAGCGCTGGCCCGACATCCCCGTCACCACCCTCGATGCCCTCGCCTACCCGGTGCTCGACGACATCCTCCGCCAGATCGCGGGGCTGTCCGACCCGATGCTGGTGGGGCATGAACCCACTCTGGGCAACCTCGTCGCGCGCCTCGTCGGCGCGCCCTCCGGCGCCACGCCGCTCGAGCGATCCGCCTTCGCCTTGCTCGACGTCGATCGCATCCCGACGCTGCGTCCGGCCATGCTCCGCGCCTTCATCCACCCGGCACTCGCTCCGCCCACAAGTTAGTCGCCGGCCCTCCACGGTCCCCCGCCCATGGCCGTCAACCGCGCCGGCATCGTCGACAAGAACTTCGTCGCCCAACTCGCCGGGCTCCCCGAGGGTGCCCCGCGCCACGATGTCGATGCGCCCGTGCGCGAAGGCACCTCGCTCAGCGCGCGCCTCGCGCTCGCGATGTTCCAGACGCAGGTAGAATCGCGCCACCTCGACCTCGCCGCCCGCGCGCTCAAGGCCCGCAACGAGTGTTTTTACACGATCGGCAGCTCCGGCCACGAGGGCAACGCCGCCGTGGCCGCCGCCAGCCGCCCCACCGACCCCGCCTTCCTGCACTACCGGTCCGGCGCCTTCTACATCCAGCGCGCTCGCCAGGTGCCGGGCTCGAGCCCGCTCTTCGACGTGCTCCTCGGCCTCGCGGCGAGCACCGACGAGCCCATCGCGGGCGGCCGTCACAAGGTGTTCGGACACGCCGACCTCGAGATCCCGCCCCAGACCAGCACCATCGCCAGCCACCTTCCCAAGGCGGTCGGCGCGGCCCTGGGGCTGGTCGACGTCGCACGCGACGCGGTGGAAGCCGACTACCCGCGCGACGCCATCGTCCTCTGCAGCTTCGGCGACGCGTCGGCCAACCACAGCACCGCCGTGGGCGCGATCAACCACGCCGAGTGGCAGGCCCAGCGCGGTCGTGATTGCCCGGTGCTCTTCGTCTGTGAAGACAACGGCATCGGTATCAGCACGCCCACCCCCGAGGGCTGGATCCACGCCAACTTCGGGAACCGCGCTAACCTTGGCTACGTGCATGGCGACGCCCTCGATCTCGCCGATGCGTACGACGCCGCCGAGGCCGCCGTGCGCTGGGTACGCGAACACCGTCGCCCGGGGTTCCTCCACCTGCGCACCGTGCGCTTGCTCGGTCACGCCGGGAGCGACGTGGAAACGACCTACCGGACGCCGGCCGAGATCGCCGCAGTCGAAGCCATGGACCCACTGCTGCGGAGCGCCGCCCTCCTGGTGCGCGAGGGCTGGATGCGCGCCGGGGATGCCGTCGCCATCTACGAGGACGCCCGCGCCCGCATCGCCGCGCTCGCCGAGGAGGCCATCCGCCGCCCCAAGCTGCGCACCGCCGACGAAGTGATCGCACCCCTCGCGCCACACTCTCCTGCCGCGGTCCGTGAGGAGGCGACCACGCCCGCGAGCGACGAGGCCAGGCTCGCCTACTGGGGTGGTGAGCTGCCCGAGGCCGACAAACCCCGGCACCTCGCGGTGCAAATCAACCGCGCCCTCCACGACGCGATGCTGAAGTATCCCCACATGCGAATGATGGGCGAAGACATCGGTAAGAAGGGCGGTGTGTACCATCTCACCGCCGACCTGCAGAAACGTTTCGGCGCCGACCGGGTGATCGACAGCTTGCTCGACGAGCAGAGCATCCTCGGCATGGCGCTGGGACACGCTCACGTGGGGCTCTTGCCGGTGCCCGAGATCCAGTACCTGGCCTACTTCCACAACGCCTGCGACCAGATCCGCGGCGAGGCCTGCTCCCTCCAGTATTTCTCGCAGGGCCAGTTCCAGAACGGCATGGTGGTCCGCATGGCCGGCTACGCCTACCAGAAGGGCTTTGGCGGGCATTTCCACAACGACAACAGCATCGCCGCCCTGCGCGACATCCCCGGTCTCGTCATCGCCTCCCCGGCCCGCGGCAGCGACGCCGCCGCGATGTTCCGCACCTGCCTCGCGATGGCCGAGGTCGATGGCGCGGTGTGCATCTTCATGGAGCCCATCGCGCTCTACATGACCAAAGACCTCCACCAGGACGGCGACGGCCTCTGGAACAGCGAATACCCCGGCGCCGACGACTACATCGCGCCCGGCTCGGCGCGCCTCTATGGCGACGGATCCGACCTCACGATCATCACCTGGGCCAACGGCCTCTACATGAGCCTGCGCGCGCAGCGGGTCCTGGAGGCGGAGGGCATCCGCGCCCGGGTGCTCGATCTGCGCTGGGTGGCGCCGCTACCATTGGCCGACATGCTCGAAGCCGCAGGCGCAACCGGCAACGTGCTGGTGGTCGACGAGTGCCGCCGGACGGGCGGCTTGTCCGAGGCCATCTACACGGCGCTGGTCGACGGGGGCTACCGCGGCAAGCTCTCGCGCGTGGCCGGTCACGACGTGTACATCCCCCTGGGCGCAGCCGCCAACCTGGTGCTCGTCCAGGAGGCCGACATCCTCCAGGGGGCACGCGCGGCCGTCCATTCTGGAGGGCGCTGAACCATGAAACGAGTGCTCCTCGTATGCCCTGGCCGCGGTAGCTACGGTCGCGACACTCTCCGCTCGATACCGCCCACCCCCTCGGTGCTCGCGGCCAACGATTTCCGCGCGGCGCTCGGCCGTCCCACGCCCAGCGAGATCGACGCCACCGATACCTTCTCCTCGCGACTCCACGTGGCGGGAGAGAACGCCTCCATCCTCACCATGGCCGCCACGCTCGCCGACCGCGACCAGCTGAAGGGCGTGGACGTGGTGGGTGTCGTGGGCAACTCGATGGGCTGGTACACGGCCCTCGCCGTGGCGGGGGCGCTGCCCCTCCACGATGGACTTCGTCTCGTGGAGACCATGGGGCAGTACCAGGCCCAGAACGTCATCGGCGGTCAGCTCCTCTACCCGCTGGCAAACGCCAATTGGCAGTGTTTGCCCTCGCCTGAACTCGATGTGATACTCGATGATACACCGGAACTGTATCACTCGATTCACCTCGGGGGACAGGCCGTGCTCGGCGGCAGCATCGACGCGATCAACCGCGCGATGAAGCGGCTGCCACCTCGCAAGATTGGCGACCGCGACGCGCCCATGGTCCTGCCGCTACACAGCGCCTTCCACACGCCGCTCATGGCGCCCACCGCCGCGCGCGCCCAGGTCGATCTCGCCGACCTGGGTTGGCAGGCCCCCTCAGTGCCACTGGTCGACGGTCACGGGACGGTACACTGGCCACGACACGCCAGCCCCGGTCAGCTGCGGGAGTACACCCTTGGCGCCCAGGTGACGGAGCCCTACGACTTCGCGCTCGGCCTCCGCACCGCCCTGCGGGAACTGGCGCCCGACGCCATCGTGCTCCTCGGCCCCGGTGGCAACCTCGGCGGCGCCGTGGGACAGGTGCTCGCCCGCGAGGGCTGGCGTGGCGTGCACGACAAGGCGAGCTTCCAGGCGCTCCAGGCGCGCGAGCCTCTTGTCCTGGCGATGAATCGTCCCGAGCAGCGAGCGCTCGTCACGTGAGCGACGCCGAGCTCCTCGCCGAGGCGCTGGGTCTCAAAGACCTTGACCGTGCCGGGTGGAAACGCGTGGGCGTGTCTAGGCCCGAGTCGGTGGCGAGTCACAGCTGGGCGATGGCGCTGGCCGCGCTCATCCGCTGCCCGGCCGGCCTCGACCGCGAACGGGTGCTCGCCATGGCCATCCTGCACGACCTTGCCGAGGTGCGGGTGGGCGACATCACGCCCCATGATGGGGTGCCGCGCGAGGAGAAGAAACGTCGGGAGCGAGAGGCCGCGAGCGCCTTGTTCACCGGCCATCCGGAACTGCTGAACCTATGGCTGGAAGCCGACGCAGGGCAGACTCCCGAGGCGCGACACATCAAGGAACTCGACAATATGGACATGGGTTTCCAGGCCGAGCGATACATGATGCAAGGCCATGTTGTATCGGAGTTCCTCGACGCCACTGCGGAAACACGCGAGCGCTGGCGGCGCGGCTGAGCATCCAAGGTAGGATGCCGCATGCACCTTGCCCTACTCCTCGCGTCGATGGCCTGCACCGCGTTTGTACCGGGCGGGGAGCCACGAGACTCCGCGCCCGTCGAGACCGACACGGAGGATGGCGAGAGCGACTCCGAAGGCGGCCCTCTCGATGACAGTAGCAGTGGCACCGCCCCCGACACCGCTGTCGGCGTGCTCGTCTACACCGGCGGCTGGAGCGTGCCCGGAGGGAGCTTCGCGTCGGCCGACATCGGCCTCGTGGCGAGGACGAAGTTGACCGGCGAGGTGCTGTGCGAGGCCCGCGTGCTCTACGACGCCTCCGGCGACGGGCAGGACGGGTGCCCCGACTGCGACTGGGCATTCGAGGTCGTGCCCACGCCCATCAACACCACCGGCGTGGCCTGCGAAGACCTCGAGGGCTCGGAGGGCGACGCGTTCCTCTATGGCGAGACCGCGGCGACGCTGTGGCTCGGCACCGGCTTGCTGGATGGGCTCGGCACGGCCGCGTCGTACACCTACGTGACAGACGACGGCGGCGGCAGCTACTACCTCGGTCATACCTTCTTTTTCCACTATAGCTACGCCGGCGACGAGGGCTGGTACTTGATGGCTTGGAACCTACCTCACCATGGCTACCACCAGATCGACGGCAACAGCGAGGCGGCCACATTCATGCGGCCCGTTGCTCGCGACGGCGACAGCGTGTACTACTACGTTGACTAGCCGCGTCGACACCGGCGACATCGCGAGCCAGAGCCGCTATAATCGCCGCCCCCCTCGGAGACCTGATGCGCCCCACCCTCCCCGTGATCGCCCTGCTCGGCCTCGCCACTCTGGCCTGCGTGGGCCCGGCCGACACGACGGACGACAAGGATGAGCCCTTCGAGGCCGACGCCGATACCGACGCCGACGGTGACGGGGACACAGACACCGATACCGATACCGATACCGATACCGATACCGATACCGACACCGACGGCGACACCGACGCCGACACCGACGCCGATACCGATGGCGACACGGACTCCGACACCGACTCCGACACCGAGGTGGATCCCGACGACCGCGACGACGACGGCGATGGGTGGACCGAGAACGACGGGGACTGCAACGACACCCGTCCGAACATCAACCCCGATGCCGAGGAAGACTGCAACGGCCAGGACGACGACTGCGACAGCCTCGTCGACGAGGGCTGCGGCGGCGGCACAGGCGACACGGCGCTCGCGATCCTCGCCTACAAGGGCGAGTGGGACATGCCGAGCAACCGTTTCGGTAGCATCGAGACCTCCCTCGCGGCCTACGCCCCGATCACGGGCGACTGGGTGTGCGAGATGACCGTGGAGTACGACGAGGTCGGGTCCGGCCCGTCCGGCTGCGACAACTGTGACTGGGCTTTCGAGGTGACGCCGAACCCGCAGCCCAACAGCGGGTCCTTGTGCAACGACCTCTTCATCCCCGGAGAGGCGGTGGGCTACTCCCTCTTCGGCCTGTACGAGGCCGCCGACATGTGGATTGGCGACGGCCGCGTCGACGGCTGGGGCACCGACCCGGCCTACTACTACGACAGCGGCAGTGTCGAGTACTACCTCGGCCAGACGCTCTTCATGCACTACGACTACGGCAGCTACGACGGCTGGTACTTCATGGCCTGGAACCTGCCCGACTACGGCTACTACCAGGTGTATGGCGACAGCGAGGCGGCCAGCTGGGCGCGAATCCTCACCGACAGCAGCGGGAACGTAGTTTACTACTACTATTACTACTAGCCGGGAGGCCAGCTCAGCGTTCGACCACCGAGCACGTGCATGTGCAGGTGAAACACGCTCTGGCCGGCACCGGCGCCGTTGTTGATCGCCACTCGGTAGTCCACCAGGCCCTCGCGCCGGGCCACCTCGGCCACGGCGAGCAGACACTTGCCGAGCAGTTCCGTGTGCTCGGCGGACGCGTCGGACAACTTCGGCAGTGCGAGCTTGGGACACACGAGCACGTGCGTGGGCGCCTGGGGGCTGATGTCGCGGAAGGCGATGACGTCGTCCGTCTCATAGACGATCTTCGCCGGGATCTCTCGCGCGGCGATCTTCTCGAAGAGGGTCAAGTTGGGCCTCGGTTGGCCCGCGCTCCTAACTGGCTCGCGCTAGTAGCTGGCTCGCAGCGGCAGGATGAGGATGCCGTCCTTGTAGGCGGGGCCGGCCACGATGAAGGTGCCATCGCGGTTGATGGTCACCGTGGTGTCGATGAGCTTGCCCTTCTTGCCATCGATCTCCACCCGTACGCGCGCCCGGCTCTCGTCGAGCGACACCAGCGCCACGCCGAGCTTGCGGTCGCCCTCGATGGTGACGGTCTCTTCGGCGCCCACGGCGAGGTCGATGTTCTGCGTGGATAGGAGGCGATACCCCTTGTATTTCAGGTAGCGAAACTGACCGGCAAGGGGCTGCAGGCGCGGATCGATGCCGGTCTCGCTGTCGGTGGCGTGCACCACGTGGACAGTGATGCGCGCCTTCGACGAGGCCGGGCGCGCTTCGGAGGTGCCGGGCCCCGCAAGGGCCTCGGCCGGCAGGAGCCCGCCCGCCCCGAGGAGGGCCGCGAGGAATAGGCCGCGCATCAGCTCTCTTCCTCGACAAAGATGATGGTGGGGCCACCCTCTTCGAACTGCATCACCTGGGCGGTGGAGCCGTCGGCCACCACGAGGTCTTCAACCTCGGCCTCGTTGAACTGGGCGAGGGTGAGCATCGGCGCGCCGATCTCCGCGGTGACGCCCTGGGGTGCCGTGCCCGACCAGGGGCCGAAGACCGCGAGCAGGAGCGCCGCGGCCATCGCGAGCGCGGCGAGGCCAGCGCCCCCACCCAGCACGCCGAGCGAGGCCCAGCGAGGCATCGCCACCGCCTGCTCACCGATCTGGGCCATCACCGCGTCGGCCACGTCGACGGCGCCCGTGAACGATGTCGAGGGGCGAAGCGCCGCGTTGAGCTCAACGGCCAACATCACGTCGTTCGCCACGTCGATCTCGGGCTGCCCCGGCACCTCGGCGAGCGCAGCCTGGAGCTGGATCGCGAGCATGATGTCGTCGGCCAGCTCCACGGGCGTCGCGAGGGTGTCGGCGAGCTGCACGCCGAGCATCACCTCGTCGGCCACGTCGATCCGGCCGGCCAGGGCCTCGTTCAAGGCCAGAGCGAGCATCACGTCATCGGCGACATCGACCTGAGCGGTCGTCGCTACGCGGAGCTGCATGCCCACGGCGCGTAGCTCGTCGGCACCCGGGACCTCGGGCCCGAGACCGTCGGTCGCGAGCACGAGCGCGAGCTCAGCGGGGTCGAGCGGACGATCAGTCATCGATCCATCCGACGCGCGGCAGAGGCTTTCATTCAGGCGTCCGAGCTCGCGCCGAGGCGCGCCTGGAGCTTCTTGCGGGCGTAGAAGAGGCGGCTCATCACCGTGCCCTCGGGAATGCCCATCACGTCGGCGATCTCCTTGTAGGAGAGCCCCTCAACCTCGCGCAGGAGCACCACCTCGCGCATGTCTTCGGTCAGCTCGTCGAGGGCGCCGTAAATGCGCTCGCGGAGCTCTTTGCGCTGCAGCTCGCGCGCGGGGTTGTCGTCCATGTGCTGCTCAGAGAGCGTGCCGTCTTCGTCGCGGCTCGCGACGGCCTCCTCGAAGGAGCTGGTCTTGCGTCGCTTGTTCTTGCGGGTGTGGTCGATCGCGAGGTTCATCGCGATGCGGTAGATCCAGGTGTAGAAGCTCGAGTCGATGCGAAAACTCGAGAGGCTCTGGTAGGCCTTTACGAAGGCCATCTGCACGATGTCCTTGGCGTCGTCGTCGTCGCGCACCATGCCGCGCACCATCGCGAAGAGTCGCGACTGGTAGCGCACGACAAGGGGCCGGTAGAGCGCGGTCTCACCCTTGAGCACGCGCGTGATGATCTGGGCGTCGGTCAGCTCGTCCATGGCGAGCGAGAACGTATGGGCTGCGGGTTCAGTGCGCACTGGCCCATGTACGCCCAGACCCCCACTCCACCTTCAATGGTACCGCCAACTCGGCCACCGACTCCATGATCGCACAGAGGCGCGGCGCCTCGACAGCAACACGATCCTCGGGCAGCTCGAACACCAGCTCGTCGTGCACCTGGAGCAACATCGTCGTGGAGGTGCCAGCGATCGCGGCGTCGACCGCGATCATCGCCTTCTTGATGAGGTCGGCCGCCGTGCCCTGGATGGGGGTGTTGATGGCGATGCGTTCGGCCTGGGCCCGATCTCCCTGGTTAGACGCGTCGAGTTCCTTGATCGGGCGCTTTCGACCGAAAAGGGTCTCGGCGTAGCCCAGCTCCCGAGCCCTCGCGGTGGCGCCCTCCATGTAGGCCCGCACCTGGGGATAGCGCCCAAAGTAGCCCTCGATGTAGGCGGCGGCCTGGCTGCGACTAATCTTCAGCTCGTTGGCGAGGCGGAAGGCGCCCATGCCGTAGACGATGCCGAAGTTGATGGCCTTGGCGGCCCGTCGCATCTCGCCCGTCACCAGCCCTGCAGCGACGCCGAACACCTCGCTGGCGGTCCGGCGGTGGATGTCCTGGCCCTGAAGGAAGCTCTCCACCAGCGGACCCTCCTTGCAGTAGTGGGCGAGCACGCGCAGCTCGATCTGGCTGTAGTCACAGGACAAGAGCGCGTGACCAGGCTTCGCCACGAAACAGGCCCGGATTCGTTTCCCGTCGTCGGTGCGGATGGGGATGTTCTGGAGGTTGGGATCGATCGACGAGAGGCGGCCCGTGGCCGCCACGGCCTGGCCAAAGGTGGTGTGGATACGCCCGTCCGCCGCGATGAACCTCGGCAGGGCGTCGACGTAGGTGTTCTTCAGCTTGTAGAGCTCCCGGAAGGCCAGGATCGCGTCGGCCAGCGGGTGGCCAAGCTTCTCCAGGGTCTCCGCGTCGGTGCTGCGCCCGGTCTTGGTCTTCTTCCCACTGGCGAGACCAAGCTTGTCGTACAAGAGCGCCGCCACCTGGAGCGGCGAGTTCACGTTGAACTCCTCGCCGGCCATCGCCCAGATGCCCGACTGCGCCGCCTCCACTCGCTTGCCAAGCTCCACGGAGATCTCGGCGAACGCACTCGCCTCGCAGGCGATGCCGACCCGTTCCATCTCGGCGAGGATGGGCAAGAGCGGCAATTCAATCTCGCGATAAACGACATCGTTTTCGAGCTTGGGTGCGAGCACCTCGTCGATGCGCCAGGCGTCGCGCGCCTCGTCGCCGGGCTCCGTCCCCTGCGGCGATTCCAGCCAGCGCTTCTTCACGTGGTCGATGGTTCGCCGCGCCTCGGGCTGCAGAGCGTAGTCGGCGAGCGTGTTGTCGCCGCCGAGGCCGCGCAGCACGATGCCCCGGTGGCGGAGTGCCTTGTAGAGGGGCTTGAGCTCGTAGGCCACCTTGAGCACGCCCGGGTCTTCCAGCACGCCGCGAAGGCCCTCGAAGGCGGCGGCCTCCGCCGGCACGGTGGCCCAGCCCTCGCCCCAGGCCAGGGCGATGCGACGGACCGTCGCCGGGTCGCCAGGCGCCCGCTCCAGCGCCAGGGCGAAACGCTTCGTCCCGCGAAGTTCATCGGACAGCCGCCGCAACGGAGCCGGTCCCCAGGTCTCTCGCCGCTTGTCGGCCCCCGCCGTCGTCGGCGCCGCCGTGGCTTCAGCGCGCTCCCCCAGGCCCAGCTCGTTCCAGAGTGTCTTGAAGTTGTAGCGCAAAAGCCGCTGTTTCAGCTCGTCAGCGTCGGGCTCGCCGAGCTTGAGGCCCTCGAGCGAAACTGATACATCGATATTTGTATCAATCTCCACCAGCTGCCGGGCCAACCTGGCCTTGTCGGCGTTGTCGCGCACCGCTTCGCCGGTCTTGCCGCCAATCTCTTTCCATGCCGCGAGTACCCCCTCCAGAGACTGATACTTCTCGATGTATTGCGACGCCTTTTTTGGGCCGACACCCGGTACTCCAGGCACATTGTCGGATGTATCACCCATCAGCGACAACAGGTCGACCACCCGCTCCGGGGGCACCCCCCAGCGCTCCACCACGCCAGCGCGGTCGACCGCGATGTTCTTGCCGATGTCGAGCACCGTCACGTTGTCGTTGACGAGCTGGCAAAAGTCCTTGTCACCCGAGACGATCTGCACCTGCATGTCGCCATGGCCGAATCGTCTCGCCAGCGTGCCAATGATATCGTCCGCCTCGACGCCTTGTTTCTCGAGCACGCAGAAGCCGAAGGCGCGGCAGAGCGGCTCGAACTCGTCCCATTGTTGGCGGAGATCGTCCGGCATGTCGGGGCGCGTGCCCTTGTACTCGGGCCACAAGGCGAGGCGGGCGTCGGCCCCCTTGTCGAAGACGCAGGCCAGGTAGTCGGGCTTGAGCTCCCGCAAGAGCGACTTCATGATGCGCGTGAAGCCGAAGAGCGCCCGCGTGGGGAAGCCATCCGGTGTGCGCATGTCGGTTTGAATGCCGTAATAGGCACGGAAGATCTGGTTCGGCGTGTCGACGAGAAGGAGCTTCGGCAAGGGGATCCCCGGGGCTTGCGGGCACGGACCCTGCCGGACTAACCGAGGCGGGTGAGTGGCCCCCTGAGCGGTCTCGGTCCCCCGGCGCTGGTGGACTGGTGCGAGCCCAACTTCGTCGCTTCCCCGTGGATCGCGGAGTGGTGGAACACGTGGTCGAGCGTGGCGATGGTGCCCATCGCCGTCCTGGGGCTCTGGCACCTGCGCGGGCAGGGCTGGCGCTACGTGGCGGGCATGCTGGGGCTGGCCTCGGTGGGCACGGGTTCCGCGTTGTTCCACGGCACCTTGCTGCGGGTGGCGCAGGCGCTCGACGAGCTGCCGATGCTCGGGGTCGGGCTCAGCTGCGTGTGGGCAGTGCTGCATCGCGAGTCGCCGCTGGGACACGGACGGCGGCTAGCGTGGGGACTCAGCGCCTTCGCCCTTGGTTTCACCGTCGCCTATGCCACCGTGCCCTGGGCCTTCGCGCTCTTCGTGGGGGTGTACGGGCTGATGATCGGCTGGGTGGCGCTGATGACCATCCGTCTCACCTGGTTCGCGCCCTCGTCCTTGGCCATGAAGCGCAGCGCTCTGGGGATGATTCTCGGATTTGGGAGCGCCTTCTTCGCCTTCTGGTTGCCGGAGCACGTGTTTCTCGCCTGCAACCACCCCCTCCAGGCGCTCCAGCTGCACAGCTTCTGGCACGTGCTCGGCGGGATCGGGACCGTGTCCTGGTGGCGCTGGGTTCACCACCACCGCGCGCAGCTGCACGGAGCTAGCTAAAGGCATTGTAGAAAGTTCGATAGCCCTCGCAGAGCGCGGCGACGCCTGTGACCGTGTCGCGACGGAGCGGGCAGCCACCACGGCAGGCGACCCGTGAGCGACAGCGTCGGCAGGTGCTCGGCAGGCGCGCCTTCTCGTCACCCAGCGCGCGGAGCACGGGATGATCAAGCAGATCGACGAGGTGGTCGTCGCCGAGCCGACCGAGCCGGTGTGCGGCATCGACGGCGTGATCGCAGGCGTACACGCTGCCGTCCGCCTCGATCACCAGCTGGTCGCCACAACGTTCGCGGTTGACACAGCGGCTCGTGGGCAGGCCGAGGCGCGCCTGGAGGGCCACCTCCACGTCCTGCACGAAAACCCGCCCGAGGTCGCGCTGCCACCGCGCCAGGATCCCGACCATGAAGCGCCCGTAGTCGCTGGCCGACACGCTGGCCGGCGCGTGGGCGGGGATAAACTGGAGTACCACGCCGCCGAGCTTCACCAGGTGCTCGTACACCTCCACCGGCGCGTGCACATTGTGCGGCCCCACCACGCACAACATGTTGGTGTCGACCTGGTACCGTCGCAAGAGACGCAGGGCGGCCAGGGCCTCGGCGTAGCCTCCGCCTCGACCGGCATCGTGCATCGCCGCTGGGCCATCGATCGAGAGGCCCACGAGGAACCGAGACTGGGCGAAGAAGGCGGCCCATTCGGCGTCGAGGCGCGTTCCGTTGGTCTGGATCACGTTCTGGACGCGGCGGCCGCGTGACAGGCGCATCTGCGTGGCCACCGCGCGACGGAAGAAGGGAAGACCCCGCAGCGTCGGCTCCCCGCCGTGCCAGCCGATCTCGAGCTCCCGGGCGGGGTGGGCGTCCAGCACCTCTCGCGTCGCGAGATCGAGCGTCGCCTCGGTCATCCAACCGGAGGCCTTCTCCCGGTAGTAGCAGTAGCCGCAGGCGAGGTTGCAGCTCGCCCCCACGGGCTTGAGCATCACCGAGAAGGGGCGCGACGCCATCGGCGGAGGTTAGCCCGCGGGACATGTCGATCGCCCTCTTCGACCCCACCCCCGAGCACCAGATGCTCCGGCAGATGGTCCGCGACTTCACCCGCGAAGAAGTCGAGCCTCAGGCCGCCGAGTTCGACCAGAAACAGGCCCTCAACGTGCCGCTCTTCCGGCGTCTCGGCGAGCTCGGCTTGCTCGGCATCACCGTGTCGGCCGACGACGGCGGCGCCGGGATGGACGCGGTGGCCGCCGTCATCGCCCACCACGAGATCTCCAAGTCTGACCCAGGCTTCTGCCTCGCGTACCTCGCCCACGCGATGCTCTTCGTCAACAACTTCTACCACTCGAGCAACGCGGCGCAGCGCGCCAAGTACCTGCCGAAGGTGTTGAGCGGCGAGTGGATCGGTGGCATGGGCATGACCGAGCCCGGCTACGGCACCGACGTGCTCGGCATGGGCACCACCGCCGTGGGCGACGGCGGGCACTACGTGCTCAACGGCACCAAGACCTTCATTACCAACGGTCCCGACGGCTTCGTCTTCCTGGTCTACGCGAAGGTGAACGGGCGCGTCACGAGCTTCCTCGTCGACCGTGACTGCCCGGGCTTCCGCGCCGGCAACCCGATGCACAAGATGGGGATGCGGGGCTCGACGATGAGCGAGCTCATCTTCGAGGACTGCCGCGTGCCCGTGGAGAACCTCCTCGGCGGCGAGGGACAGGGCGTCACCCACATGATGCGGAACCTCGAGATCGAGCGCCTCACGCTCGCAGCGATGTCGCTCGGGATCGCCGATCGCTGCATCGACGCGATGGTGGAATACGCCAACCAGCGGATCGCTTTCGGCAAGCCCATCGCGGAGTACGGCCAGATTCAGCGCTATATCGCCGACAGTTACGCCGAGACCGAGGCCCTGCGATGCCTCGTGTACCACGTGGCCCACCACGTGGGTCCAGAACAACGCAACCGCCTTGGCAGCGACGCCGCCAAGCTCTACGGCGCGCCGGTGGGCAAGCACGTGGCCGACCGCGCGATGCAGGTGCTCGGCGGCAACGGCTACTGCACCGAGTTCCCCATCGAACGCCTCCTGCGCGACGCCAAGCTCATCGAGATCGGCGGCGGAACGCTCGAATCCCACCAGAAGAACATCACCCGCGACCTCTCCAAGGCGCGGGGCACCCCGTGATCCTCCTCGCGCTCTTCGGCTGCGGGCCCACCTACGAGGAGGGCATGATCGAGCAGGGACGCCTTCACTGCGAGCTGCTGGAGGCTTGCGACGAGCTCGGCACCGTGGGCTACGACAGCGTCAACGCCTGCATCGAGAGCGCCGAGGCTCAAGACTTCTCGGACTGCCCCACGTCGGCCTACCGGTCGGAGAGCATGCAAGCCTGCGTGGAAGCCTGGGAGGCAGCCGTGGCCAACGAGGACTGCGACGCCTCGCCGACAGAGTGCATGCCCGCGCAGGTGTGCCCGCAGTAGAGCTACTTCTTGTCGGTCGAACGCCGAAAAAGGTCGGAGATGACGCTCACCCCGGAGCGCGTACCCGACTCCGCGGCCCGCTCTTTCTCCAGTCTCTGGTTGTGCAGGCGGATCTCTCGCTGCGCGTCGCGATTCTCAGGATCGGCTTCGAGCGCGGCGCGGTAGCGGCGGAGGGCATCGACGTTGCGTGACTCGAGCTTGAGCATGTTGCCGGCCGACACCGCCACCTCGGCCCGCTTCGCCGCGTCCGGCGCGCTGATCGCGTCGAGGGCAACCAGGGCCTGGTCGAGGGTGAGACGGCGGCAGAGGTAGCCCGCGCGCGCAGCAAACAGCGCGTGCGGCCACAGGTCGGGGTCGAGCCGCACCGCCTCGGCGAAGAGCGCATCGGCGCCGCGCCAGTCGCGGTTCCGGTAGAGCACGTCCCCGCGCTTGAAGGCCACGCGCGCCGCCTGGTGATCGCGGTCGCTCACGTAGGCCTTGCCCGAGGCGCGAGCGGCGAGCACCCGGTTGGCCTCGGCCACACCCCCCGGCATCCGCAACGTCTCGTAGGCGCCGTTGACCTTGGCAAAGCAGGCTTCCGCGAGCTGGCGAACCAGGGGCGGTGCGCTGAAGAAGGTGTCGGGGTGGTAACGCTTGGAGATGTCGCGGTAAGCGTTGACGACGTCGTCGTCGCTGATGGTCTTCCGGCCGCCAATCTCGAGCACATCCGGCGCGCTCGCCCCCTCCATGGCCGAGAGGGCAGCCCGCAACCGCCCGATGCGCGGGTCTTCCTCGGTGCGCGCGGCGGGGGGAGGCGTGCGGGTTGAGGGCGCCGGCTC
>SXON01000207.1 GCA_005778355.1 Pseudomonadota bacterium | reverse complement strand
CCCGACGCCCTCCCCACCGTGCTCGATTGTGACTCCACCCAGCTCTCGGCGGGGTCTGCGGCCTTGCGGGGGGGGTGGTTCGTGCTCCTGGGGCCGCCGGGCAGGGGCATGGCGAAGACCATCACCAACCTCATCGCCGCCGCGCTCGCCGAGCAGAAGACGGTGCTTTTCGTTTCGGAGAAGATGGCGGCGCTCGAGGTCGTTTTCCGGCGGCTGCGCGACGCCGGCCTCGGGGACTACTGCCTCGAACTGCACTCGCGGCAGGCCAACAAGCGAGAGGTGGCGCTGTCGCTCGGGCGGGCGCTCGACCGGGTGGCTCGCGCGAGCGACGCGGACTGGTCGACCCAGTCGGCCGAGCTGGGTGGCCTCCGTACGCAGCTCAACGCCTACGCCCGGGCGCTCCACGCCCCCCGTCCGCTGGGACTGAGCTTCTACGCGGCCAGTAGTCGCCTGCTCGCGCTGGCCCATGCGCCCGAGGTACGCGTGGTGTACCCAGGCGTGGAGACGCTGGACCGCGCCACCAAGACGGCAATGGCCACCTCGCTCGACGCCCTCGCCACCGCGGGCGCGCCCGTCGAGCCCGTGGCCGCGCACCCCTTCCACGACAGCCGGGCGGAGGCCTGGAGCCAACAGGGCGAGGAGCTGGCCCGCGACGCGATCGACGGCGCCATCGCCCAGATCGACGAGGCGCTGGCGCGCACCGGGCAGCTCGACCGACTCCTGGCGCTCACCGCCGAGCCCGTCACCATGCCCCGTCTGCGCGCGTTTCTCGCGGCGGGCCGGGAAGAGTCCACCCAGCGCGCCACGCTCGCGGAGCGCTGGAAACCGGAGTTGTTCGCCGTCCCCCTGGCCCCGCTGGCGCAGACCTTCCGCAGCTGGGCGAACGCCTTCTTCCTCTTCGCTTTCCTCTTCCTCTTCTTCCCGAGGCAACGCCTGGCACCCCTGGCCCGCGAGCGCGTGCCGGCCGACGCGTTGATCGCCGACGATCTGGCGATGGCCCTTGCGCTCCAGTCCGCCGCGCCTCGTCGCGCCGAGGAGAGCGCATGGGTACAAACCACGCTCGGGGGACTCGCCCCCGCCAGCGATCTCGACGCGCTCGCGCACGTGCTCGACCGCGCGGAGCGCCTCCGCGGCGCCTTGTCCGAGGCCGAGACTCGCCTTGGGATCGCGGGGCTCGACCGGGTGCGGCTCGTGGCGTTGTCGGGCCAGATGTCCCGCTTCCGTGGCTGGTGTTTCTACCGCCGGGCGGCGAGCGAGGTGGAGCGATTGGGTCTTGGCGCCCTGGTGCGTGCGCACGCGTCGGGGGACGTCCTTGCCTCGCAGCTCGCGGCGGCCGGGGAGCGCGCGATCTTGACACGCTGGGTGGCCGCCACGCGCGATGCCGAGCCGGCATTGCGCGACTTCGAGGGGCACGAACAACGCCGTCGGGTGGCCCGTTTCCAGGACGCCGACCGAGCGCACATTCTGCTCGGGCGGCAACGGGTGCTCGCTCGACTCGACGCGCGGCGCCCCCCCGTGAAGGCGGGGATGGCCGAGTCCTCGGAGCCCGGCATCCTCGCCCGGGAGGTGAAGAAACAACGCGCTCACATGCCGGTTCGTAAGCTCCTCGCCTCCATCCCGAACTTGCTGCCGCGACTCAAGCCTTGTCTCCTGATGAGCCCGTTGTCGATCGCCCAGTACCTCCCGGCCGGCGGTCGCCCCTTCGACCTCGTGGTGTTCGACGAGGCCTCACAGATCGGCACCCACGACGCCATCGGCGCCATCGCGCGCGGCGCGCAGGTGGTGATCGTGGGCGACTCGCGACAGCTCCCGCCCACGGCCTTCTTCACTCGCGACCTCGGCGACAGCGACGAGGGGCCCTTGCCCGACGACAACGACATCGTGGAGATGGAGAGCATCCTCGACGAGGCGCTGGCGGCGCGCATGCCCGAGCAGATGCTCGGCTGGCACTACCGCAGCCGTCACGAGGCGCTGATCGAGTTCTCCAACCGGCACTACTACGAGAATCGGCTCAATGTCTTTCCCGCCGCCCGCGGGCGCGACGGCGAGCTCGGCCTGCGCTGGCACCCCGTGGCCGGGCGCTACGACAAGGGCAAGACCCGGAGCAACCGCACCGAGGCCGAGGCCCTGGTGAGCTGGCTGGTGGCCGCGCTCCGCGGCACGCCCGCCGGGACGAAGACCTTCGGCGTGGTGACCTTCAGCCTGCCCCAGCAAACGCTGGTGCAAGACCTGCTCGACCAGGCCCGCGGCCAGTTTCCCGAGATCGAGACCCACTGGAGCGATGAGCTTCTCGAGCCCGTTTTCGTGAAGAACCTCGAGAACGTGCAAGGCGACGAGCGAGACGTGATCCTGTTCTCAATCTGCTACGGCCCCGACGAGACGGGCAAGACCTGGATGAACTTCGGTCCGCTCAACCGCAAGGGTGGCGAGCGGCGTCTCAACGTGGCGGTCACCCGCGCGCGCCGGGCACTGCACGTTTTCTCCACGATGACGGCCGACCACGTCGACCTCGCGCGCACCACGGCCACCGGCGCACGGCACCTCAAGGCCTTCCTCGCCTACGCCGCCGAGCGTGGCAGCCTCGCCCCGCGCCCACCGCACCCCGCCCCCTTCGAGAGCGAGTTCGAGCGGCAGGTGCACGACGCCATTGTCGAGCTCGGCTACCGGGCCGACGTCCAGGTGGGCTGCGGCGGCTACCGGATCGACCTCGCGGTGGTGCACCCCGACCGCGCCGGGGAGTACCTGCTCGGGGTGGAGTGCGACGGTGCCGCCTACCACTCCGCCGCCACCGCACGCGACCGCGACCGCCTGCGGCAGGACGTGTTGCGGGGCCTCGGCTGGCGCCTGCACCGCGTGTGGTCGACCGACTGGTGGTTCGACCGGGTTGGACAAGTGGACGCGCTCGGGGCCGTCCTATTGGCCGCGCGCGCCGAGGCGCCGGCCGAGCCAGCCACGCCGCCCGTTGTCGCCACGTCGCCGCCTCGGGACACGGTCGAGGGTGCGGCTGCGGCGCCGACCGCCGCGCTGTCCGCGCCCAGCCCCCTCGTGTCGTATCGGGTCGCGACACTTGAATCAGTGAAACACGGTGATACAGAGGCGATGTATCACTCGCCCGCGACCAGGCTCATCCGCGCCCGTGTGGAGCAAACCATGGTGGTTGAAGCACCAATCCACGTGGACGAGCTCTGTCGGCGCGTGGCGGCCTGCTGGGGTCTCAGTCGCGTGACTGACCGCGTTCGGCGCCGGGTGCTCGACGCCGCCGAAGGAGCGTTCCGTCTCGATGGTGAATTCGCCTGGGCACCCGGTGTCGATCCAGCCGGGTGGACCGACATCCGGGGACCCCGTGAGGACGGTACAACTCGCGACATCGAGCTGGTTTGTCCCGAGGAGATAGACGCGGCGCTCTCCTGGACGCTGTCTCACTCGCTCTCGTTGGACGAGCCCGCGCTGGTACGCGAGACCGCCCGGCTCTTTGGTCTCACCCGTCCCGGTCGCAAGGTGGACGAGCGCCTCCGGGGCCGCGTGTCGGCGCTGGTGGAGCGCGGCCTCGCCGCCCGGGAGGGGGATCGCGTGGCCTGGCGGGGCGCCGCTACCGGCTGAGCGCCCAGGCGTAGACCTCGGTGGTGTCGCTCACGTCGCACCCGGTGCCCTCGCCCCAGGACGTGGCACGCAGCGCGTAGGCGGTGAACTCGGCCCCGCCCACGGCAACGGTTCCGCTATCCACGGGCTCGATCTCCACGGTGTCGTCACCCTCGAAGAGGAGCGTGTGTCCTTCGAGGGGCTCGCAGTCGGTGGCCTCGGTGGCCACCACCTCGCCGGGGCTCACCGAGAGGCCCGGCACATCGCCCTCTTCCAGGGCGCTGCCCCAGGCACCCTCGTCGGCGGCGGCCACCACGTTGTCGTCCGCGTCGCGCAGCACGAAGCCAGCCGCGTCGCCCCAGACGAGGCGGTAGCGGTAGAGGAGCGTGACCGCGTCGCCTTCCGCGACATCGAAGTCGGGCGTGATGTCGGTTCCATCGTCGTCGAGCAACGTCCAGCCCACCCTGTAGACCGTGCCCTCGCCCACGTGCACGTCGAGGTTGCGCGAGCAGTCCCCCGTGGTGCCGTTCGTGTTGCTGACTTGCCCGGTCACCTCGACGTCGGCGTCGTCGCCCGAGGAGGCTCCGTCGCCCTCGAAACACACCTGGAGGGCCCCGGTCTCGACGATGTTCGCGTCGGGGGGCTCGGTCACGCAGGCAGACAGCAAGAAGTGAATCATGGTGCAGCTCCGGTATCGGCTGCAGCAAGCGGCGTGCCACGCCGCAGCCCGCAGCGCGCGGGGATCACCAGCCGGAGGAGTAGAAGAACCAGAGGGGGGCCGGCGCCGCGCTGCCCCCGGTGGCAGCGAAGTCGTCCAGGCCGTCGCCGTCGACATCACCGAGGGAGGCCAACCCCCAGCCCACGTAGTCGCCGTCGGCAAGGCCCTCCACCAGGCCGTACTCCGGGCCAAGACTGACGGTGCCCACGGTGCCCGCTGGGATGGCGTAGATCACGCCGCGGGTGCGCGTCTCCGGCGCGCTCAGCACCAGCGACTGGGCGCCGGTGGCCGTTGGGACACGGCTGAAGTCAATGGCCAGCGGGTGGCCGGCGTCGTCGGCGTCCTCGGCCTGTACAGTCAGTAGCGCCGAGTCGAGCCCTCCCGAGGCGAGGGGGCCTGCGAAGACGAACACGGCCCCCTCCCAGCTTGCGTCGTCGGGCTCCCAGTACGGTGCGGCGACGGCAAGGTCGAGGTAGCCATCCCCGTTCTCGTCACCGGCGGCGATGTCGAAACCAAAGCTATGGTTGTGATCACCGGAGTTCGCCTCGAGGGTGACGTCGGGCTCGGGCACGGGCAAGCTGAGCAGCGGCCCCTCGTAGAGGTAGGCTTCGGCCGGCAGGGTCTCTCGCTCGGCACTGTACCCGGTGTTCGAGAGGGCGAGGTCGTCCATCCCGTCGCCCGAGAAATCCTCGATGATGCTCAACGCGCCCCACGACGGTGACTCGTCGGGGGACACGTCCACAAGGCGGTCCTCGGCGGTGAACTCCCCGCCCACGCCGTCGAAGACGCCGGAGATGATCCAGCCGCGGTTGGCATCGTTCCCTGTCGCCTCGTTCACGAAGACGCCCGTCACGTAGGCATCGTCGGCCCCGTCGCCATCGACGTCGCCGACGGCAACCGAGCCGACCCACAGCCCGGAGCGCTCGCTCAGAGCGACGGACCACGCCGAGGTCGCGTCCGTCTCGTCCAACGCACCCGCCGCAACCTGGGCGTCGTATACAAGGAGGGCGGCCGCGGACCGCGAGGAGTCCAGCTGCAACAGCAGACTCGCGCCATCGGTAGCCATCACGGGTGCCGACCGAAAGTAGGCGTTGGAGACGCCCGTTGCGGTCCAAGTCGCGCCGGCGGCGCCGAGCCCCGAAACGTCTGCAGCAGGCAGGACGTCCAGCCGTGCCACCGCGTCCGGTGACGCCTCTCCATACAGCGGAGGGCAAGCCGTGTCGACGCCGTCTGAAACCGTGAGGCTGGGTCCGATGGCGCTGGTCTCTGGGTCCCCCGTCCACTTCGTCGGCCGGGTGCCCCTCGGCACGCAGGCGGCGGTCTCCGCGACGCCGGAGGTATCCGACTCCTTGCCAGCGGATCCCCCTTCGCCTGCGCCCGCACAGGCTCCAACAGTGGCGAGCACGGCGTACCGCGAGAGCCGCACCGCTGCGTCGAGGTGGGGGGTCAATCGACGAACTCGTCAACGGCGGGGCACCCGGCGTCCGACACGCAGTACACCAAACCGGGGACCGACTTCCCGTCGATATCCACGTCGGTGCTGAACCGGGCGGCGAGACTCGCCCCCGTGGCGTCGAGCGTGACGTCGGGATCCAGCACGCCGCTCGCTCCCGCGAGCGCGCCACCCGCGAGATCCACGATGTGCCCGCAAGTGGCGCGCTTGAACACGGTGTAGCTGCCCTGCACGGCGAGCGAATCGGGAACGCCGGTGGGGATGCCAAACGTCGCCCAGTCGCCCACGGCCACGGCCACGGCCACGTCGAGCCACTGCTGGTCGGCTTCGTGATCGAAGTAGACGAACAAGTTCTCGTCGCAGGCGAGGAGAT
>SXON01000206.1 GCA_005778355.1 Pseudomonadota bacterium | reverse complement strand
GAAGCCGCGGACCTCGCCCCAGAAGCGCGCCTCCAGGAGGTTGGCGCAGCTGCGGTAGGGCACGCACGGGAGGTCGATCACCAGTCCGGATTGCGACGCGACCTCGGCGATCAGCGTGGTCCAGGGAAGCTCAATCTCGATCTGTCGCATCAGGTTCTCGCGTTTGAAAGCAAGTACGCTGTCGCGAGAGGACCAGCAAGAGAGAGAGACGGATCCCCCTGATTAGTATTCCAGACTACATCCTGTGCCGCTCGGCGGACGACGCGCCGACGAAGGCGTCGCGGGCGCGGCCGGGGGCCGAGGACGTCACCCTCGCCTAGAACGGCGCTTGCACCACCGGCGCCGGCACGGCGCGCCGGGTGTCGAGCGAGTAGCGCGCCCCCTCCACCAGCACGTGCACCCGCACGCCAATCATCTCGACCGGCTTGCCTTCCTCGGCGGTGGCCATGGCGGAGTGCTCGAGCGAGCCCGCGTCGACCACGGTGACTGCCCCCGAGCCCACGACCTCGACCACGTTGTCGGGGCCGATGAAGGCCGCGGTGTCTTCGTCGAGACCGAGCCCGATCGCGAAGGGGTTATAGGCGACGGCCGCGAGCAATCGACCGAAGCGGTCGCGCTGCCGGAAGTGCTGGTCGACGATCACGCGGTTGGTGAGCCCGAGCCCAGGCGCCAGAGTGACGCCCCCGGCGATGGGCGTGGCACCTTCCTTGCCGTAGGCGATCATGTGTTCACTACAGAAGGCCGCGCCGGCCGAGGTGCCGCCCACGGGCACGCCCGCGGCGTTGAGTCGACGCACCGCCTGGGCCAGCGGCGTGCCGCCGAGGATCGTGGACAGGCGAAGCTGGGTGCCGCCGGTGAAGAACACTCCGCCGGCGCCGTCGAGCGCGTGGGTGGCGGACTCGGCTTGCTCCCGCACCACGATGTCGATCACCCGAACCTCGACGCCGAGGGCACCGAAGACACCGCGGTATCGCTCGCCCGTGGTGGGGTCGAGCGAGGCGGTGGTGACGACGGCGACGGGGCCGGAGCACATCGACGCGAAGCGCCGCAAGACGGCTCGCGCCGCGATCTTGTCCTCGGCGCCGCCGATGGGGACGACGGGGCCGCGCTCGCCGCTGGGCTTACTGGGCATCGCGACGCGGCCCTAACTCGCCTCGAAGGGGCCTCGCACCACCGGGGCACCGTCCTTGACCATCCATCGACCCAGGGCGAGCACGCCGCGCACGGCGAGTGCCGGGTCGACCAGCATGAGATCGGCGTCGTGGCCGGCGGCCACGCGGCCCTTGCCGTGGAGCCGGAAGAGACGGGCCACCGTGGTGGTGCAGGTGGCGAGCGCGAGCGACAGCGGCACCCCGAGCTGGTGGGCGCGAGCCACCTCGGGGAGCAGCGTGGAGGCGCTGCCCACCTCCATCCCAAGCAATACACCGCTCGCGTCGAAGGTCGGGATACATCCGCCTGCATCGCTCGACATGGTGATACGGCTCATGTCGCGCCCGGCGTGATACCAGGTGGCGATACATTCTCCGGCCTCCGGAGTTTCACCGTCGGGCGGGAAGGCCGACACGTCGACCGTGCAGCCCTCCAGTGCCATCGCCTCGGCCCACAAGGCTCGGTTCCGATTCACATGCGTGGGGTGGAAGGTACGGGCGGGAAGCTCGGTCTCGCGCAGGGCCCGGCGCACGAGATCGAGCCCCCGCGGCCCGTCGCCGAGGTGCAGGTGCAGCAGTCCCGCCTTGCCGGTGAGCATCCCGGCCACGTGTGCGTCGGCGGCGAGGCGAACGATCTCGTCGAAGCTTGGCTGCGAGGAACGATGGTCGGAGATCGCCGTTTCCCCGATGGCGACGATGCGGTCGACGTGGACGATGTCTCCCCGGGCCGAGCCGGTGAGCGTGGTGGGGGGGACGGTGTAGCCGCCGGTGTAGCAGTAGGTCGTGAGCCCCAGGGCCTCGAGCCCTCGCGCGGCGGCGAGCAAGTCGCCCATACCGCGCGTGCTGCAGTCGGTGCCGAGCAGGCCGATGGCGGTGGTGACGCCCGCCGTGGTGAGTCGCGACAGTGGAACGGCGGGTACCCGCGTGTGTGCGCCGCCCTCGCCGCCCCCGCCGCCGAGGTGGGCGTGGGCGTCGACCAGCCCGGGGGCGAGGATGAGTCCGCTGGCATCAATGGCCTCGACCGTGACCCCGCGAAGTTCGATCCGCTCTTCAACAGCCACGATCTCGCGACCGGCCACCAGCACGTCGCGGATACCGAGGGGCTCGGGGGCGTAGACCGTGGCGCCGCGGATGAGGAGCATCGGCGCCGCTTAGCCGCTCGCCGTCCGACGTGGCTATACTCGCGCCATGGCGACCCCCGCTGTTCCCCTTTCCCGGCCCATCTTGCCGGTGGTGTACCCCGAGAGCGACGACGAGCCCATGGCCGAGAACACCGAGCAGTTCGACCTCATCGTGATGCTCAAAGGCAATCTGGACGCGCTGCTCGAGCGCGACTTCGTCGCTGGCGACCTTTTCTGGTACCCGGTGGAGGGCGACAACCGCACCCGCCTCGCGCCGGACGTCATGGTGGCGCTGGGGCGTCCCAAGGGGCACCGAGGCTCCTACTTGCAGTGGCTGGAGGCCAACCACCCGCCCGACGTCGTCTTCGAGATCTGGACGCCAGGAAACACCTTTCGTCACCAGCTCGAGAAGTTGCGCTTCTACGCACGCCACGGCGTTCGCGAGTTCATCACCTGGGATCACGAACGCTGTGATCTGCTGGTTTTCGTCCGGCAGGGCAACGACCTGGCTCCGGTCAGCACGGAGGACGGGTGGACCAGCCCGCTGCTTGGGGTGCGTTTCGCGCGGGAGGGCCGGGATCTGGCGGCCTACGGTCCCTCCGGGCGCCGATTCGAGGGCATCCCGGACGTATTCGAAGCGCGGGAGCGCGCTGAGGCCGAGCGCGACGCCGCCGCTGCCGAGCGCGACGCCGCCGCTGCCGAGCGCGACGCCGCCACTGCCGAGCGCGACGCGCTGCGCGCGAAGCTGATCGCGGCAGGGATTGATCCCGACGCCTAGCACAATGCACTTTACATTATCGGCCTAGTGAGTATACTTGGCGCACCTCAGTGAGAGTGCTCCAATGTTCAGCTTCGACTCCATCCCCGACCAGAGCGGCCGCGTGGCGATCGTCACGGGTGCAAATAGCGGAATTGGCTTTGAAACCGCGCGTATGCTGGCACAGAAGGGCGCCCACGTGGTGTTGGCCTGTCGCAGCGCCGAGCGTGGCCGCGCCGCGGTGGGGCTCATCGTCGCCCAGAATCCGCCCGGCCGGGTGGAGCTGTCGGTGCTCGACCTCTCCGACCTCGACAGCGTTGCCGCCTTCGCCGAGCGCTTCGTGGCCACGCACGAGCGCCTCGATCTGCTGGTCAACAACGCGGGCGTGATGGTGCCGCCCTTCTCGCGCACGAAGCAGGGCTTCGAGATGCAGTTCGGCACCAACCACCTCGGCCACTTTGCGCTCACCGGGCGCTTGCTCGGGATCTTGCGCAAGACCGCCGGGTCGCGCGTGGTGGTGGTTTCGAGCACAATGCACCGCTCCGGCGTCGTCGACCTCGACGACCCGAACTACGAGCGCCGCAGCTACTGGGGCTGGCCGGCCTACGGGCAGAGTAAGCTCGCCAACCTGCTCTTCGCGCGCGAGTTGCAGAAGCGCCTTGGCGCGGAGGGGCCGGTGGTCACCGCCGCCCACCCGGGCTTCACCGCCACCGAGCTGCAGCGCTCCTCGCGCTACGTGAGCATCTTCAACTTCATCGCGATGACCCCACAGGCCGGCGCGATGCCCACGCTGCGGGCGGCGACCGATCCCACGGCGAAACCGGGTAGTTACTGGGGGCCGGCCGGCGTGCTCGAGATGAACGGGGCCCCGGTCGAGGTGGGTCGCAGCGGGGCCGCGCAGGACGACGCCAAGGCCGCCGCGTTGTGGGCCCTGAGCGAGAAGCTCACCGGCGTTGCCTACGACCTCGGTGGGGCCGCCTAGTGGCTTCGCCGCCCGCCCAGCGCCGCGGCGAGATCCTCACGGCCGCCGTGGAGGTTTTCCTGCGCTACGGCTACCGCCGAACCTCGATGGACGACCTGGCGCGGGCTGCGAACATCTCGCGACCGGGTCTCTACCTCTACTTCGCGTCGAAAGAGGCCGTCTTCGAGGAGGCGGTGCGCCAACTCATGGCAAACACTGCCCTGGCGGCCCGCCAGGCCCTCGGTGGCCCGGGGTCACTCGCCGATCGCGTGACCAGTGCCTTCCTAGCCATCCATGGACACCTCGTGGGAGAAGGGGAGGGCGCCCGGCACCTCGCAGAGCTCATCGACACGGCGCGGGCGATGCTGGGCGACGATCTCGACGCCTACGAGCTGAACTTCCGCGCCGAGCTGGTGCTCGCGCTGGGCAGCGGTCGAGGCGCTGGGGGCCTGCAGGGCGAGGCGCTGGCCGAGCTCCTCGACCTCTTGTCCGTGGGCGCGAAACATCGCTCCGCGTCGCTGGACGAGTACCGAGATCGACTGGCCCGCGGGGTGGCCGCTATCCTCGGAAGTGCGCTGCCATCGGCGTGAAGTAGTAGTCTTGCCAGCCCTGCGCGTAGCGAGCGCCGTCGCCCGCTGGGATGTCGCGGTGCACGAGCGACAGGCGCGTGCCCTCGCCCTCGGGCACCAGCTGGATCTCGATCACGCTGTCGGCGTGGGCCTCGTCGAAGTCGGCGGTCCGCCAGCGCTGCACGATGCCGGCACCGGGATCCAGGTGCGTGGTGACGGCCACGATGTAGCCGTCCCAGGCCGTGAATCGTTCGCCCACCCTGCCCGAGCCCTCGGCCTCGGCCCCGGTCATCGCGCCGTGGCGCTCCGGCGAGAGCCAGGCCTCGTAGAGCACGGCCGGGGGCACGGGGAAGTAGGCGCTGAGTTCGAGGCGGTCCATCGGCGGAGCCTAGTACGTCGGCAACCTCGGATCGATCTCCTTGGCCCAGGCGGTGATCCCGCCTTCCATGTTGGTCACCCGGTAGCCGTTGGCGGCGAGCACCTGGCAGGCCTGCGAGGAGCGGCCGCCGAGCTTGCAGTGCACGAGGATCTCGCGGTCGCGGGGCACCTCGGCGAGCCGCCCGCCCACCTCGGTGTGGGGGATGAGCGCGTCGGCGCCGATGTTGACGATGTTCCACTCGCTCTGCCCGCGCACGTCGAGCACGAAGGGCTTCCAGCCGCCGTCGAGCTTCTGCTTGATCTCGGCGACGGTGAGACGGTCGAATGATCCAGACATGGTGGGGGCCTCCTCGCGGCTGCCGTCCCGCTTGGGAACGCCGCAGAACTGGTCGTAATCGATGAGGGTGGTGATCGGCTTGGCGTCGGGGTCGGGCCGAAGGCGGAGCTCGCGGAACTTCATGTTCATCGCGTCGAACAACAGGAGGCGCCCCGACAGGGTCGTGCCCTTGCCGAGGAGGATCTTGATGGTCTCGGTGGCCTGGATGGTGCCGATGAGCCCGGGGAGCACCCCGAGCACGCCGCCCTCGGCGCAGGAGGGGACCAGCCCCGGCGGGGGCGGCTCCGGGTAGAGATCCCGGTAGTCCGGTCCGCCCTGGTAGTTGAACACGCTCGCCTGTCCCTCGAACTTGAAGATCGAGCCGTAGACGTTGGGCTTTCCGAGAATGACACACGCGTCGTTGACGAGGTAGCGCGTGGGGAAGTTGTCGGTACCATCGACCACGATGTCGTAGGGCTGGCAGATGCGGAGCGCGTTGTCGCTGCTCAGTGGCTCCTCGTAGATGTCGACCTGCACGTGCGGGTTGAGATCGTGGATGCGGTCGCGCGCGGAGACCACCTTGCGCTTGCCCACGGTGGAGGTGCCGTGGATGATCTGCCGCTGCAGGTTGCTCGCGTCGACCACGTCGAAGTCGACGATGCCGATGCGCCCGACGCCGGCGGCGGCCAGGTAGAGCAAGAGCGGCGAGCCGAGGCCGCCGGTGCCCACGCACAGCACCGAGCTGTTTTTCAACTTGGTCTGTCCCTCCATCCCGACTTCTTCGAGGATGAGGTGGCGCGAGTAGCGGGCGATCTCGTCGCGGCTGAGCTCAGACACGGGCGCCTCCCGCGATGGACGGGACGATCGTGAGCGTGTCGCCATCGACCAGCGCGGTGGCGTCGCGTTCGAGGTGACGGATGTCGTCTTCGCCCTTGTACACGTTGACGAAGCTCCGCAGCTTGCCGTCGGCGGTGCGCAGGTGATTCGCGAGACCGGGGTGAGCGGCGCAGAGCGCGTCGAGCGCGGCCCCGGCGGTGCTCGCCTCCACGGACACCACGGCGGCGCCGCTCGCGTAGCCCCGCAGGGCGGTGGGGATGCTGATGTTCACGGGCATGGGTCTTCCTCCAGGATGATCTCTTCCTCGTCCATCGCGCTGCGGTCGTCGCGCAGGCGCCAGCTCTGCTGGCCGCTCACCCCCTGCGCCGTGACGGCGCCGATGAGGTAGCTCATGTTGGGCAAGGCATGGTCGCGGTCGAAGTCGGAGTAGGCCGAGGGGTGGTCGGGGTGGCTGTGGTAGTAGCCCACGACGTCGAGGCCCTCGTTGCCGAGCGCCACCTCGGCCCGGTAGAGCGCCAGCGCCGACACGTGGTAGCGATTGGCCAGGCTGTCGGCCCGCTCGTTCACCAGTGATACAACGCGATACACAGACCATGTATCACGAGAACCAGCGAGGATCCCCACGACTTCGTGGGGGTAGCCCTCGCGCATGTGCGCGTGCATGCGCTCGGCCTCGGCACGTTTGAGCCTTAGTCCCACAGGTGGTCCTCCGAGATGTATCGCTCGCCGCTATCGGGGAAGAGCGTCACCACCACCCCCGACTGTAGCCCCCGGGCCACCTCCATCGCCCCCCAGAGCGCGGCGCCCGCGCTCACCCCGGCGAGGATGCCCTCCTCGCGCGCGAGACGCTTGCGCAGCTCGATGCAGGGCTCGGTGGGCGCGCCGAGGTCGCGGTCGGCGAGGGCCGGGTCGTAGATCGCGGGCACGATCGCCGACTCCATGTGCTTGAGCCCCTCGAGGCCGTGGAAGGGGCTGTCGGGTTGCACCGAGATGCACTGGATCGCGGCGTTCTTCTTCTTGAGGCCCCGCGTGGTGCCCATGAAGCTGCCCGAGGTGCCGAGCGTGGCCACCCAGTGGGTCACGCGTCCACCCGTCTGCGCCCAGATCTCCTCGGCGGTGCCGAGCTCGTGGGCGCGCGGGTTGGCCTCGTTGCCGTACTGGTCGAGGTAGAGGTACTTACCCGGGTTGTCCGCCACCAGTTTCTTGGCCATTCGGATTGCGCCGTCGCTGCCCTCGAGCGGGTCGGTCTCGACGATCTGCACGCCGTAGGCGCGCAGGATGCGCTTACGCTCGCGATTGGCGTTCTTCGGCAGGCAAAGGGTGAGCGAGTAGCCGCGAATCGCGCAGATCATCCCGTAGGCGATGCCGGTGTTCCCGGAGGAGCTGTCGAGCAAGACCGTGTCGGGTCCGATGTGACCGGCCGTCTCCATGCTGTGGATGATGTTGTAGGCGGCGCGATCTTTCACGCTGCCACCGGGGTTGAACCATTCGAGTTTGGCCCACACCTCCACCCCGGCGGGAACCACACCCCGAGTGATGCGCTCGAGGCGTACCAGGGGCGTGTTGCCGATGCGGTCGAGGATGGACACGGTGAAGGGCCCGGAGGCTAACCACGGCGCCGGTGTGGTCACGCGCGGCGCGAGGGAAAGGTGAGGGGGGACACTGGCTCCGTGCAGGCCTGGCGCCCTGGCGGGAGGTGTGCACACAGGGGCGTAGCGCGTGGTAGGCAGCGTGGATGCCCGCCGCACCGACCGCCGGAATCGACACGACCGGTGCTCCGGTCGCGGAAGATGCGACCTGGTTGGGCTTCGTCGCCCGTCGCGACGCGGCGCTAATCGACGCGTTGCCGGTGGTTGGGATTGCACTTTTTGCCGTGCACCTGGGGCACGCGGTGGTCATCGGCCTCGGTGAAGGGGTCACCGCCGAGGGGGGATCGCCCTGGGGCCGCGGCCTGGTGGCGGTGCATGCCGCGCAGGCGGCCTGGCTCCTGGTGGTTGCCAGCGGCATCTGGTTCGGGCGTCGTGCGTCGCGAGGCGTGGACGCAACCCCTTCCCAGTCCCGGGCACTGCTTGCCCTTGCGGCGCAGTACCTGGCGATCACCGCGCTGATCAGTGGCATCGACCAGCTGAACGATCTCCCGCCCACTAGCTTCCTCATGGGCTCGGTTGCACTGGCCCTCGTGACGACGCTCACCGCGCCGCAGGCCGGGCTCCTGTACCTGCTCGGCCTGGCCGTGGCTGGAGCGGCCATCAATGGTGCCCAGGACGACAACGCCCGCCGCCTCTCGGCGCTGGTGCAGTGCCTGGGCACCGGCGGCATCGGCTTCGCCGTGACGCGGGTGACCACCCTCGCGAGGTTCCGCCACTACCGCCTCGAGCGCGAGAATGCCGCTCACGTGGCCGCACTCGGCGAGAGTAATGCCCGCTTGCGGGAGGAGATCGAGCGCCGCCGCGAGGCGGAGGCAGAGCTTCGGGAGTTGGCCGAGCGCGACCCGCTCACCCGGCTCTACAATCGCCGGGCGTTCACCCGGGCACCCGAGTTGGCGTCGACGGCGGGTCGGCGCGTGGGGCCACTCCTGGTCGACGTCGACCACTTCAAACGTGTGAACGACGACCACGGGCACCCGGCCGGCGACCGGGCCCTGGCCGCCGTGGCCGCCGCGTTGCAGGAGTCGGTCCGAACCGATGACACGGTCGCCCGCCTCGGCGGCGAGGAGTTTGGGATTGTAGTGCGGGTGGGTGGCGACGACGAGCTGCGCATGCTGGCCGAGGGGATTCGCAGCGTGATGGCGCGCACGGGGATCGAGGGCATGGACGGGCGTCTCACCGTGAGCGTGGGCGCGACCCTCCTCCGGATTCACGAGGTGCCCGACACCGCCGTGGCCCGCGCAGACGCCGCGCTGTACCAGGCCAAGAACGATGGGCGTGACCGAGTGGTGGTGGCGCCGATCCAGGGCTAGCGCGCGCCCCCTCGCGGCGGTGAGCGCCGGCGCTGCGCTCTACCCGGCCAGGCACCAAGGTCGTGACCGGGTCGTGAGGGCGCCCGTGGAGGATTGACCCGACCTACTTCGAGACGCTGGCGATCAACTCCCGGCAGTCCTTGGCCACCTCGGGCAAGAGCGCGCAGTCGAAACCGCTCAAAAGCGCCGAGAAATCGTCGTCACGTTGGTTGTTGTAGAGCGCGATGCCGAGGTTGTAGCGGGTGGCCGGTCGGAGGGTCGCGGCCTTGGCCTCCGCGAGCGCGTCGTCGAGCCGGCCGAGCTTGGTGAGTCCCTCCACCGCGATGTCGGCGCGGCCCGTGAGCGTGCGGTCAAGCGTCGCGACGATGGCGAGCGCCTCGTCGATGCGGCCGGCGCGCACCAAGAGATGCGCGTGGTACACGCGAGCCTCGGGGTCGAGCGCGGTGGCGTGAGCCAGGGCGATCCCGTCGGCCGCGGCGAGATCGGGACCATCGAGGGCGCAGCCGTACACCAGCCCGGGGCCGTCCTCGCGCGAAAAAAGCGTCGCGGCGAGTCGCGTGCCGTAGCTCGTGCACGCGGAGAACATCTTGGCGTTGCTGTAGCCCGCCACGAGGTTGTAGTGGTCGCCCGCGTCGCCGCGGGTGGCGATGGCCTCGGCCACGGCAGTGGGCATTCCGGGCGCATCGGCGAAGGCCATCCGGCCAGCCTCGTGCACCAGCGCCGCTTCCTCCGGGAATGCGCCGAGGGCGCGCTCCAGGGACTCCCACCCCGCCTTCGCGCCCCCGGTCGACTTCGCGTAGATGACAGTCGGCGCGGCGAGCGGCGCGATCCGGCCGAAGCGCGCCTCGGCCTTGCGGAGCGCCACCCCCGCCTCCTCGGTGTCGCCTTCCTCGACCAAGAGGACGACGAGTTCGGCGAAAGCACGCTGGAGGGCTCGTTCCAGGTCGCGCTCGGCCCCCTTGGTTAGCACCCCCGAGATCGCGCCTGTCTGCCACTGCGTCACCCAGGTTTCGGCCTCGTAGAGTGCCTGGAGTTGTTGCTTGGCCTTGGCATTTTGCCGGGTGTAGATGTAGGCCATGGCCAGGTTGATGCGCACGAAGGCATTCCATGGCTCGAGTTCCAGCGCCCGCTCGAGGAGATCGCGTGCCTCCGTGTACTGTTTCTCCTCGATGCGCTTCTGCGCGAGCGCCGAGAGCGCGTGAGACGACACTCCGAGGTCGGCGGCGTGTCCCAGCTCGGCGTCCTTGTCGCCTGAGTGGGCGTTGAGCGTGGCGATGGCGTCGTCGGCGATCTCCGACTTGGAGCCGCTACAGTTCGCCCGGAGAGCTTCCGCTGCGGCGAGCTGGTCCTGGTCGACGAGGATCTCGATCCGCAGGCAGTCTCGCCCCCCCTCGTCGTAGCTGGGGTACTCCGAGGCCAAGGCGAGCGCGTCGTCGTAGCGACCCAGGCGCATGTAGGCGAGGAAGGCCGATCGGGCCGCGCGCTCGTGGCTTGGGTCGAGGGCCCGGGCCTTGAGGGCGGCGTCGAGCGAGGCGTCGAAGGCCTGGGCGACGAAGGCCATCTCCGCGAGCATTGCGGGGAACTCCGGGTGTTTCGGGTAGGCCGCCATCGCCCTCGCCGCCATCTCGAGCGCGTCGTTGTCGACCAGGCGGATCCTCGCCGAGATGCCGACCACGAGGGCGCCGTTGCAGGTGGGCGAGCGCTTGAGCACCTTGTCCATGGCGGCGCGTGCACCTTTCATGTCCCCGGCGTTGTAGGCGGCGAGCGCGTCGTTGTAGGCGGCCACCACGGCACGGTCTTTGGTGTCGCAGCCAACCATGAACGGGTCGGATTCGGGCTCGCCCGCGAGGGCAAGGGCAGTCAACCAGAGCATGACTTTCTATACGACGTCGCGACGCGACGAATCAAGTGCCTGTCGCGACCGCCGCGAGAATGTCACTCGGCTCGGCCAGCCCACCCGGCCCAAAATCGCCACAGGCGAGCCGCTTCTCGGTGGGCGCGACAATGGTGAAGCGACCGAGCTCGTCGAGCCAGCGCAGGTTGCGCTGGGTCACGGGGTTGAGCCACATCTCAGTGTTCATGGCGGGGGCAATCACCACCTGCCGCCCGCGAGGGAGCGCCATCAAGGTGGTGCAGAGCGCATCGTCGGCGAGGCCGCAGGCCAGCTTGGCGAGCACGTTGGCGCTGCAAGGCGCCACCACCGCCACGTCGGCCCACTTGGCCCACTCGATGTGAGCCAGCGCGTCGGCGAAGGTGTTGGTGAGCACGGGGCTACCCGAGAGCGCCTCGAAGCTTAGCGGTCCCACGAAATGAGTGGCGTTCTGCGTCATCACCACGCGCACCGAGTGACCGGCCTTCACCGCGAGGCTCGTGAGCTCGCAGGCCCGGTAGGCGGCGATGCCGCCTGTCACGCCGAGGAGGATCTTCACTCGGGGAGCTCGGGCGAGCCGTAGCTCGCGCTCTCGAGGAAATCCCGGTACAAGGTGCGCGCATCCCTGTCGTAGTACACGGCGAAGTGGCCCTGGTCGGCGAACTGGGCGAGGCCAGCGGTGATCGTCTCGCCGTCGTAGCCCACGACGTTGTCTTCCACCGGGCGATCCTCGGCGCCGAGGCCGCGAAGGTCGAATCCGGCGGGCTCGTAGAGCATTTCGCCGGCGATGGGCAGCCGGGCGGCGGTGGCCAGGGCCTCGATGGTGCGCGGGGGCGTGTAGGTGTCTTCCAGGCCCTCGGTCATGAGCACCGGCACCGCCCGCGCGTGCCACGGTGGGGACTCGGCGATCCAGCTGGGACCGTAGTTCATCGGGTCGGTCACCTCCGACAACATCTGGACGATGCCGAGCACGGGGTGGAGCACCGACAGGTTGGCCTCGTCGATCCCGAGCGCGGCCGCGAGCAAGGGCGCGGTGGGGATGGGATCCACCTTGCTGAGCGCGGCCTCGGCGGTGCCGCCCCCGGCGGCGGAGAGCCCGACGGCGCGCACGCGCGTGGAGAGGAAACTTGCGCTGAGCGCGCCGACCATCGCACCCTGGGAATGCCCGAAGAAGCTCAGCCGGTCGTGATCGATGGCGATGGCCGCCCCGTCGAAGCTGAAGTTCGACCCGGATTCTGCGAGACGTTCCACCAGCCACACCTGGTCGGCGGCGCCCTGCCGGAAGCTGGTGCGCCCGGCGGCGGGGTTCATGTAGTTGAAGGTGTCGAGGTCGGCGCTGGTGTCGGGCGTGGCGCGGTCGTCGTGCAGGGGTTGCGCGATGCCCAGCATGGCTACGCCGCGGTCGGCCATGCCGCCGCCCTCCTCGTCGACCGTGCCGTAGGCGCAGAAGCTCAGGTGATCGCCGCCGGTGCCGTGGCTGTAGACCACCAGCGGCCAACCGTCGGCCGGTGCCTCGCCGCTCGGGACGGTGAGCCCGAACTTCACGCGCTCCCAGCCTTGCACGAGGGGGTGATCGCCGTCGAAGACAAGGCCACCCCCGGTTTCCCGGTAGGGACGCTCGCCCTGTTGCCAGATGGGGACGGTCACGTGGCCCTCGAAGACCGCGTAGTCGCCACGGTCTTCGTAGAGTGTCAGCTGCGGCTCCCAGGGGGGCACACCGATCTCGCCAGACTGGATGCTCTGGGCGAGGAGCGCCACCTCGCGCACGGGATCCTGGGTCGTGAAGGTGGTCGCGACGGCCACGCTGTCGTCGTCGAGGTCGAGCGCGAGCAGGGTTTCCCGCAGCGGCAGGTAGGCCGGGTCGTCCTGCCAGCCCTCGGGCATGGCGCCGAGCCTGGCCAGCGGCGGCCGGAGCACGAGCGCGTAGGTGGTGGAAGGGCGCAGCGGGAATCCCGCCATGGGCGCGATCGCCAGCAGGTTGTCGGCGCCGTACTGGTCGGACACCGACCAGAACTGGGTGACGACGGGGAAACGTTCGCCTCGGTGGGGGCTCCGGGCGTCGATGTCGACCAGCACGATGCTGGAATCGGCCTCGATCGAACCGGCGGGGCTAGGCAGCGCCGACTCGTCGATGGGCTCGGCGAAGCGCACGTAGGCGGGGCTGTTGGTGCCCCAGCCGTCCATCACCGGGGCGAGGGCGATGTACGCGTCGAACAAGGGCACGCTGCCGCTGCCGGGGAAGCCGTCCAGCGACGGCCGACCGTCCACGAGGCGGCTGTCGCTCGGGAAAGGGCTATCGAAGAACTCCTCGCCCGCGAGGACCGGCGTCGTTCCACGGGTATCCACCGTGTCGGCAGTGCACGCCAGGGCAAGGAGCAGGCTCATCGGCACGGAGCGTAGCCCGGCCAGCCCCGGGGCGATAGCTCCGCGGCCATGCAGCTCAACCCCGACCAGAAGCTCTACGAGGGCAAGGCCAAGCAGGTGTACGCCACCGCCTCGGCCGACGAGATCATCATCCACTACAAGGACGATGCCACCGCCTTCAACGGCGTGAAGAAGGCTCAGATCGCCGACAAGGGCGTGATCAACTGCAAGCTGAGCGCCTTCTTCATGGAGAAGGTCGCCGCGGCCGGCGTGCCCACCGCTTTCGTGCGGCAGGTGTCGCCACGCGACCAGCTCTGCAAGCGGGTGGAGATCATCCCCGTGGAGCTGGTGGTGCGCAACGTGGTGGCGGGCTCGCTGGCCAAGCGCCTGGGCATCGCCGAGGGGCAGCGGCTGTCCCGGCCCTTGCTCGAGCACTTCTATAAGTCCGACGCGCTCAACGACCCGCAGATCAACGAGGATTGCGCGGTGATCCTCGGCTACGCCCGACCCTGGGAACTCCAGGCAATGCGGGAGTACTCGCTGGTGGTCAACGAGCTCTTGCTCGGCTTCTGGGGTGAGCTCGGCGTGGATCTGGTGGACTTCAAGCTGGAGTTCGGTCGCTACCAGGGCGCGGTGGTGCTCGCCGACGAGATCACGCCGGATGGCTCACGGCTGTGGGAGCGCGGCACGGGCCGCCACCTCGACAAGGACGTTTTCCGCCGCGACCTCGGCGACCTGAGTGACACGTATCGGGAGCTGTATCAGAGGGTGTTTGGGGAGAGGCTGTAGGCCGTAGGGTTTAGGCTGCAGGGAACGAGCGTTTTCGGCGGGGTGGGCGCTCGTGGTCCCCCGTCCAGGTCCTGCGGCTGGTGGTAGTCTGGTGGGATGTTGAACGCTCTCTCTGGATTGTTTTTCTTGGCGTGCTCCACCGTCTCGGCCGACAGGGCCGGCGACTCGTCTGGCGGCGACACGGGCGACGGCGAGGTCGAGTTCTCCTGTCCCTACGAGGCGGCGCCGGACAGCAACGAGTGTGCGGAGTGCATCGACGAGAAGTGTGCCGACCTCGTGGAGCTGTGTGCCCGCGACGAGGTCTGCGCGTGCATGGTCGACTGCCTCGCCAACGAGGGCATGCCGGGCATCGACGCTTGCCTGGGGGCGCTGGGCCTCGACGACGCCCCCGCCGGATTCCCCGGGGTGGAGGAGTGTGTCGGTTACTCGTGCCCCGACGGCGACGAGTGTTCGACCCCTCGCGACTGGGCGCCGCCGGAGGCGGATCTGGAGTGCGACGGCACCGGGAGCGACGCGGTGCCCGGGGGGACGGGGGCCGACTGTGACTTCGATCCCACGTTGCCCTTTGACCCAGCGGGTGACGTGCTCCAGCTCGTGGATCTCGACGGGCGACTGTGCGCACGCATCGAGCGGCGGTCGGACGGCGCGGGGACCCTGGAGAACACCGAGTGGACGCTGGTCGACCTGTGGGTGGGGGACATCGGCGAGGTGGCCCACGTCGACGCCGACACCGACGCGTGCTGGTACTCGAGCCACCACAACTTCAACGACTGGGTGCACGCGTGGACGGGCACCCGGCACTACGACATCGCCATCAAGGAAGACGGCCACGGCGGCTCGCGACGCTACTACCTCTACGCTTTCGAGGGGCCGGAGCTCGAACCGGACAGTTGCCCGGCGTCTGCCGAGGGCGAGGCGTGTATCGAGGGGCCGGTCGCGCTCTACGGCTACGAGCCCTGATCGACGGCCCGCTGCAGCTCGTTCCCTGCAGCCTCCAGCCTAG
>SXON01000205.1 GCA_005778355.1 Pseudomonadota bacterium | reverse complement strand
CTCGTCAAGACGGTGCGCGAGATGCTCGTGGAAGACGGTCGCCGCTACCTGGCCATCCAGGGCGGTCACCGCGGCCTGTTCAAGCAGCGCATGCTCACCGCCGGCTGGCCGGTCGAAGACCTTGCCGGCTTCACCGAGGGCGACCCCCTCGAGATCACGCTCCGGAGCACGCTCAAGAGCAACGACAAACCCTTCCTCGTTCGCGACTACCAGGTCACCTCGGCCGCACGCTGGTTCCAAGAGGGTCGACCCTCCGGCGGCAACGGCGTGATCGTGCTGCCCTGCGGCGCGGGCAAGACCATTGTGGCCCTTGCGGCGATGAGCAAGGTCAAACAGAAGACCCTGATCCTCGCCACCAACGGCGCGGCGGTGAACCAGTGGGTGCGCGAGATCCTCGACAAGACCAACCTCACGGAGAACGAGGTCGGCGCCTACACGGGCGACGTGAAGAACATCCGCCCCGTCACCGTGGCGACCTACCAGATCCTCACCTGGCGGGCGTCGAAGGAGGCGGAGTTCGCTCACCTCCACCTGTTCGCCGACGAGAATTGGGGCCTCATCGTGTACGACGAAGTGCACTTGCTCCCCGCGCCGGTGTTCGGCGCCACCGCCGACCTGCAGGGTCGTCGTCGGCTCGGCCTCACCGCCACCGTGGTGCGTGAAGACGGGCGCGAGGGCGACGTCTTCTCGCTGGTTGGCCCCAAGCGCTTCGACATGGCCTGGCAAACGCTCGAGGAACGCGGCTTCATCGCCGAGGCGAAGTGCTACGAGGTGCGCGTGGGCTGGAACAATGGCGGCGCAGCGCATTACGAGAAGGCGCGAGAGGGCGAAAAGTTCCGCCTCGCGGCCGTGAACCCGGCCAAGCTGCGCCCGCTCGACAGCCTCCTGAAGAAACATCGTGACGACAACGTGTTGGTCATCGGCACCTACCTCGACCAGCTCCATGACATCGCTCGCCGCTACAACGCGCCGCTGATCACCGGCGAGACGCCCGGCCCCCAGCGCGACGTGATCTTCGACAAGTTCCGCAAGGGACAGCTCAAGCTCATCGTGGTGAGCAAGGTGGCCAACTTTTCCATCGACCTCCCCGACGCCAACGTGGCGATCCAGGTGTCGGGCAGCTTCGGTTCGCGGCAGGAGGAGGCCCAACGCCTCGGCCGCGTGCTGCGGCCCAAGAAAGACGGGGCCCATTTCTACAGCCTCGTCACCCGCGAGACCAAGGAACAAGAGTTCGCCATGAAGCGGCAGTTGTTCTTGACCGAGCAGGGCTATCGCTATTACATCCAAGAAGCGACCGCGTAGAGCGGCACAAGAAGGACAAGCTGAGATGAGCACCGACGGGATCGAGGGCGGCGTGGGCCCGGTAGACGGCGAGGGCGGAGCAGGGCGTAGGCGGAGGCGTCGTCGCCGCCGTCGTGGCAGCGGAGAGGGCAACGCGCCGGAGGGCAAGTCCGAGGCCTCGGGCGCGGCCGAGATGGAGTCGGGCTCGCGCGGTCGACGCGCACGCCGTGTTTTCCGCGACGATTTCGAGGGCAATGGGGTGTCGATGCCGAGCAGCGGCAAGATGGCCTTCAAGCCCCGCGTGCACCGGAAGAAATGGAAACCTTCTGCCGGGCTCGCCCGCCGGCGTCGCCTGTCGCGTTCGGAGATCGACGAGTTGGCCGCCTACTTCCAGCGTATGCCGGAAACGTTGGTCCACTCGCTCTACCGGGCGCTCGGTGGGCAGCCCGTGCGCGTGGGTGAGCAGGACCGCGTGGTTCAACTCACCATTCGCGCCATCGCGCAGGGCAATCGCCTCGGCGGCCTCCTTTTCCAGATGCAGCCTCGCGACCGCCAGGCCTTGGCCGCGCTCATCCAGTGTGGCGGCATCGCTCAGGCAGAGGAGTTCCACCGCGAGCTGGTGCTCATGCTCGGCGGTCGCGAACACGACTGGGCGCGCACCATGCAGGTGCTGGGCGACCGCGGCCTCGTCGTCGCGAGCAAGCCGGTGGAAGACGGTTTCTTCTACCTCGTGCCCGACCCGCTCATCGACCACCTTCTTGAGCACCTTGGCGCCGAGTTGGCGCTCGCGACGTTTCAGCACGATGAGATCCGCGTGGTCGACCAGCGGCCCTTCTGCCCGCCGCTCGACTTCTCACTGGCCACGCTGGCCACCTACATGGACCAGCACCCGCCCAAGCTCACGCAACGGCAGGAGGTCTTCAAGGCCCAGAAGGAGGAACTCGACAAGTTCTTCGCCCAGGTCTGGGCACCCGATTCCGAGGTCTTCAACCTCCACTACGACTTCCTGATGATGCACGGGATGATCGAGCTGCGCGGCGACCGGGTGTCGGTGGCTCGCGAGGTGGTCGACGAGTGGCTCACGCTCGAGCCGGAAGACCAGCGCGACCTCGTTTTCCGCGCGCTGGACAAGCGCCAGGACATGGCGGAGTGGGTGCTCTGGGCGATCCAGAGCGGCAAGGGTGAGTGGATCCCCGAGGCCCCGCTCATGGCCCTCTACCGGCGCTGGAAACGCGGCGAGGACTGGCGGGAGCGCTTCCACAAGGGCCAGTACGCCTCGCCCCGTGGCGCCGAGCGCGAGGGCTACGGTTTCACCGCGCTGGTGGCCTGCGGGGTCGTCGAGCTCGGCGTCTGGGGACAGCAGAAGTTCTATCGGCTCTCGCCACGCGCCACCGCGCTGCTCGACCCCCCAGAGGACGAGGGCTTCTCCAAGTTCTACCTCACGCCGAACTACGAGATCATTGCCCCGGCCGGCCTCGCGCCCGTCTTGTTGTTCCGGCTCGGGGAGATCGCGGAGCTGATGGGCTGCGACCGCGCCAACACCTACAAGATCACCGAGATCAGCATCGAGCAGGCGCTCAAGAAAGGCTGGCGCCGCGAGGAGCTGGTGGAGTTCCTCCGGGAGTACAGCCAAATCGGGCTCCCGGAGAACGTCGAGAGCACCGTGCGCGCCTGGATGGGCGACGACGGCGACGTCGAGTTCCACGACATCGTGGCGCTGACGGTGCACCGCGCGCAGGTGCGCCGCTTCGAGACGGTGCGCGCGTTGCGCCCCTACATCGCTCACCGGTTCGCACCCGGCCTTTACGCGGTCGACCGCAAGCGCCTGCCCGAGCTCGCGCTCTGCCTCATCGAGAACGGCTTCAATCCCGGCAGGGAGCTACGCAAGTACCCGGCCGACGAGGAAGCCTCGCAGAGCCGCGAGCGGCTTCACCACCTGCTCGCCGAGGCGCGCGAGCTGCGGGAGGATCCGGTTGCCCGTGCGCACAACGCCGACACCCAGCCGGAAGAGTTGTGTCCGGTGCCCGGCTCGGGTACGGCCCAGCAGCAGAAGCGTCGCGAGGCGCCGAAAGGGCCGCCGCGCACCTCGCCGGCCGAGGTCCGTGCCATCATCGAAAAGGCGATCAAGGCGGGCGCGAAGCTGGAGATGACCTATGTGTCCGCGAAGGACGGCACGCGGCGCCAGATCCTCGTCGCGCCCGAGAAGATCGCGCTGAATCGTGAAGGTGCGGCTGTGCTCGTGGCCACCGACGTTGCCACCAGCACCCGGCTCACGTACGCCATCGCGCAGATCGAGCGCGCGCGCACGCAGGACGGGGCGAAGTGAGCGCGCCGTCCGACAAGGAGCGCAACTTCGAGCAGGCCCTCAAGGAGCTCGAGGCGCGCGTGCAGAAGCTCGAGGGCGGTGAGCTCGAGCTCGACCAGGCGCTGAAGTTCTTTGAGGAAGGCGTGGCGCTCGTGCGCGAGTGCCATGAGCGGCTCGACGCCGCCGACGCCCGCATCGTGGCTCTTGCCCAGGGCCCCGGTGGCATCGTGGAAACCCCCATCTCGAATCCCGACGAGGATTAGACTCGGCGTTGACACGCGGCGTGAAAGCTGCGAGTAAAGTCGCGCGCTCTCTCCGGGCGGAGGACCGGATCGATGTTCGATAATGTCGGCAGAAACCAGAAGCAGAATGCTGGCCGCAGCGCGGGATCGCTGCTTCTCTCTCTGCTTTTGAATGGCGGTGCGCTCGGCGGGATGGCGTGGCTGACGACCGCCGCCGTGGAAAACGCCGAGGAAATCAAGGAAGTCCTCACCGTCGTCGACTTGGCGCCTCCGCCCCCGCCTCCGCCTCCTCCGCCCGCCGGCGGCGGGAAGAAGAAGAAGGAGAAGAAGGTCGAGGAAACGCCGAAAGAGGAGGTGCCCGTCGAGCCGACCATCCTCGAAGAGAAGGTGGAGGAGCCGCCCGTCGAAGAGGAGGAAGGCGAGGGCGATCCGAACGGTGTCGAGGGCGGCGTGAAAGACGGTGTCGCCGGCGGCGTCGTGGGCGGCGTGAAAGACGGTGTGCTCGGCGGCGAGCTGGGCGGCACCGGCATCAAGACCGTGCACTGGTCGGAGATCCAGGTGAAGGCGCGGGTGAAGCCCCGCTTCCCGGAGGCGGCCAAGCAGCTCGGGCTCAAGGAAGAGAAGTGCATCGTGCACATCGTCGTCAACGAGCTGGGCGAACCTTCCGACGTCAGCTTCAAGGCTTGCCCTGAGCTCTTCCGCGAGGCCGCCGCCGAGGCGGCCCGGCAGTGGCGCTGGTACCCGCTCACTGATGGCGGTGCGCCCATCCGCGCGCAGTTCGACATCAACTTCGTTTTCAAGCTTACCTAAGGATTCCTCCCCATGGACCTGTCAATCGGCGGCCTCTGGCAAGCGATGGGCATCCCCGCGAAGGCGGTGCTCGTCGTCATGTTGCTCATGCTGGTGTGGTGCGTTTACGTCGCCATTGAGCGTGCGCTCTACTTTGCCGCGGCCCGCGGCCAGTCCCGCCTGCTCGCGGGCGCCATCGGCGCGCCCCTCAAGAACGACGACCTCGAAGGCGCGGTCAAGCTGGTCAAGTCCGAGGTCTACAAGAAGGCCTACCTCTCGGCGATCCTCGGAGCCGCCGTGGGTGAGTACGCGGCTCGTCCCGACAAGCACGGTATCGCCGCCGCCAAGCGCGCGCTCGAGACCGTGTCCACCGAGGAGGGGGCCGGGCTGCGCAAGGGCATGAACATCCTCGCCACCACGGGTTCCACCACCCCCTTCGTCGGGCTGGTCGGCACCATCTTCGGCATCATCAACGCCTTCGGCATGATGGCCGAGGCCGGCGGCGGCGACCTCACCCAGATCTCCGGTGGTATCGCCGAGGCGCTCGTGTCTACCGCCGTGGGCATCATCGTCGCGATCGTCGCGATCTGGTTCTACAACTACTTCAACGCGGTGATCGACGACATCATGAAAGACGTCGCCGTCGCCTCGGCGGAGCTGGTGGACTACCTCGAGAAAGACGTGCTGCGCCGCTCCGAAGCGCAGGCCGCCAAGTAGTCAACCAGCGAGCGGGAGAGGTCCATGGGCGCGAAGGTCGGCGGCAAGAAAGGCGGGGCGATGGCGGACATCAACGTCACGCCGCTCGTCGACGTCGTGCTCGTGCTGCTCATCATCTTCCTGGTGGTCACCCCGATGTTGTCGTCGGGTATCGACGTCAAGCTCCCCAAGGCGAAGACCGCCGTGGAGGAGAAGGACATGGGCCAGAACCTCGTGGTGGGCGTCAAGGGCGACGGGCGCGTGTACGTCGACAAGACCGAGGTCACCAAGGAAACGCTGGTGGCCGAGATCATCAAGGTGCGCGCAAGCCGCGCGCTCGTGCTGAAGGGCGACAAGACCGCCACCTACCGCCAGGTGCGTGAGGTGATGGACCTCATCCACAAGGACGTCGCGGGCACGGACACGATGCTCCTTGCGACGGAAAAGATCAAGGAAGAGGGTGCGGAGTAGTCATGGGAGCCAAAGTCGGACCTAGCAAGGGCGGGATGGACGAGATCAACGTCACGCCGCTCATCGACGTGGTCCTCGTCTTGCTCATCATCTTCATGGTGCTCACGCCGATCACGATGCAGAAGATGGCCACCGAACTGCCGCCGGAAGACGAGGATCAACCGCCTCCTCCTCCGCAGCAGGAAGAGCAGCTGATGGTCGCGATTTACGACGACGCGAGCCTCGCGCTGAACCTGGTCCCCATCGACGAGGGTAAGCTCGCCGAGGAGCTCAAGCGGCGACTCAAGGGTCGCGCGGCGTCGAAGCGCAACGTCTTCGTCGATGCGGCGCCCGACGCCAAGTACGACCAGGTGGTCCACGTGATCGACCTCGCCCGGGATTGCGGAGCGGAGCGCGTGGGTTTTGCCGACATGAAAGATGAAGGACCCACTCGTGTGACGCCGGAGCAGCTGCTCATCATGCAGGGGGGCGGCCTCCCAGCGCCCACCCCGGTGCCGTGACCCTCTACGAGCGGGCGGGCGGAGAAACGGTCGTCCGAGCTATCGTCGGTGCCTTCGTCGATCGCATGGCGAAGGACTACGTCATCGGCTTCTTCTTCGACGGTAAGGACCTGGCCCGCGTGAAACAGCACGAGTTCGAGCACGCCGCGCTTTCCCTCGGGGGCGACGTGCCCTACACCGGGCGCCCGATCGCGCCCTTGCACCGGCAACTCCGCATCAACGGCGGGCAGTTTCGTCGGCGGCTGGCCTTCTTGCGGCAGGAGCTCGAGCGCGCCGGCCTGTCCGACGAGGTCGCCGAGGCCTGGATTGCGGAACAGTTGAGGATGCAGGCTGTGATCACCGACGGCACGGACTGCGCGCCCCCCGGGATTTCCTCTTGATCGGGCCTGGCTCCCGAGCGCCGGGCCTGCACGGGCAACCGGTTTTCGGCTTGCCCTTCGATCTCACCCGTGCGCAGGCACGCGGCCCCGTGCTCGTGGCCTTCTGGTCGGCGCTGTCCAACGCTGGCACGCTGCGAAACCTCAGCGCCCTCACCGAGGCCTGGCCGCGCGCCGACGCCGAGGGGGGAGGGATCGTGGCCGTCACCCGATCGCCGCTGGAGGCTGCACGCGATTTCGTCCCCCGACATCACGTGCTTTTTCCGGTCCTCGTGGATGAACGCGGCACGTTCTTCGAGTCCTGGGGCGTCTCCCGCGCCACTGGGCTAGCGGCGGCCCTCGTGCGCGTCCGCCCGGAGCCTCTGCGTCGCGCGCTGTCCGTGCTGCGCAACGGGCAGCCTCTTCCCGAGGCGCACGCCGATCAGTTGCCCGCGGCGTTTCTCGTGGGCCGCGACGGCATCGTTCGGAAGGCCTGGCAGGGCTCGGGCGTGGATGACGTCATTCCGATGGAGACGACGTGGGGCGAGGCAGCCTAGCCCTGCTGGGATTCGTGGCCGGGTGCACCGATGCCCCGGACATGCCTCCCTTGCCGCATTCGGTGTCGATCGTGCTCGAGACGGACGACGAGCAAGTCGTTTCCTTACTCGCCGCCGTGGAGCCCAATGATCGCGGCCGTCTCGATGTGCGCGTGAGCGAGGGCGTGGTGCTCCCGGGCGGTGGTCGCGTGGTGCTCGTGACGCCAGCCCACGGGGGCTGGGCGGTCGGTGGCGCGCTCACCGGGCGCCGCGTGCCGCTGTCCTTGCCAACGTCGGCGTGGCGGCTCGCGCGCGTCCGCGGGGGACACCTGTGGTTCAGCGGCGACGAGGGCCTCCAACGCTGCGAGATGGCCACCTCGACCTGCCTTCCCACGGGCGAGCTGCCGCCCGGTCCCGAGGTCCAAGCGGCAGGGCCGGAGCTCGGTTTCCGGGTGACGCTGGACGACGATGGCAACGTCTTTGTCCTGCTTCCGCATCACGATGGGGCGGGCGCGGGCGAGCGGGTGGCCAGCGACGTGCGCCGGATCGTGTCGGTCCGTTGGCTGGTCGACGCGCCCGAGCCGCGGATCCAGGAGTACCTCGACCGCACCTTCCGGGGGCGTGCCGATTTCCTCGCGCCAGACCTCGACGTGGTGGTGGACGGGCGGCTGAGCGAGTGGGGGGAGATCGAGCCGGCGGTGGTGGATGCGCCCTGGCAGGCGGAGGTGCGCGACGGATGGAACGGCCCGGACGACGCGAGCTTCTCGGCGGCCCTCGCGGTTGACGGCGATGCGCTCTGCGTGGCGGGGCGCTTGCGCGATGACCGGCGCCTCGACGGCGACGCGGTGGTGCTCAGCCTCGAGGGCGAGCTTTTCACCGTGCCCGTGGCCCGGCACAGCGCCACGACCAGCGTGCGGGCCGAGTGGTTCGGCTGGCGCTACGAGGCCTGTCTGCCCGGGCTCGCGGCCGAGATCGACGAGGACACGCCCATCGTGCTGTCCTACCGCGACGCCGACGGGCAGGGGCTGGCTTCCGTGATCGCGACGTCACCGTCGATTGGCCGTTGGGCCGTAGGTCGGGTGGAGCGGCTACCGTGAGACGGGCGTGGGTGCGACGAGCATCACCGCGAGCGCGGTGAGAACAAACAGCCCACTGGTCACCAGGATGGGCCGGTCGCGCAGGAAGGTCTCGTCCGGCGCGGCGCCCTCCCCTCGCTGGTCGATCAGGTAGATGTACCGAAACACCGCGTAGAGCACGTAGGGCAAGGTGAGCACCAGCCACGGGCTGGGTGAACCGAGCACGGTGTAGAGCGCGTAGCTGATGATGGTGCCGCTGGTGGTGATCGCCTGGAATTCCGACAACATCGTGGGGCTGTAGTGGGCGAGCGACTTGCGCGTGCCGCCGTGCTTGCCTTCCAGCAGGAGGATCTCACCGCGACGTTTGTTGAAACCAAGGAATAACGCACCGAATGCGGTGCAGACGAGCAGCCACGGGCTGATCCGCACGTCGATAGCCACCGCGCCTGCCGCCGCGCGCCAGATGTAGCAGGCAGCCAGCATCATCACGTCGAGGATGACGTGGTGCTTGAAGTAGAGCGAGTAGGACAGGGTGGTGGCGAAGTAGGCGAGCGCCACGCAGGTGAAGGCCCAGCCGAGCGACCAGGCCAACGCCAGCGCGCAGACCGTCGCCACCGCCATGATGCCCCAGGCCGCCTCGGTCGACACCTCGCCGGCGGCGAGCGGGCGGAGGCGCTTCTTCGGGTGCTTGCGGTCCCCCTCCACGTCGCGGAGGTCGTTGTACACGTAGCCTGTGCTCGAAAGCAGGCAGAAGGCGAGGAATCCGACGGTCGCCTTAGCCACGTCCGGAAGGGAGGTGAAATGCGAGGAGAAGACCAGCGCCGCGAAGAGGAGCAGGTTTTTCGTCCACTGCTTGGGACGCAGGGCGACGAGGGCGGCCAGCGGGAAAGGCCGGCGCGGGGTCGGGGCTTCCAAGTCTAGGGCTCCGGCGTGACGACAGTTGAGCTGGACGAGCGTGGCACGTGCATGCGACTGCCGACCAGGAGGCCAAGGACGAAGGCGGCCACGGCGGCCGCGAAGGTGACGAGCATCCAGGTACCATGCACCTGCATCGGCACCCCGGCGGAGCGGCGCCCCGGCTGGGTGCGCGCGCCGCGGGGTTGCGCGGGCAGCACGGGCGGCGGGACCGGCGGGGAGGGCGCGTGCGGCACGGTGACCACGCCGCCCCCGGGGATCGAGGGGGTGGCGGTGTTCGAGGCCTCGGACGGCCTCGGGTAGATGACCGTGGACCGGTCGCGACTGGGGTCGACGGCGAGGCGCACGGTGTCGCCGGCCTCGGCACCCGGCCGCGCCGGGGGACGAATGACGGTGTTGGACTCGCCGAAGGGGTTCTCGCCGAGCAGGGCCGCCTCTGCGGCGAGCACGGCCGCGCTCTTGATCAGCGTGGATTCCTCGCCCAGCGGGACCTGAGTGCTCGGTCGACGGGGAAAGGGGATCACCGCGCCCTGGCCGCCCGGCGTCGTGAGGGGCCGGTGGCTGCTGGCCGAGGATGACTCATCGAGCTCGAGCTCCAGGTCGTCGGGTTCCAGCGGTCGGGTGGGCAGGTCGCCCACGGCGGCGCGACGGTCGGGCCCGCTCGCCTCTGGGAAGAGACCCCGGATGAAGGCGGCAAGGGTCGAGGCGGAGAAGATGAAGCCCGCGTCGTGAAAGAACCGGTCGAGCGACTCCTTGAACGCCGTGGCCGAGGGCACGCGCTCTCGGGGGTCGACCCTCAGTGCCGCCTCGAGCACCTGCTCCAACGCGTAGGGCACGTCGGGATTGACCTCGCTCGCGGGGATGAATTGCCCCTTGCGGATGGCGTCGAGCGTGGCCAGCTCGCCCTCGCGCCGGAAGGGATGCACCCCGGTGAGCACCTCGTAGAAAAGCACACCGGCTGAGAAGAGGTCGGATCGCTGGTCGATCGGCTGGCCGGCGGCCTGCTCGGGGCTCATGTAGTCGAAACGTCCCTTCACCACGCCCGACATGGTTTCCAGTGCCTTGATCGAGGCCTTGGCGATGCCGAAGTCGGTGAGCTTCACCTCGCCGGCGAAGCTCACCAGGACGTTGCCGGGCGCGATGTCGCGGTGCACGATGTTGAGCGGAACCGGCTTGCCACCCCGCATCACCTGGCGGTTGTGCGCGTACTCGAGGCCCTTCAGCACCTCGATCAAGACGAAGACCGCGTGGGGCACCGGCAGCGTGATGCTCTTCTGGTTGCAGCGGTCCATCAGCATGCGCAGGTCGCGACCGTTCACGTACTCCATGGCGATGTAGAACTGACCATCGATGCTGCCGAGATCGAGAATCTGCACGATGTTGGCATGCGAGAGAAGACCCGCGATCTTGGCCTCGTCCACCATCATGTCGACGAGGTCCTGGTTCCCTCCCAGGTGCGGGAGGATTCGCTTGATGGCAAAGGCCCGCTGGAAGCCGCCGATGCCGTCGAGGCGCGCCTTGTAGATCTCCGCCATCCCGCCTGCCGAGATGCGCTCGAGGATCTGGTACTTGCCGAAGCGGCGCGGCTCGGCTTCCGGGGAGGCCATCGGGGCCATCCTAACGCGGGCGCACTGGCCTAAGACCCGGGGGCGATCACACCCAGCGTGCAAGATCGCACGTGGAGGGGTTGCAAAAAATTTCCAGTTGAGTAGAGTCGCGGCGCTTTCGGGGCGGCTCCGCGTAGAGCGTCCCTCCGAACCAGCCAGAGTTCGGCCTTCGCCGCGCTCAACCGGGGTGCGAATCCCCGCAAAGGTTCAAAAAACTATGCTCAGCATCCTCATCGCCCTCGTCGGCTGCAGCCCCGAGCCCGCTTCCATCAAGTTCGACGGCGAGCAGACCGTCACCGTCCACACCCTCGACGCCGCGGCCATGAACAAGGCCACCGTCCTCGACAAGGAAGGCAAGGCGCTCGACCCGCAGCCCAAGCTCGCCTGCTCGGTCAACCCCGCCTCCGTCGCCAAGCTCGACGGCGAGAAGGTCGCCCCGGTCGCCAACGGCGAAGCCACCGTCGAGTGCAAGGTCGGCGAGGTCAAGGGCGCGTACAAGTTCGTCGTCGCTCTCCCGGACAAGGTTGAAGTGGCCGGCTACGACGCCACCCAGGCCTGGGCCGTGGGCGCCTCCACCCAGCTCACCGCCACCGTGAAGGCCGGCGACGCCGCGGTCGAGGGCCAGACCGTTGCCTGGTCGAGCTCCGACGCCAACATCGCCGAAGTCGACGCCAACGGCAACGTGCTCGGCAAGGCCGAGGGCAAGGCCACTGTCACCGCCACCTCCGGCACCCTGACCGCCTCGGTCGAGGTGACGATCGGCGGCGCTGTGGCCACCACCGACGCCGCGCCCGCGACGCCGTAGTCTGGTGAGGGGGGGGACTCCGTCCTCCCCCCGCGCTTCAGTGGGCCCGGTACGCGTGAGCGTGCTGGGCCTCGCTGCTTTTCCGGGGGGCTAGATGCCCTCGAAGTAGCTCGCCTTGAACTTCAGCTCCTGGAGGGCCAGGTCGTTCGTGGCGGAGGGGTACACGTCGACGACGGTGATGACCACGTCGTCGATGCTCGAGCCCACGTAGCCGTTGAATGGCTTGAGGCTCACCCACTGGAGATCGGGCTTGTCGGCGAGCGTGGCTTCCACCACCATGTTGCCGGCGGTGAGCTTCACCGTCTTGGCACGGCCGTGGGCCTTGTCGCCCTGGAACCCGACGGACGACACGGCGAAGCCGCCGGGGGTGACGGTGAATTCGGCGCCCGCGGCGCCCGTCCAGAGCGTCTTGACATTGTTGTCGATGAGCGCCTCGATGCCCTCGGGGGCGATGATCTTGGGCGCCGCGTCGAACTCCTTGAGGTACACGCAGGCCTCTGACACGCCGAGGTTCGGGAAGTCGTCGCCTTCGAAGATATCGACGATCGAGATGCGGACCTTGCCGCCGAAGAAGCTGTCGTCGCCCACCTTCACGTCGGGAATGTCGAGCAGCTGCCAGCCGCGCTGGTCGGCCACCTCCAGCGTGCTGGTGCCCACCTGCTTGGGGGTCTGGTCGTTGTCGAGGGTGTACACGTCCACCCGCACCTGCTTCACGCGGGGATGGTCCTTGAAGCTCTCCTCGTCCTTGTCCCAGCCTGCGACCAGGCCGATCTTGTCGACCTCGCCCTTGGGCACGTCGATCTCGATCCACTCGCCGCGGTTGGCGGTCTCGCCGGGCAACATCCACGCGGTCTCGAGCTTCCCGTCGATCGCCGAGCCTGCGTTCCAGTAGTTGGTGCCCTGCTTGCTCTCTTTCTGGAAAGACGAGGCCTTCGCGCCGGCGTGAGCAGGCGTGGCGATGAGGGCGGCAACGAGCAAGAACATCGGGACTCCAGGAGGCGCGGAAGGGTATCACACCCCGCGACGCCGGAGATTCCCCCGGAGGTGCCCATTGCGCGATCGGCGCTCAGGTCGCCCAGGTGACGCTATTCGACCGTGGCGAGCTCGATATGCATGTCGGCGTGCGAGGCAGAACCCGTCGCGAGCCGTCCGGTGCTGTCGGTGCCGCCGGAGCCGATGGCGTCGCTCTCCTCGTTGAGGGTGCCGTCGCCGTCGTCATCGAGGTAGGCCCACAGGTACACGATGGTGTTGGCCGGCGCGATGAGAGAGTAGTCCAGCGAGGCCGAGGTGAAATCGGCGCCGGAGTACACGTCCCAGTCGTAGGCGTTGTTCACCAGGTCGGTGGCAGTGATGTCGGAGTCGGGGCGGTACTTCAGCGCCGCCACGTAGACCGTCGCGCCTGCGCCGAGGCTGTCGAAGCCGGGGGAGTAGCCAATGTCGCCGCTGATGAACACGAAAGGAAGCGCTGCTGCCGAGCCGCTGCTGCCGTCGGGGATCATCAACGTGTACCCGGGCATGTCTTCGCTGCCCACCGTGATGGGGTTGGCGAGGCTGCCCGTCTCGTCGACGTAGCTGCCCCACTCGTCGGCCGGGTCGATGAGCCCGTTGAAGTTTGCGTCCCAGGCGCCCATCAGCTTCGCGGTGCCGAAGTTGGGCGTGACCTTCAGCGAGTAGGTGCCCTCGGCGCCCTCGTCGGTCTTCGTGGGGGTGAAGGAGGACGCGTAGTACGGGACGGCGCCCGCGGAGTCGTAGAGGATGGCCACGCAGGAACCACCGGCGTACTCCTCGGTGATGAGGGCGTCGCCGCTGATGGTCACGTAGGGAGAGTCGCTGCCGTCGCCGCCGCCGCCGCCGCCGATGCCGTCAGGGCCGCCGCCGCCGCCGCTTCCGCTGGAGAATTCGTAGTATGGCGCGGGAATGGTGACATCGACGTCGGTGACCTCAGCCCCGGCCACGACGGGCACCTCGTCGGGCCAAATCCCGATGGGCTCGTTGGGCGCAAGGATACCGTCGCCCCAGTAGTCGAGGATGGCGTACACGCGGATCGTCGCCGCCACTGCGGGGTCGATCTGCATGGAGTAGCTGTTGCCCTCGGGGTCGGGCGAGCGCACGACGTATTGGTCGTGAAACGTCATCAGCTGCGTCTCGTCGTCGAGCGTGTAGGCGGCCACGAAGATCGAGCCGAAGGGGAAGTCGTCGCCGTACGCCTCCTCCCAGTCCATCCAGTAGAGGTCGCCGTTCTCGTCGGTGGTGTAGAGTTCCACCTGCACGGTGCCGCTCACCTCGCCGAGGTTTGACACCTCACCGGAATCGTCGGTATCTCCTGGGATTTCCTCGAGGCCGGCGGTGTCGCCGGTGGGGTCCTCCCCTTCTTTCACGCCGTCATCGACGGTCACGCCCACCTCGCAGCCGGTGGCGCCGAGAAGGGTGAGAAAAGCAACACTGGTGACCGTGCGCATGGGGAGCCCTCGTGTACCTGAGCAATGGTACAGCCAGGGACCTGAAAAATGCAAGCGGCCCCTGTCACCGGGGCCAGACTCGACGCGGATCAGCGTTGATCGACGATGATGAACTCGACGCGACGGTTCTTCGACCGACCTTCCTCGGTGTCGTTGCTGTCCACCGGTCGCATCTCGCCGAAGCCCGCCGCGTCGAGACGGGACGCGTCGACGCCCCTGCTCACCAGGTAGGCCTTCACCGCCTCGGCGCGTGCCTGCGAGAGCTTCAGGTTCGACAGGTCGTTGCCCACCGCGTCGGTGTGGCCCTCGATGCGGATCCGAAGGATCTGCGGGTTCTCGTTGATGACCTTGCCGATCTCGTCCACGAGGTCGAAGCTGCGCTCCTGGATCGTGGCCTTGTTGAAGTCGAAGTAGATGAGGTCGTTGATGCGGATGAAGTTCTTCTCCACGACCACGCGCGAGGGCTCCTCGGGGCAGCCGTCCTCGTCACGGTCGCCGTCGAAGTCCTCCGCGTCGTAGGGGCAGCGGTCGAGGTCGTCGCCCATGCCGTCGCCGTCGGTGTCGCGGTTCGGGCAACCGGCGAGCTCGGCGGTGCCGGGCTCGTTGGGGCACTGGTCGTCGGCGTCGGCCACGCCGTCCTTGTCGTTGTCGGCCTCGGGGCAACCGTCGTTGTCGAGGTAGCCGTCGTCGTCCTCCGGGTCGTCGGGGCACTTGTCGACCTGGTCTTCGCGCCCGTCGGCGTCGTTGTCGAGCTCGGGGCAGCCGTCCTTGTCCTGGTAGCCGTCGAGGTCTTCCGCGTCTTTCGGGCACTTGTCGTCGCCGTCGCGGATGTTGTCCCGGTCGGTGTCGCGGCTGGCTGGGTCGAGGGAGGGGGCGATGCTCGCCCCGGCGTACACCCGGAAGTCGGGGGCACCTACACCGCCGCCTAGGCCGGTACCGCCGCCGGCGCTGATCACGACGAACTCCCCCGCGAAGAGCTTCGCGCCGAGCAGGAGCTCGGCCGCGTTCTGCGAGGCCTTCGCGCCGAAGCTCTGGCCGTGGAACTCGAGGGTGAGCTCGGCCGGTTGGGCGAGGTGCCAACCTGCGCCCACGCCGTACACAAAAGCGTTTCCGATGCTGGTGTCCTTGATGCGAGCCGCCTCGCGGATGAGGAGACCGCCGTTAGCCGCCGTGCGGATCTTGTAGGCGCGGGTGTGAATCTGCCCGTCGGACCACTCGAATGTAGCCTGGGGGGCCACGGAGACGGCGCCCTCGCCGAGCATCGCCTCGGCGTTGCCGGTGGGCAGACCGATGGGGACCGACACCGCGAGCCCCACCGGAAGGTAGTCGCGGTCGAGGATCTCGGCCCGGGGGGTGACCACGAGGTCGCCCGCGCCGGCGGAGGCCACCTTCTCCACGCTCGTGGCGCCAAGGCTGGGAACCGCGAAGCCGTCTTGTGCCACGACGAAGGGCATGTCGACGGTGAGGCTGCCGAAGCGAGTGATGCCGACGCCGACCTGCGCGTGCAGGCTGGCGCGAGAGTTCACCAGCGCGTCGCTGTCGGTGCCATCGGGCGACACGCGCTCGCCGTTGGCATCGACGAGCACCACCGGATCGTCGGAGAAGTCGAACCAGACACCGCCGCCGAGCTGCAAGTGCTGCAGAGTGGCGCCGCCGGGGACGGCGCTGTAGCCGTAGAAGTCGGCGTGTGGTTTGAACAGTTCGAAATCGACGCCAGAATCGCCTTCGGCCGCGAGAGCGGGTGCAGCGAGGAGCAAAAGCAACATGGTCTAGACGCCTCCCTTCGTGGAGCGGCGGCCCTTCGTGGATCGGCCACGGAGCGCGAGCAAACCTGCGGCCGCGGCGAACACCGTGGCACCACCGTCCACCACGCCGCAGAGCCCACCACCCTTCACTGTGGCGGCGTCGACGGCGCGGTCGCAGTCAGGGGCGTTGTCGATCCAGCCGTCGCAGTCGTTGTCGACGAGGTCGAAGCAGGCCTCGGCGGCGCCCGGGAACACCGCCGCGCTCAGCACCAGCTGCGCGTCGGTGTAGCCCTCGGGATCAGCGGCGCCGAGGTCCATGCAGTCGCCGTCCTGGGCGGTGAAGCCGTCGCCGTCCTTGTCGGGGATGTCGATGACGCCGTCGCAGTCGTCGTCGACCCCGTTGCCGTTGTCTTCGGGGGCGCCGGGATGCACCTCAGCGTTCGCGTCGTCGCAGTCGTAGCCGTCGCAACCGGGGCCGTAGCTCGCGCTCGCCTCGTAGCCGTCGGCATCGACGTCGCAGTCGTCGAAGCCGTCGCAGTCTTGGTCGTTGCCATCGTACGGGACGTCGGTCTCGTCGGGCGAGTAGTCGGCGTTGGCGTCGTTGCAGTCGTAGCAGTCGATGTCCTGGTCATCGACATCGCCGTCGCCGTCGCTGTCGCAAGCTTCGGGGCACTCGGTCCAGCCGTCCAGGTCGTCATCGACGTCGTCGATGCAGTCATCGCAATCGTCGTCTTCGCCGTCTTCCGTCTCGATGGCGCCCGGGTAGGTGTCGATGTCGTCGTCGTCGCAGTCGCCGGCCACCTCGGTCCAGCCGTCGCCATCGTCGTCGGTGACGCCGTCGTCGCGGACGCCGTCGCAGTCGGCGTCGTCGTCGGCCTCGCCGTTGGGATCCTCGATGCCGTCGATGGCGTCGGGATGCACCAGGACATCCTCGTCATTGCAGTCGCCCTCGAACTCGGCGTAGCCGTCGCCGTCGTTGTCGACGTTCGGCTCCTCACCGCAGTACTCGTTCTCGTCGCCCGGCGAGCCGTACATGCCCGAGGCCATAAACACTTGCGACGGGCACCAGTTCACCGGAAGGTCGTTGGCCCACTCGTTCATGCTGGCGTTGGGGGCGCAGGCGAGCGCGTTGTCGGGCGTGAAGCTCCAGGAGCTGTCCCAGTCGAGCTCGTCGAGAACGACGCCGTCGTAGGAAACCTTGATCAGATCATCGGGGCCGTCGAGGTTGACGTCGCCGAAGTCGTAGACGTAGTCGACGTTGACGCCGCCGTTGTCGTCGGTGTCGGCCGACACGCCGAGGATCAGGTAGTCGCCCACGCCCACCACGATGGGCGGCCCCTCGATCTGGAAGCTGCCGCTCGCGGTCTCGATGAGCACGCCGTTCATGTCGAGGGTCTTGCCCGAGTTGTTGTACAGCTCGAACCACTCGGCGTAGTACTGCGCCTCCTTGGTGGGATCGGCCTGGATCTCGGTGACGGTGACGTCGCCCAGCACCTCGGGCGGCACGGCATTCGCGATGGGGGTCGCGACGAGAAGGAAGATGGTCAAGCTCGACCTCGCGCTCGGGATGGGGGAGACGATACCGGAAGCGTGGGGTGCGACGCAACGGCGCAGCCCGCGCGGGGGTGGCTAGCGGCCGAAGCCCGACAGGCCCGGGAAGCCGGACCACTCGCCGTTGTAGGCCACGTAGGCGCCGTAGAGCGGCACGAAGAACAGTGGGACCAGGACGAAGTAGAGGATCCCGCCGAAGCCACAGGTGACGAGGCTGATCGCGCCGATGATCACCGAGAGGATCCACAGGGCGCCCTGGAAGATCAGCGCCTGCATCGCGTGGTACTTGATGTAGGCCGACTTGTCCTTGAAGATGAGCCAGAAGACGAGCGGCCCAATGAACGTGGCCACGTAGATGCTCAGATGTGAGAGCAGGGCCATCGTCTTGTCGTCGCTGGTGGCGGTGTCGCCAAAACTGAGAGCGTGCTGGTCGGCCACGGAGTACCTCCTGGAGCCGCCATGTATCACGGTTGCGTCAATCAAACGTCAGGTCAAGGTCCATCACCGGCGTTGAACCGACGGCCACGCCCGATTTGAGCACGTGTTGGTCGTCGCCGGTGGGGCCGTCGCCCTTGGCATCGAGGTAGGCGTCGATCTCGATCTTGCCGAAGTCGACCGGGAGGTCGATCGACCAGCCGTTGCCCCGCGGTTCCACCTTCGTGAGGAAGGTGCGGCCCCCCTTCGCTGCCGCGTCGGTCTTGAAGATGTCGACCTTCACCAGGGCGGGGTTCGAGGCCACGATACGCCCACCCACCTTGACCTTCGGGCCGCTGCCTAGGTCGGGCCCCTGCGGGGCTGCCGCGCCACCACTACCGCCGCCGCCGGTTGCCTTCCCACGGACGCCCAGCGCTAGCTCCATCCGGAGCGTGCCCGGCATCGTCGCCACCGTGACCAACTGCTCGGCGTAGGGATCGCTCTCGGAGGGGCCGTCCCCCGCTGGGTCCTGGAAGGCCTCGATCTTGAACTGCGCCACCGAGGAGGGCACCGCGAAGCTCACCGGGCCCGGTTCCGGCAGGATGTACTGGCCCACCCGGGCCTGGCCGCCCGGCGCCTTGGCGTCGATCTCAGAGATGTCCACCTGGATCTTCCCCGGGCCTGAGGCCACGATATCGGCCTTGAAAGGCTTCTTGTTGCCGCTGACGTCTTCCCAGGGCACCTTCGAGCCGCTACCAGGGCCAACCTGGTCGGGGGCACCTTGCGTGGCCCGCCCCCCGGCGACCAGCGCGAGGCGGGAACGTGCCCCGTTGTACTCCGACATCTTCACCGCGAGGGCCCCGAAGGGGTCGTCCTCGGAGGGGCCGTCCCCGGCCTGGTCGATGAAGGCTTCCACGCGAAAGGCCGTCACGCCGGCGGGCACGGCCAGCTCGAAGTTCCCGGGGGCCGCGAGGACGAGGCGACCCACTCGCTTCACGCCGCCCTCGGCGGCCGCGTCGATCTCGGCCACGTCGAGCTGGATCTCGCCACTCTCGGCCGCGACGACCTCGCCCAGGAAGGCGACGCGCGGGCCCTCGACGTCGCCCCACGGCGCGGTTGCGCCCCCAGCATCGGGGGCGAGGAGCGCCGCTGCCCGGGCGCGACCTCCCGAGGCCAACTCGAAGAGCACGGCGCCGCCGAGCGTGGCGGTGTCGAGTTTCTGGGCGGCGTACGGGTCCTCGTCGGAGGGGCCGTCGTTGCCGGGATCCTGGAACACCTCGACCACGAAGGCCTTCACCTCGATGGGGACATTGAACTCGAAGGGACCCGGCGCGGTCAGGCGGATCTGCCCGGCACGTTTCACGCCGCCTTCCGCCGTCAAGTCGATCTCGTTGACGTCGACCTGCACCTCGCCTTCGACGGTGGAGCGCGCGAGGCCGCGAAAGGGGACGGTCGGGCCCACGTGGTCGGACCATGGCGGCTTGATCGCCACCGACGGGGCGTGAGCGGACGTGGAGAGCGCGCTCGATCGCCCGCCCCGGACCAGCGTGACGATCACCGGCTCAGTGGGCGGTGTCGGCTTCATCGCCACCGGCGCCGAGCCGTAGGGGTCGTCGTCGCTCGGTCCGTCGCCAAGCTCGTCCTGGAATGCCTCGACGCCGAAGGCCTCGATCTCGGTCGGCACTTTCAGCGTCACCTCGGTGTTCGCAGAGGTGACCAGCGTGCCGATGCGCTTCACGCCGCCGGGCGCATCCTTGTCGGGCACCGCGACGTCGAACTGCACGTCGTTGTTGAGCTCCGACACCACCGAGACGATCACGGTGATCGTCTCGCCCTTGTGGTCGGCCCAGGGCTCGCCGAGCGCGTCCTGGCCGCCCCCGTGGGCCGCCTCGCCGGCCTCGTAGAACCGCGGGTCGAGCGGTACCGGCTGACCGGTCACGCGCTCGAGGCAGGCCGCTAGGTGGAGGAGCGGAAGCATGCGACGGTGGCTTGTAGCCCGGACGCGAAGTCGGTCTGCGGTGTCCATCCGGTCCGCCGGTACATCTTCTCGATGGCGAGCACCTTCCGCGGCATGCCATCGGGTTTGCTCGGATCCCAGCAGATCTCGCCATCGAAGCCGACAGCGGTCGCGACGGCGGCTGCGATCTGTGCAATGCTTCGCTCCACGCCGCTGCCGACGTTGACCGGCTCGGGGCCGCCGCCCCGCTCCAGCATGTCGAGGATCGCCTCGGCGGCGTCGGGCGCGTAGAGCAGGTCGCGCGTGGCCCGGCCGCTGCCCCAGCACGTGACGGTGGCGTCGCGCGCCGAGCGGGCGGCCTCGAGGCGGCGCACGAGCGCGCCCACCACGTGAGCACGGAGGGGATCGAAGGACTCGCCGGGGCCGTACAGGTTGGTGGGCACCACGAAGGCGCAGTCGAGCCCGAACTCCTCGTGCAACGCGCGGCCGTGCATCATCATCAGCCGTTTGCTGTGGCCGTAGGGGCCATTGGTGGGCTCGGGCTCGCCAAGGAAAAGCGTGGACTCCTCCATGGGCTGCGTGGCCTCTCGCGCGTAGGCGCAGGCCGAGGACACCCCCACGACGCGTCGCACGCCAACCTCGCGGCAGGCTTCGAAGACCGAGGTGTTGACGAGCACGTTGCCGGCAAGCGCGGTGGCCGGGTGGTCCTTCATCCAGCCGATGCCGCCTCCCACCGCGGCGGCGTGCACGACATAGTCGGGGCGTTCCTCACTCATGTAGTGTGCTGTCGCGACCGGATTTCGGAGGTCACACTCGGCTCGGCCCACCGGCAGGGCCAATCCTCCCCGTGACGCGACGGCGGCGCACACGTGACGTCCGAGGAAACCGTGCCCCCCGGTCACCAGCACCCGCGCCCCGTCGAGCGCCATGGCTACACGTTCGAGTAGGGGTTGTGGATCCGCACCAGTCGGAGGCCCTGGATCAGCTCGTCGAGCCCGCGGTCGATGGCGACCGCCACCTCGAAGCCGAGGTCGCGGATGCGCGCGTAGCTCACCTCGTAGTCCCGCTTGTCCTCGTCGGACCCGACGTCGGCGAAGTACAGGTGAAAAGCAAGCTTCTTGCTGAGAAGGCCGGTGATGTCTTCCTTGGTGAAGTTCATCGACTCGTGGCCCACGTTGAGCACGCGATCTTTCGCGCGATCCCAGTTTTCCAGCAGGTGCGGCACCACGCGCGCCATGTCGTGCACGTGAATGAAGGTGCGCCGGAAGTGCCGCTCGTACACGAGCAAGTAACGATTGACCAGCGCCTGGTAGCAGAAGTCGTTGATCATGAGGTCGAGGCGTAGCCGAGGCGAGAGACCGAACGCGGTGGCGAAACGCAGGGCGACGGTATTGGGTCGCGACATAGCCATTTGTTCGGCCGTCGTCTTCGTCTCGCCGTACAGCGAGAGCGGGTTCAAGGGCGTGTTCTCGTCGCAGACACCGACGACCTCGCCGTAGTTGCTGCCGGTCGAGAAGTTGATGAAGCGCCCGGACGCGGGGATCGAGTCGAGCACCGACTTGGCACCGTCCACGTTGGTGCGCCGGGCCTCCTCCGGCCACTTCTTGCACGCGGGGTAGCCGACCAGCGCCGCGAGGTGAACCACGGCGCCGGCGTCGGCCATGTCGCGCCGGAGGGCTACCTGGTCGAGCACGTCGCCCTGCCGGAAACTGAAGGCGGGATGGATGAAGTTCGGCAACATCGCCTCGCCGCCGAAGCGCAAGTTGTCAACTACGTGCACGCGGTAGCCCCGCTGCAAAAGGTGCGGCACGAGCACGGAGCCGACGTAGCCGGCCCCCCCGGTGACCACGACTTTCATCCCGGCGTCTTTCATGTCTGGCTCCACTGGGCGATGGCGGCGGCGAGCCGCTCGCCGTGTTCTGGTCCGAAGGCGTGTGAGTTGCCCACGAAGAACCCACGCTCGTGGACCGCGTCGGCCATGGTCAGGGGCACGGGACAGCGCGCGTCGAGCGACGCGAAGGCGGGCTGCCGGGCGAGGTTGCTGCCCGAGATGGGGCGCGTCTCGATGCGACGCGCTTCGAGGAAGGCCATGAGCGAGGCGCGGTCGCGTCCGGGACGGACCAGCATGGGGAACGCGAAGCCGGCGTGTTCGGTGCCCGGGGCCTCCTCGAACACGCCCACGAGCTCGCGGAGTTTTGCGCTCCAGTCGCGGTGGTTCTGGCGGCGACGCGCCACCCACGCCGGCAGGCGCCGGGCCTGGACGAGACCAAAGGCGCCGGCCACCTCGGTCGGTCGCAGGTTGTAGCCGCTCGACACGAAGAGGAAACGCGGATCGATCTCTCTGTGTCGCGACACCCACCCAGCGCGGTCCTCGCGTTCGCGCACCCACCCGTGGGCACGGGCGGACCGCATCGCGTCGGCCAGCGCGTCGCTGTCGGTGACGATCATGCCGCCTTCGATCGTCGTGATGTGGTGGCTGAAAAAGAAGCTGAAGCTCGCGGCGCCGCCGAGGCTCCCGACGCGCCGTCCCTTGTACTGGGCACCGTGGGCGCCGCAGGCATCCTCGAGCACGAGCAGGTCGTCGTCGAAGGCGTCGATGTCGGCGGGCTGCCCCAGGAGGTGAACCGCGATCACCGCGCGGGTGCGGGGGCCACGGGCAGCGCGCGCGCTCGCCGGGCTGATGCAGAGCGTGCCGGGGTCGACGTCGACCATCACCGGCACCAGCCCACACTGGACGATGGGGAACAAGGACGTCGACCACGTGACGGCCGGGCAGAGCACCTCGTCGCCCGGTGACAGCCGGCCGGTGGCGATGCAGGCGGCCAGCATCAAGAGCACCGCGCTCGAGCCGCTGTTGACCATCACGCCGTGTTTGCGCCCGCAGTAGGTGGCCCAGGTGGCCTCGAAGTCGCGACAGCGTCGTCCCATGGTGACGTGCGTGCTCAGAAGCGCGTCGAGCGCGTCGATCACCTCGTCGGCGCCGTAGGGCGGCAGCACCAGCGGGTGCCCCTCGGCGGCGGCGGCGGACTCCACGGGGAGTTCCTGCATCTCCTCGCGGACGAGCGCCGCGATCTGCTCGCGCCGGGTCATGCGCTGAAGAGGCGGCTGCGGGGGAGCTCGGTCAAAAGCACCTTCAAGTGATCCACGCCCACCGGCCAGCTCGCGGCCTTGCGCTCGCCGCCGATGCGCTGGCCCTCGCGGGTGGGGACCTCGGCGATCTTCCAGCCGCGTTGCATGGCGCGGATGGTGATCTGGTACTCGATCGGAAAGCGCTTCACGGTGGTGTCGAGCTGCAGGAGCGCGGAGCGTCGCAAGGCGCGGAAGCCGTTGATGGTGTCGTACACCCGGGGACCGTCGTAAAATAGTCGATTGGCGACCTGAGACAGCGTGTCATTCACCCGTGCCCGGAGGCGCACCGTCTCCCCATCTTCCTCGTTCACCGCGCCGGGGCCAAAGCGCCGGGCGATGGCGAGGTCGGCGCCCGCCTGGAGCGCGTCGTCGAGGCGGACGATGTCGGCCGGGTCTTCGTTGCCGTCGGGCGAGAAGAAGATCAGTCGCTCGGCGCTCGACGCGTCGGCGGCGCACCGGAAGGCCACGCCGCGGCCACGAATGGGCTGGACCACCACGCCCGCGCCGTGCTCGCGGAGGAACTCCTGCGTGCCGTCGGTGCTCCCGCCGTCAACCGCAAAGACCTCCTTGAATTCCTTGACGGGGATCTGGCTCCACAGGGCCTTGAGGCCCTCGATCTCGTTGAGCGTGAGAAGGACGATGGCAGCGTCGCGCATAGTGCGTCGGATGGTATCACCGGCGACGGGCCGCTACGGCACGAGCCCCTGTCCCACGAGGAACTGCGCCATGCCTTGCGCGATCGCCTCGCTGCCTAGCGCGTTGGCGTGGCCGCGGTCCTGAGGGAAGTACAAGGTCTCGGTGGCGGTGCGGCGCTCGATGTCGGGCTGCGGATCGTGGTGCGGCACCTCCAGCACCTTGCTGGCCGAGGCGAGCAAGGCCCGGTGCCCCTCGGTGTAGCCGGCGCGCTCGAGCGGGTAGCCAAACAGGACCATCTTCGCGCCGACAGCATCGATACGAGCCTTGAAGGCCCGGATGTTCTCGGCGTATTCCTCGGGGGGCACGCGCTCGATGTCGGGCTGCAAGTCTTTCTGCTCGGCACGCGCGAGGTTCACGCGCTCGCGTAGCCAGAGGTAGCTCTTGAGTTGGTGGAGCAGGCTCGACTTGAGCCAGTCGCCGTTTTGCTGGAGGATGGCCTGTGAGCGGTCGCTGTACTTGACCTTCCGGGAGTCCTGTACGAGGTAGCCAAAGATCACCACGTCCGGGTCGTAGTCGGCGAGCGTCTTGTCCCAGAGCCAGAGGCCCTGGAAGCTCGAGTAGCCGGGCTGCCCGCCGTTGATCACCTCGACGACATGGCCTGTCTCCTTGAGGATCTTCTCGAGCTTCGCCGGGTAGGAATCCGCGTCGTCGACCCCCCAGCCGTAGGTGGTGGAGCAGCCGAGCGTCATCACGCGGTACGCCCCGGCTGGCTTCTGCTCGGTGTGCAGGGGGAAACGCAGGCCGTTCGCGTCGGTCGACACCCGGAAACTGCCGCCCGTTTCACGGTGAGGCGTGACCTCGAGGTTCTGATTGGGCGCCTCGACCCAGTACACGTCCTTGTGGGTGAAGTCCTGGGGGTTCACGTCGCCGCTCGGCCAGCCCTGACCGCGCAAGTAGGCCTCCGCGCCGCCCAGCAGCACGAGCAGCGGAAGCAGCGCGAACAGCGCCCGCGTGCCAAAGCCGAGTCGCGACTTCTTCTTGGTCGTCTTCTTCGCCACCTACTGGCCCGGCTCGATGGTCACTGCGGTGCGGTCCTCGATGGTGGAGCTCTTGAAATACTTGTTGTCGTACCAAGTGGTATCGTTGATCGACCAGGTGATCTCGCCGTTCTCAGGGGCGGTGAAGGTGGTGCCGGCACCGATGGGGAAGATCGTCTCCACGCCCTTCTCGGTGACGAAGCGACCCACCAGCATGCCGATCATGCAGCCCTCGATGTTGCAGGGGTAGTCGGCCCCGATGGCCTTCTCGGCCGTGCCCTCGACGTTGATCCACTCGCCCTTGTCGCTGATCCGGTACCTGTCCTTCACCGTGGCGGTGAGCTTGGCGACATCGCCCTTGCAGAGCGTGATGGGGCGTTGCCAGGAGCGCGCGATGTCGAGGTAGTCGAAGAGCGTGTAGGTGAGCGGCTGGAGGCACTCGCCCTCGGTGAGCTTCCCGGGCAGCGCGGAGAGCCAGGACGCCCACGGGCCGACGTCGCCCCCCTTCATGTGGGTCTTGCACAACTCCAGGTTGGCGCGCGCGATCGACTCGATCTGCTGCGGGCGACCGAGCAGCACGGTCTCCACGTCGTCGACCACCATGTCCTCGAACTTCACGCCATCTTCGCGTTGCCCGAGCCACTGCGCCTTCATCGCCTCGAGCGAGGCCTGCCGGGCGAGCTTGCGGTCGCCCTCGGCCATGCCCTCGAACACCGGCGGGTACCAGCACTGAGCCTTCATCCCCTCTTCCATCGCCCATTCCTGAGGAGGCGGCGGGGGTTCTTTCTTCTTCTTCGCCTCGGCGAGATCAACGAACAGCAACCAGGACATCCACGCTCCGGGAGGCTCGATAGTAACCGGAAGGGGCGGCCGGGCTTCCCTCGGGGATAGTCCCGCGACGCGATGCGCGGCTTGTCGAGGCTCCTGCTGGTGGAAACGGCACGCGGGATCCTGCCCGCCGATGAGCCTGAGGTGCTGCGTGCGCTGAGCGGCCTGCTCTACCGATTCGAGCATCATGCACGTCGCGACCTCATGCACGCTTTGATGGCGCGCGCCTCAGCGCCCACCCGCCGGGCAGCGGAGCACCTCGCGCGGGAGGCGCTCGACGTCGACCTGCAACGTCGCCTCGAGGAGCTGATCTTGCCGCGCGTGCGCCCGCAGTGGCTCGACCGCTATTACGACGTCGAGGGTGCCAGCGACACCGGTGGCGACTTGCTCGTGGCCGGCCGGGCGCCCCACCCGATGCTGGCGCTCGTGGCGCTCGCTCATGCGGTCCCGGGGCTGGCGGCGTTGCGTCCGGCGCGCGAGCCCACCGACGGTGCTGCGATGCGCTTCCTCGCGGCGCGATTCGCGGCGGAGCGAGAGACGATCCCCGTGCGCTGGGTCGACACCATCCCCGCCGGGCCGTGCCTCCTTGTCGACGGGGTCGGGCTTCCGGCGGATCGCCCGGCGCGCGCGGTGCTGGTGCACCGGGCACGCGACAAGCGCTGGCGCGTGGTCGTGACGGGCCGCGTTGACGTGGCGAGCGCTCTCGCAGACCACGCGGCGCGGTGGCCGGGCCAGGTGCTCGCCGGCGGTTGACACCCCACGGTAGGCTCGTTAGCCGCGCCGCTCTTTTGCTCGGAGTCGAACATGGCCAAGAAGAAAGCCCAGGGCCGCCAGACGATTTTCGTCGAGTGCACTACCTGTCGCGAGAGTGGGATCCCCGGCGTGAGCCGGTATGCCACGCAGAAGAACAAGAAGAACACCGCCGCGCGCATCGAGCTGAACAAGTACTGCCGATTCGAGCGCAAGGTTTCGCCGCACAAGGAAACGAAGTAGCGGCGAAGGTGGGCGTGGCCGCCTCGGCCCTGCGCTCGCTGATCGGCGTTACCCGGCGTACATCTTGATGGTCGCGGCTGCCTCATGGGCGAGGTCCCGGCAGGTTTCTTCGTCCACGTGACGCACCACTAGGTTGCCGTCCGCCAGGAAGGTGGCCTGCCAGTCGCGGCGTGGCTCGCCCACCGGCAACAAGTCCACCCGGGCCACGTGCGCAGCGTGTTTCTGCATGAAGCGGTCGAGACCCTCGACCGCGCGAATGCGGCCTTGTCCCTCGGCGCGCTTGAAGATGATCGCCGCCGACCACGGCCGTGCCGGGCGCGCGGGCACCGTGCCGTGCACCACGGCGTTGCCCCAGTCGCGGAAAAGGTCTAGGTCATCGGCGTAGTTCATCAGGTCGACCATGTTGGCCCCCGGCGGGCGACACGCCATCTCGCCGAAGATCGCGGTGCCGTCGGTCTTGCGAAACCACTCCATGTGGGTGATCCCGGTACCCATGCCGAGCGCGGTCACCGCGTCGCGACCGAGCTGCACGCCGGCCGCCAGCGACTCCGCCGCCGGTGACTTCAGCGCCTGGATGATGGGGCTGATCCACTCGTTGCGCCGTGCCACGAGCACGTTGGGCTCGTAGCGGCACACCGACTCGTACACCACGCGGCCTTCCACGCAGAGGGTCTCGTAGGTGAACTCCTCGCCCTCGACGAACTCCTCCACGGTGGCCTCGGGCACGTGGCGCATCGAGGCCAGGGCGGACTCGAAGCTCGGCCACGTTTCCACGCGGTGCGTGTCGGCGCTCCCTGCGCCGTCGACGGGCTTGAGGATCAGTGGGAAGCCGATGCGGTCGGCGGCCTGGCGCGCGTCGTGAGCGGTGCGAACCCGGGTGGTGCGCGGCACCCGCAGGCCGGCAGACTCCACGCGCTGCCGCATCGTGGGCTTGTCACGAAAGCCGAGCACCGTGTCGGGGGTCATGCCCGGCAGGCGCAGGTCGGCGCGAAGCTGGGCGGCGAGCAGGGTGAGCGGCTCCCAGAGCGACTCCACCCGGTCGGGCCGCCGTCCCGCCAGCCAGCGGAGCACGCGGGCGTGCACGTCGGCCACCTCGCCCATCGCCGGCACGTGGAGGTAGCTGGTCAGGGCTCGCCGGACAGCGTGCGGCAGCTCGTGAACGGGGGTGTCGCCCACGCCGTGTACGCGGCCCCCCGCCGCGGCCAGGCCCCGCGTGAACTGGGGCATCTCCGGGGGGTAGTTCGGCGACAGGAAGAGAACGTCCACGGCGGCAGTGTACCCGATATCAAAAAGCCCAAAGCCCGATCAGAGGGAAACGAAGACGCCCAGCGGCAAGTCCACCCGCGCCGCCCAGGCCATCTCGTCGTGCTCGGCGCCCGGTTCCCACCAGTGAAACAGGTCCTTCTCGTACTCGTACCCGAGGCCGACCAGGGTGTCGCGCATCTGGATCGTCTCGCAGTAGTTGTCGGAGGCGGTCAGGTCGTCGTCGTTGGTGCCGTCGCCGTCTTTGTCAGCACACGTGTCGCCGTTGCCGCCGGAGTCGATGTAGAGCACCGTGTCACGATGCCCCGCTGCGGCGTAGAGCTGGATCATCGTGTCGTTATCGGCGCCGATGCTGCCCCAGCCGAGGGTGCCCGACATGCTGCCGGCGAAGGCGTACTCGCCCGGGTAGCGCCCCGCGATGTGCAGGCTGATGAGCCCACCAAGGGAGCTACCGAGGGTGCCCACGGGGCCGGGCTCGCCATAGTGGCTGGCGACGAAGGGGCGAATCGTCCCCTGCACGAAGTCGGCGTACTCGTCGCCCTCGCCGCCATACCAGTCACCGTCGATCTGGTCGGGCACGTGGGTGTACTCCTCGAAGCGCTCGTCGGTGTTGTCGATGCCGACCACCAGGAGCCCACTGGGGGCGCTGTCCTGCACGTGCCACCCGCCCCAGATCGCCTCGGGATCGAAGAGATTCTGGCCGTCGTGCATGAACAAGGTGCGGTCGTGCCCGCCGCCGGGGACGAGCACGCGAAGGGTGCGCGCCCCCATGTAGATGCCGGCCACGCCGAAGTGCCGCTCCAGACGTGTGCTCGCCTCGTTGACGAGGCTCATCTCGCCATTGTCGTCGTAGGTGTACTGGCGCGACCAGGGGTCGGCGATCCACGCGCTGCCGTTGGTGAACTTGTACCCGCCGCTAGGGTCACTCACGACGAGCCAACAGAGGCCGTCGCGACAGTTCATCGGCTCCTCGGCCCAGTCGTTGAACTCGCCAGACAGCGACCAGTCGCCGTCGCGGAGGTAGACGAATAGGCGGCCGTCCTGCGTTTCGACGGGCCAGCCACCGTCTTGCGACAGGTGCAACATCGCCGCGTTGTCGGCGCGGATCTCGTCAACGAGCTCGCTCGCGGCGGGCAGGTCGCTGGGCTTGCCGCTGTCTTCGTGACCGCTGTCGGCGGCGGTGTCGTTGTCAGGCGGCCGCCCGCTGTCGCGACTGCGAGGATCCTTGTCCTCGACCTCGGTGCAAGCCAGCAAGAACAACATGCCTACTTCTTGGCTTTCGGGGCTTCGGCGTTCACGTCGTAACGGTCGGAGTACAAGGTGGCGTAGACGAACGCGCCGTCCTTGTTCTTCCAGCCGATGGTGACCACGAGGTCGGTGGCCTCCCGGCCCTTGAGGAAGTCGCTGACCGCCTTCTCGCTCGCGCTGGTCGGCGCGGTGATGGTACCGAAGTAGCCGCCGCCGCCCTCGCCGCCGGCCGCCTTCACGATCTCGGCGAGGATCTGCCCGTGGGTGTTGCCGAGCGCCGAGCGCCGCGAGAACTCGCTGCCATTCTGCAGCTCGTAGACCGCCTTCTCGTTGATGAGGAACTCCACCTGGGTGAGGCCCTGCTTGTCGCACAAGACCACGTTGGAGGACAGGGGGTCGAGTGTTTCCGGGAGGGCGGCCACCATCGCCGGGGCCAGGGCCACGCCGCGCGCGTTGACGATGTCGGCCTGTGTGAAGGTGGCGGTCTTGGCCATCCACGCGGCGTCTGCGGGCTTGGCGAGGGCGAAAGAGACGAGGAGCGCGAGCATGGGGGACTCCGGGTGCCGGTGCTAACGCGGCATGCTCGCTCGGCCTTCGATCGATCAGCGCTGCGACATGTTGTTCCCACTCCTGTTGGTACGGTGGCCCGGCCGGAACCAGCGGGCCACCCAGTCCAGCACACGCGAGCGAAGGTGAAGGCACATGCCCGCTCCCTACCTCGCGTTCTGCACCCAGGCGCGGAGCTCGTCCGGTCGGCGCCCGATCCAGTCCGCGAAGCAGGCGGCCTGGTAGTCGTGATCCTCGAGCGAGTAGGCCGCCTGGGGGTCGGCGGCCACGTGGTCGCGGATGCGCGCGTGCGTGCTCGTGGCGCGATCAGCGAGCTCGAGGGTTTCAATCAGAGTCGCGAGCGAGTCGAGCTCGTCGAGCAAGGCCTCGCGGCAGGTGGGCTCGTCTTCGCACCAGCGCGCCAGCCAGCCGTAGGGCGATGTGTAGTCCACGTCGAGGTACACGGGCTCGCAGGGCTGCGACAGGTCCCACGGCGGGTACACGTACACGAAGGTGGAGTCCGCCCCCCAGGGCGTGAGCGTGAGCCAGCCGGTGGCCGGGTCGACGTAGATGTGGTAATTATTCAGGTTATACGAGTAACTATCTGGGTGGTTGAGCGCCTTCTCGAGAGCGAGGTAGCGCACCAATCGGCTCCAGTCGAAGGCCGAGGCGATGGCCTCCGGCGTGCCCACGGCCGCGGCGTCGCAACCGGCCCAGATGCCCTCGGCATCGTAGGCGGCGCCGTCGTACTGCAGCTCGTAGCAGTCGCACGACACGTTGAAGTCGCAGCTGCGGGTCATCTCGTAGAGCGCGCCGTGAGGCCCGTCCCACCACTCGTCCACGAACTGGCCGTCCATCGGCTGCACCAGTGTGTAGAGCCCGCGCAGCTCGCCGTTGACGTACACGTCGGCGTAACCGGTGCGTGGCGCTGGGTTGTCGGCCTGTCGCCACGTCCAGTAAGCGAGGGTCTCGGCCATCGCCGAGGCGTCCCACACGTTGTTGTGCAGGCCGAGGCGCTCGTACCCGCGGAATGTCTGTCCCTCGACGAACTGGTCGAAGTCGATGCGGAAGGCGGGCTTCTGGTCGATGGGCTGGAAAGACGCGCTCCCCTTGAGGCGTACGCCCACGCGCGTGTAGGTCTCGCCGTCGTAAGCGAACTCACCCTCGACGTAGAGGTCGGGGTAGGCGCTGAGCTGGTTGATCGCGTCGTCGGACAGCGTGATGTCGAAGCGGTGGACCACCTCGTCGCTATAGAGTTCCCACTCGTCCACGTCGGGACCAGGCGCCTCCTCGGCGCTGTCGATGAGCGCCACGCTGTCGGCGATCATCTCGCTCGGCCCGGGCGGCGACTGGACGCACCCGAGCCACCACATCAGTACACCCCAGGCACGAATCGCCGCGTCGTACCCATGTAGTCGAGGTATCGCTGGCCGAAGGCCCCGGCGAGGAGCTTCTCCTCTTGGCGCGCGCGGTAGTCGCCGGCCGCGAAGTTCAGCAGCACACCGAGGAGGGTGAGCGGGTTGGGGACCAGCATGGCGGTGCCCACGGTGAGCAGCACCATCGCGGTGTAGATGGGGTGACGGATCCGCGCGAAGGGACCGTCGGTACAGAGCTCGTGCTCGGCGGTGAGCTCGGCCCGGAGACGCCAGGATCGAAACACCAGGAGCGTGCGGATGACCAGCGCCGTGGCGCCGAGGAAGAAGGGCACGCCGAGGAGCCGGACGAGGAGGGGAAGCTCGTAGGCCCACTGGCCGAAGCTCCCCGCGCCCATGCCGAAGTAGGTGGGAAAGAGCGCCGCTCCGTGGAGCCACACCACAAGGCTCGGTGCCGACGATCTGTGGGCCGCCGGTCCTGATTGTTGCTTGCCGGTGAGGCGATCAATCTGTCCCCGGGCGACGAAGGGGGCCCAGAACAGGACGTGGAGGAACCAGGGCAGGAGCGACATCGTGCGCGAGTCTAATCGAGTCCAACTCTGGACATGTCAATACTCATGCGCTACGATCGATGTCCCCCCGTGCGATTCCCGTCGCACCCACCTCCCCGGTGACCCATGTCCGACAACCTCGCTCTCGACCTTGGCCTGTTCGACGAACCCGCGCGGCCCGGTCCCGGCCCCGTGACCGGCGACACGCCTGCCCGCATCGGTGACGCCTGCCAGAAGGCCGGTATCCACGTGCCGAGCACGCTGTACAACGAGGCGCTGGTCCTCGCGCGCGACGGTCACCTCGGCCCCTCCCAGCAGCGATTGCAGATGCTCGTCTGCCTCGACCCCGACGACGGCGACGCCCTCTTGCTGCTCGCGCGCGTTCACGCCGCGCAGGGCCGCTGGAACGATGCGCTGTCGCGACTGGATGCCGCGACGGCCGCCGGTGCCCTCGCCCCGGCCGGCTTGCGCGACGCCTTCGAGGCCGCCATCCGCGCCGAGCGCAGCCGCGAGGAAGAGCACCGCGCCCGCGTGGCCGCCCGAGAGCTCGGCGAGATGCGTGCGCTTCGCCAGGAGGCGAAGACGCTCCGGTCGGAGGCCGTACGGCTGGAGACCGAGGTGTCGGAGACCCGCGAGCGCGAACGTTCCTGGAAGCTCGCTGCCCTCGCCTCCGGCGTGTTCGGGACGGTGGTGATCGGCCTGATGTTGGTTTTCGGCGGGAGCGACCCCGCGCCGGCGCCGGTGATCATCGACGCGGCGCCGCCGCTGGTGGAGGGCTCGCTCCCCGACATCGTGATCGAGCCGGCCGCCCCGGAAGACCTCGTGCCCGTGAAGGTGGGCGTGCCCGAGGAGGTGGTCGCGCCGCCCGACGCGGAGCAGGTGGAGAGCGGCCCGCGCACCCACGTGGTGAAGAAGAACGAGACCCTCTACAAGCTCGCTGCTCGCTACTACGGCGACAAGAGCGAGTGGAAGAAGATCGCCGAGGCCAACCCACAGACGGGGACCGACGGCACCAAGCTCGCGCTCGGGATGGAGCTGGTCATCCCCCAGTAGCGAGGAGCAGGTCGACGTAGCCCTCGATCTCGCCCGGCACGTCGGGGTCCGGGTAGGCGCGGATCGTCCCCGCCTGGTCGACCAGCACGAAGCGCGAGCCGTGGAGCACCGTCTCGGGGGCCTCGGTGGTGGCGGGCGCCTTCTCCATCAGGAGCTTGAAGCCGCCCACCACGACCGCGCGCATCGCCGCGGTGTCGCCGGTGAGAAATCGCCACTGCGGGTAGCTCGCGCCGAAGCGCTCGCCGTAGGTGCGGAGCACCGGTGGCGTGTCGTTCCCGGGGTCGACGGAGAAGCTCACCAGCTGGAGCTTGTCGCCGTAGCGTGTGCCCACCGCCGCCATGCGCGTGCTGAGCATCGGGCAGATGTCGGGGCACTTGGTGAACATGAAGTCGCCGATGAAGGGCTTCCCCACCAGGGTGTCGCGGGTGACGGTGGCGCCCTCCTGGTCGACCAGCGAAAACTCCACCACGCTGCCCAGCTCTTGCAGCTTGTAGGGACTCTCGGGCTCGGGGGTACAGGCAAACAACCAGATCACAGCTTCTCCAGGGCGCGCTTCGCCGCCTCGTGCTTCGAGGTCTTCACGGCAGCTTCGTAGGCCGACTTGGCCTCGGTCGTCTTGTCCTGCCGCGCGAACAAGAGGCCGAGGCGGTAGTAAGCCTGTCCCCGGTACTCGGGGAGGACGTCCTTGAAACCGATGTAGTTCTGGAAGGACTTCTCGGCCTCGGCAAAGCGCGACATGCGCGCGTACACCACGCCCATGTGGTAGTGAGAACGCTGATTATCGGGCGCGTAGGCGAGCACGTCCTTGTACATGCGCAGGGCGTCTTCGTAGCGGCGCATGCTGGTGAGCACGCGGCCCGCGGTCATGTTGTTGATGACGTTGTTCGGATACTTCGTGCGACCGTACATCGTTCGCGCCAGCGCGTTTCGCAGGTCGCGCTCCTCGATGTAGGAGTAGGACAGGGCGAGCGTGGCGGCGGGCGACAACAATACGCCTTCTTTCTCCACTTTCTTCATGAGTTCCTTGCCTGCGGCCCGCTCGTCGGCGCCATCGGGCACCAGCGGTGAGGCGCGCGCCACCACCGTGCGCCAGTACATGTACATGCCGTCGCCGAGCTTCGGGTCGATGAAGGCGGGGGCGGCCTTCACGCTCTCCGAGAGCGCTTTCACCGCGTCGAGCCCGTTGCCGATGGCGGCCACGAACTCGCCCTTGCGCATCAGGTGAATGCCCTCGATGCCCCGCATGCCCGCCAGCAGGAAGTACTCGATCGACTCGTTGCCCGGCGTCTGCAGGCCCGACTGGATCTGCTTGATCGCGCCTTCTTGCGAGAGCCGGTACTGCTTCTCGTAGCGGAAGTCGTAGTTCTCGAACATCAAGGCCTGGTAGATCACCGCCACGCCGGAGGGGCCGATGCCGGTGGTGGGGTACTCCGTCGTGAGCGAGTCGAGCTCCTTCTTCGCGGCCTTGTAGTCGCGACGGTAGATGAGCTCAATCGCGTTGCGACATCGATCGGCGAACTGCACGTCGATGCGAAGCACCTCGGCGGCCTTGTAGGACAAGGGCGAGTAGGGCCGGTTGGCCTCGGCGGGATCCACCTCGGCGGGCACCTCGGGCTCCTCGACCGGGGCGGTGCTGGTCTCGGTGGTCTTGCCGGTGACGGTGTTCTCGTCGAGGTCGTCGCCCTCGTCTTGAGCGAACGCGAGCGAGAGGAGAAAGGCGAGGATCAAGCAAGCTCCACGTGACGACGCGCGGCGGCGTCGAGGATGAGGTCTTCCAGCTGCACGCCGTCGAAGCGGTTCACCTGCTGGATGCCGGTGGGCGAGGTGACGTTGATCTCGGTGAGCCAGCCCCCGATCACGTCGATGCCCACGAAGAGCAGGCCCTCGGCGCGCAGCGTGGGGCCGATGCGCGCGCAGATCTCCTGCTCGCGGGCCGTGAGCTGGGTGGCATGCGCCGTGGCGCCGACGTGCAGGTTGCCCCGGTGGTCGGCCTTGCCGGGCACGCGGAGCACCGCGCCCTGGGGCTCGCCATCAACCAGGATGATCCGCTTGTCGCCCTCCACGATCTCCGGGAGGTGCTGCTGCGCGAGGATGTACTCGCGTCCCTCGCTGCTCAGCACCTCGATCATCGAGCGCAGGTTGGGATCGCCCATCTTGCTGACCAGGACACCCCGGCCGCCGTTGCCGTCCCAGGGCTTGAGCACCACCCGGTCGGGTAGGCTTGCCGCGAAGGCCATGATTCGCTTGATGTCGCGACTGATCAGCGTGGGCGGCGTCAAGTCCGCGTAGGCCGCCGCGAAGAGCTTCTCGTTGCGCGACCGCAGCCCGGCTGGGGCGTTGAGCACCAGCGTGCGCCGGGGGACGAGGTCGAGCAGGTAGGTGCTGAAGATGTACGTCATGTCGAAGGGCGGATCTTTCCGCATCCAGGCGAGGTCGAAGTCGCCCAGCGGCCGCTCGGCCCACTCGCCCTTCTCAAAGCCCGTCGGCGTGGCGCGTACCTGCTGCATGCGCGCGCGGGTCTTGCCGGCCTCGCCCCACATCTCGCTGGGGTGGCACCACCACGTTTCCCAGCCGCGGCGGGTGCTGCCCTGCATCAGCATGTAGGTGGAGTCGCCGGAGAGATCGAGGGAGTCGATCCAGTCCATCACGAAACAGGAGCGCATGCCGTCGCCTATCGCGGGCGGCGGGCGGTGGAGCCAAGGCGCGCCCCCGTCTCCCCGCGTAGGCCTTTCCGCCCCGCCGGACAGATGCTCACCATCTTCCTACCCTTCGTCGGCTGTACCTCCACCGTGCCGCGGGGCGGGGAGGTGGGCGATTCGGGCAACAGCACCGGGAGCGAGCCGTCCACGGAGTCAGCGGGCGACACCGGCTCCGGCGGCGCCGACACGGGCGACACCGCCGTGGCCAACCTGAGGATCTTCAACGAGGCGATCGCCGATGCCGTTGACGCCGAGGGCGCCCTGCTGCTCGACGACCACGGGCTTTTCTACGGCCACGGGCTCAACAGCGGTGACGGCTGGATGAGCGACGACTGCGCGCACCCCACCCAAGAGGGGCACCACCAGATCCGTCGCCTCGCCTGGGAGGCATGGACGGGCGCGAGCTTCTGACCGCACAGCCTTGCCGCTCAGACGGGGTCGGCGTCCGCCCGGCTCCCGCTGGCCAGTCGGCGTCGTGAGCGATTGCTGCGCGAACCGGAATCGTCGCGAGCACAGTACGTTCCAACCGGACGACCGCGATCAGCCGCAGCCTCGGGCGCAGGCTGGCGCATGGAAAAGGCAGGTTTGCTGGTGGCTGCGGCCGCAGGTGGCGTCGAGGGTGCCGGATTCGGGCGCCGCCAGTGCCGCTTCAGCCATCTTGTGCTCACGACGAGTGCCGTTCGATTGTCCATTGCTTACGACGTCTGCGCGGCGAGCTCCCGATCCGACCCTCCTGGGCGGTGGTGCGAGGGCTCGGCTCTACGCGAGCGCCAGGCTGCTTCGCCGGGACGGCATTTCTTTGGCTCTGGCCGCCAGCGCCACGTCGAGCGACGCCCCCGCGTCGAAGGCCACCGCGGCCGCTTCCCCGGCCTGGATCGCCGACTCCAGCGAGGCGGTGAAGTAGCGCGCCTGCCCGTTGAGGCTGGTGGCGAGGTACACGGGCGCCGTTGCACAGCGGACGGGGAGCGCGCCGTGTTGCACGATCTGGGTGGCGCTCGAGAGGCCGTGGACCTCTACCCGACAGGGCTCGGGGAGGCAGGGATCGACGCGCCGCTCGTCGTCCCAGAGCAGCGCGGCGAGCGCCTCGGGCGTGTAGTCACTGGCGCGCTTTCCGAGGCGTTCATGGACCAGCGCGGTGTCGACGGCGACCGAGCCGACCACGACGGCCTTCTCGCCGGGCGCGAGGTGATCCGCGTACTGGGAGTGCTGGACGAGGATCGCGTGCCAGTGACGGCGCACGTTGTGCCCGCCCAACGGCAGCTCGGCGGGGAGCGGCTCCGAGAAGAACCACGCGATGCCGAGATGCTCGTACTTCGAGTCGGAGAGCAGGCCGGGGAGCGCGGCGGGCTCGTGCCCGAAGCCTCGGGCGATCGTGGCGTCGCTGGCTGAGAGCAGCTTGGCCAGGGCCGGAGGGGGCACGGCGAGGAAGACGGCGTCGGCCACCACGTGCTCGCCGTCCGCCAGTTCGACTCGCGACTGCTCCCGTGTTGCCTCGCGTATCACGGTCGCGACACCCGAACGCATCACCACGCCCGCCTCCCGGAGCGCGCGTCGCCAGGCACTCACGAAGCCCGCCTCGGCGTTGGGTGGGCGGGCATTCCAGTACAACGCGGAGCCCCGGCGCCCCAGGATCGACCCGAGGTTGGTGCCGATCCGCAGGAAGAGCTCCCACATCGTCATCCGCAGGGTGCCCGCGATGCCGCCGAGCGCCGTGGCCCTCATCCAGCGCTGGCAGTGCTCGCTCACGCCATTCTCCGCCATCCAGTCCGGTACCGACACCTGGCGGTAGTCGCGGAGCGAGAGGCGACTGGCGAAAAAGGCGCGCGCCAGCTTGAAGAGGTCGGTCCATGTGCACGCCGCGATGAAGGGCTGCAGCCAGTCACGTCGGAGGTCGTGCCGAGCGACGAAGTGCTCGTCCCACCGAGTGCCCAGGAGGGCGAAGAGCCGCGGCGCCGTGGTGTAGGAGGGCTGGAACACCTTGCAGGAGTTCTCGGACTGGTAGTGTCCCTCGGCGTCGAGTCGACACGCCCAGAGGCCGCCCAGCTGCTCGCGCTCGACGAGCACCACCTCATGGCCTCGCAGGCCCAGCAGCAGCGCGACCGTCATCCCGGCGGGGCCTCCGCCCACCACCACCGCCCTCACGCGCCCACCTCGGCGCACCGGCGGCTCAGGTCGACGCCTAGCTGCGAAAAACGCGCGAATGAGGCAGTGAGTCTCGGCCACAGGGGCCGAGCGAGGATCCCTCGGACCGTCCAGGTTTGCACCAGGGTGGTGTCGTCGTCACCGGTCAGCACGAACTCGTGTTCCATCTGCAGCAACCAAGGATGTACCAGGGTTGCCACCAGTACGAGCCTGCGCGGTGAGTCGATCACCTTGAGCACTGCCCGGTGGACGTAGGGCTTCCCGGTGGGCTGGGTGATCTGGAAGGTGATCGGCTCCCCGGGGCGCAGGTCGCCCTCGGCGTGGGGGAGCAGGGTGTTCCACTCGGGCCAGGCGGAGACGTCGACCAGGATGCGCCATGCCCGTGCGGGCGGCGATGAGACTGGCGTGGAGAGGGTGAAGGCGTGGGTCACTGACAGGCGGTGGCGCTGGGGGTGCGAGGCGGCATGGAAGGCGGGTTATCGCGGTGGGGGCTGCCCCAGGCTAGCTCATGGGTGGATCGCTGGCGACGCGGGGAAGGGGCCCGGCGTCGTCGTAAGCGCAAGTGTTCTGTATGGGACTCGTCGTAAGCACAGGTGTTCTGAATGGGGTGCGTCGTAAGCGCTGGTGCTTCGAGTAGCGGGATTGAGCGCGCTGGTGGTTCCAGGCGCGGTGGGCGGCGCCTCGCTTCACGGTTGAAGGGGCGTTTTGCGGCATGGAACGCGCCCCGCGCGCCGAAGAGCCCTCTCTTGGCGCTGTTCGAAGCATCAACGCTCACGACGGAGCCTGCTCGGCGTGTCTGCGCTCACGACGGGGGCGCGAGGCGACATGGAACGGAGGGTATCGCGTCTCTGCGGGCCTGCCGTGCTACTCGACGGTGTCCCAACAACTCTCGGTTGCGCCTTCCCAGTAGGAGTAGTCGAAGCAGGGGTCGTCGTAGTACTCGTCAGGCATCTCGGTGTCACAGAAGCGGTTGGTGGCCTGGGCGAAGACGACGAGGCAGCGGCCGGCCTCGCACTCGTCGAAGCCGGTCGAGCAACGGTCGCCGACTTGCCCTCGCTCGAACTCCCACCCCGCCCTGGCGACGTACTGCGTGCAGTCGTCGATTGTTGTTTCCAACTCCTCGGCGTGACAGCGTGCCGTGTACTCGCAGTAGCGGCGCGCCAGCGTCGTAAAGAACTCTTCTTCTTCAACGCAGAAGGCGAGGGCCTCGCAGCCGGTTGGGACGACGAGGGGGACGACGAGCGCTAGGCGACGAAGCATGGCCCGCCGCTCAACGTGACGGACGCCCGCGGCACGCACGCCTCCTCGAAACTGGTGGTCCACGGGTAGTACGCGAAGCCACCACTCGCAGTGCCACAGCCCCAGGAATCGCTGTGCTGCGAGAGCAGGGTCGTCGAGCACACGAAGGTGTCGGAGTCCGGGAGCCCCAGTCTGGCCTGCACGCGGGCGACCCAGGCCTCGGCGGCCATGTCGAAGCAGCACCCGCAGCTCGGAGAGGTGTCGCAGACGCAATGGCCGCCTGTACCCATGAACACGTGGCCAATCTCGTGGATTAACAGGCGACCCAGGCGTGGTAGCCGCGCGGCGCCGGCCCGAGCCAGTTTCCACGCGGAGACGAACGCGGCGACGTCGCCTTCCTCGAGCGCGTACTGCAGCGCCACCCGCGCCCACGAGATCGCGTAGTCGAGGACGAAGCCCTCCCAGGCTATCCTCACGGCGGGCAGGCGCACGGCGAAGCCAGTGGGCGACGCGCTCGCCGCCGGGCTGGTGTGGGGACCGCTGCGTGAGCCTGATGCGCGTTCGTAGAAGCTCCAGTAGTCCGTTCCCCACCAGTTCTTCGAGGTGAGGTCGGCGCTCCAGTCGTCGAACTGGCCCCCGTAGAAGTGACCATCCTCGTCTGACTGGTGGCAGACGTCCGGCGTCTCGCGGTCGCACGTGGTGACCGCCCGTGGTGTGACGTCGGTGGATGTCGACACCACCAGGATGCTGAGCTGACACGGCCCGTGCTGCGCTTCCTCGGTGCCCAGCCAGGTGGCCTTTTCATATTCCCGGCTCGTCGCCGCGTCGCCTCGGAGTACGTCCCCTATGAAGTTGTGGAAGTGCTCGCACGCGTCGGAGCCCGACCAGCTCTCGCGCGCGTAGGTCTGGAAACGCGCGACGAGGTCACAGGCGTGGTACAGCGCCTCTCGCGGGCCCCCGCGTTTCTCGAAGAACAGACGGTAACTACGGCCGGACTGCGCCTTTTGGAGGTCGATCATCCAGCACTTCAGCACCTCGTTGAACTTCTCCCGGTCCACGCCCTCGCCGTGGGACTTGAACCCGTTCCAGAGAATCTCCACGCAGTCATCCTCGTCGAGCCAGTCCTGCGCGTCGTGATGTTCCCAGAACCAGTCCGCGTCGATGCAGCGGTCTACCTCCCCGTAGCGGACGTGGATCCGGTTGCGGAGAGCACAATCGTAGGTGCCCTCGCAGTCGCAGGCCCAGCCCGCGAGATCCACGCCAACTTCCACTACGCCGGCGGCGAGGTGTTCTCCGGGCACGCCGTGACTGGGCGGCGGCGCGCCCATCGCGGCCGTCCGGGTGCGCCAGAGGCGCGCGAGCTCCTGCGGGAGTTGCGCGTGCTCTTCGGCCGAGATCGCGCGCCCCCGGGCGGGCCGTGCCGGGGTGAGCAGCTCGCCGCGCGGCGTCCGCTTCGCCCGCAGATTCGCGCTGCGCGTGGGCAGGAGCCCCGGCGGTGGCCCCTCGCGCCGGAGTTTGTCGATGAGCGCGGCCACGTCTTCTGCCGCCGCCATCGTGTCGCGCTGCCGGCAGGCCCCACGCGGCATGAGCATCGTCGACCGCGTGTCGATCGCGCACGCCTCCGGTCGAGCCTGCGACAGCGGGAACAGCCCTGCGGGCTGCTCCCCCACCTCGGTGCCGCACTCGAGCCTAGGCTGTTGCAGCTCGACCTTGGCACCGAGATTGAGTGTGCGGCCGACGGCGACGTTCGGGTGGGCCGCCATCGGGGTGGCGCCCTCGCCCTGGCACTCGCACCCGCCGCCATCATGGGACGCGCCCTGGCCGCACGATGGCGAGCCACAGCTCCCGCCGCAGCCGCAGCCGGCCACGGCTATTCCTTGGCTACCAGGTCGACGGTCGCCACCGGCGCTCCGGCCACGCCCGCGTCGGTGCGCCAGCGGATGAACCGCAGGAAGGTGGTGATCTCGATGAGGTTCGGCGCCGCGTTGAGCGGGATGCTGACCACGGTGCGCCACGCCCCCTCCTCCTTGACCGAGGCGGTCTCGATGATGAGGTTACCACCGGTGCCCAGCACCACGAGGCGGCAGTCTACGATCACGACGCGAAAGGCACCGAGGTCCACCACGTTGTTGTCGGGACAGAAAAGGTTCGGCGTGAGCGCGCGGGTGTCGAGGATTCGGACGTACTGACCAGCCATTCGTGGCCTCCTTCACGAGCGGAAGGTAGCACCAGCACCAGCACCATCACCAGCACCACTTTCTTGCGATTCTGTATTCCATTACACGATTGGCGACGCCCTGCTTCCCCGCGCAACACCTCGCGAACAAACGGTGGAGTACGTCTTCGCGTGCGCCCCCCCGTGTCGTCGCGAGCCTCTGCCGCCGCGTAGAGCCGCTCCACGGCGGCGGGTTGGCGCCTTGGGACGTCGCTACTCGCAGGTGTATGCGAGGGCGTCGCAGGTGAAGTCAGCTACGCCGTCGAAGCGGTAGGAAGCGTGCACCACGAGCGAGTCGTGGAAGTAGCCGTCCCACGAGGCGAAGGCGATGTCGTCGGGGGCGTTATCGTCGCCGCCCTCGCCCCAGTCGGTGTTGATCGACGTGATGGTCAGCTCGCCGCGGGGGCCCCAGTCGTCGTTGTAGTCCACGAGGACGGCGCCGCCGCGCGTGTCATCGACGGCGGAGTTGCGGAGGATCTCGCTGTCGATGAACAGTACCGTCGAGGAGATGCCTTCCGGGGGCTGAGGAATCGTCACCGCGCCGCCCCAGTAGCCCGAGTTGTCGCTGATGCGCACGCGCCGGAACTCCCAGCTTCCCCAGGCCTGCAGAGCCCCCTCGGGCTGGTCATCGTGGTTGAACGGGTCATCGCACTCCACGTCGGACTCCCCGGGCGCCGAGCACTCGTCCGATGCCCACTCGGCCACTGAGTCAGCGATGGCGAGATCTGTGATGGTGACCGGCCGCTTGTGGTTGCCTCCGAACACGCCCTCGCCCGTGCCCACTAGCTGGGTGGTGTCCCGGCCCGTCCCCCGGATCAGGACCGGCGTGGGTGACGTCGAGGCGGGTGTGTCGTCTAGGCGACCCTCCACCTCGTGCGTCCCCGGGCAGACGTCCACCACGCCGTCAAGTTGCAGCGCCCGCTCGACGGCCGCCGGCAGCGTCGTGTGCGCCTCCCCATCGGCGGTGACCGCGATGCCCAGCTCGCAGGGGGCCCGGTCCGATTCGCTGCCGCCGGTGCAGCCGGCGAAGGCGAGGGGCACGGCCGCCAAGGGTACGCGCCTCATGGGGGGATGATCCGGAATAGGTCCTGGCCCGCGCTCGGGAGGGCCACGGCCTGCAGGCCCGCCACCACGGCCTTGCGCATCGCCTTGTCGGTGGCCTTGTCGGCGCTCTCGCTGCTTGTGAAGGGGAATCGATTGTAGAGCACCACGAGGCTCAGGCCCCGCGAGCCGGTGGAACTGCCCTCGTGGTACACGTCCGCCGCGCCGCCGCTCACGTGGCCGGTCTTGAACCAGCTCCCGCTGCCGTGCCAGCCACCGCTCTCCCAGCCGTAGCCCATGCCGGAGGACTGCCCCGTGGCGCCCTGGTAGCGGAGCATCTCGCCATACCACACCTTGTGGTCGAACAGCGCCTGCCGGTAGAAGGTCTCGCGCGCGTAGAGGGCAAGGTCGTAGGCAGAGCTCACCCAGCCGCCGGCGGCATCGGTGAGGCGAAGGCGGCGCTCGGCGTAGGGCTCGTAGTCCTCGAGGTCGGTCGTGGTGTAGCTACCCCCCTTGCCCTGGAAGGACTGGGAGAGGGTGGCCACTGTCGCGGCGCTCCCGGGCCAGCGGTAGCCAAACACGGGGAGCTCGCCCAGGCCGCGCTCGCGCGACAGGTCCGGCCCCACGCGCGTGTCGCGCATGCCGAGCGGGCGCAGCAGGGCCTCGCGCACGAAGGCGTCGTAGCCCCGGCAGCTTGCCCCTTCGATGGCGCGACCGAGCATCCAGTAGCCCAGGTTGGAGTAGCAGTAGTGAGAACCGGGCTCGAAGGCGAGGGGCCACAGGTTGAAGTAGCGCAACATGTGGTCGTGGGTGACGGGCCAGGTCGCACGGTTGGCCTCCGCCATCTCCTCGTGGAAGGAGGAGATGTTCTTGCCCATGACGCCTCGGCTGCGTGTCATCGGGTACGAGACGTACGGATACACGCCCGCCACGACCAATTGGCCGTTCTTCAGTTGGGTGCTCGAGTACCCGTCATCGAACCACCCGCCTCGGTGGGTGAGCAGGTGTTCCAACGTGATGCTTTCCCGCCACGCTCGGTCGTCGTGCCGCGCGCCCCTCTGCGGGATCCACTTCTCGTCGACGAGCCCCTTGTCCACCGCCTCGGGAAGCCGGTCCAGATCCACATACTCATGCAGCAGGTCCTGCATGTTGCCGAAGACCTCGAGGTCCGCGAGGCGGCAGGCGGCCCAGGCCGTGAAAGTCTTGCTCACGCTCCCCACCCGGAAGCCGCTGTGCGGCCCCGCCCACGATGGCTGCTCGCGGATGTACTGGTAGACGGACAGGTTGGTGAGCCCGGCGCAGTGGATCAGGCGCCCGGCGCTGTCGAGCACGGCGATCGCGCCGTTCGGCACCCCGTTGGTGGCGAGGAACGTGGCGAGCGGCTGCTCGAGCGCCACGCGGTCGGCCGAGGCCAGGAGCGAGCCGCCGACGGTGTAGATGGTGGCCTGTCCACTCGTGCTGGACGACACCGGCCCCACCGTGTAGGCCCGGGTGGCGTCGGCGCGCCGGTACTCGCCGGGCAGGTTCTCGGGGCAGGCGTGTCGCCGTGCCGCCGGGTCGAACCACGGCGGCGGGAGGTCGATGTCCGGGCCGGGGTCCGGGAGGTCCCCGGGCTCGTCGATCCCTGGCACGGCCACGGCCGCGTTGCGCGGCGCCGACGCCCCGGCGCCCACGGGCCGCACGCGCGGGTCTGCGGGGGCAGCGACAGGGCGGAGTCGCGGGTCCATCGGCCTAGCTCTGCCGTAGCATGCCCGAGATCAGGAAGGTCACGGCGGGTGTGGTGCCCGTGACGCCCGACACCTCCCATCGGATGTACTTGAGCAACTCCGACACGCGCAGCTTCTGCGAGTTGTTGGTGGTGCTCACCACGTTGAATGTGCCGGCGACCACCCAGCCATCCTCGGTGTCGAGCTGCATGCCGGTGATGATCCGGATGGTGGCCGTGGGCGAGGCCGTGCCCTCCAGCGCGGGGACATACAGCAAGAGGTCGGCGATGTCGTATTCGGACACGTTGACGGCCTGTTGGAGCGGCTGCTTGGTCGCGACGGTTGTTCGCACGGGCTGCGGGGTGAGTTGGAGCTCGGAGGTCATTCGAAATCCTGGGTCGTGGAGGAAGCGAAGCGATGGAGTCGCGACACTGTGGCACGAGTATTGCGGCGGCGGCGGCGGCGGCGGCCCACTCCTGACATATTCTTGGCAAACGCGCCCGTCCCGCCGTTCGCGTCGTCTTCCTACTTCCCCACGCAAAACCGCGCGAACAGCCTGTCGAGCACGTCTTCCCGCGCGCCACCCACGGTGTCGTCGAGGGCCTCCACCGCCGCGTAGAGCCGCTCCACCGCGGCCGCCGGTCCCGCCTCGCCGAGCGCGCTCGCCGCCTCCCGCGCATGTGTCGCCACTCGCGAGAAACACTCCGCCTGGCGCGCGCTGTGGATCACGGCACCCGCGCCGAGGTCGTCGAGGCCCAGTCGCGACAGGATCGCGGCGCGGAGGGCGTCGAGGCCCTCGCCGGTGCGGCTCGACACGCAGAGCCCCTCGCGCGTCGCGACGTCACCAAAGGTGTAGACCACGAGATCCTCGCTGGACACCACAGTTTCGCCAGGCGGGACGCAGCGAAGCACGAGGTCGGCCGCGTCCCGCTCGGCGCGACCCATCGCGATCCCCCGCGCCTCGATCTCGCCGCTTGTGTCGCGCTCCCCGGCGGTGTCGACCAGCACGAGCCGCGCGCCCTCCAGCTGCAGCGTGGCCTCCACGACGTCGCGGGTGGTGCCCGGGTCGGGCGAGACGATCGCCCGCTCGCGACCGAGCAGCGCATTGAACAACGACGACTTCCCCGCGTTGACCGGCCCCGCCAGCACCACCCGGGCTCCCTCCACCGCCACGCGCCCGGCGCGTTGCGAGGCGGCCAGCGCCGAGGCGCGATCAGCAACCGCCAGGATCCTTTCGCTGAGCCGGGCGTCGTCCTCGAAGAGCAGGTCTTCCCCGGGGTAGTCGAGGATGGCCTCCAGCTCGGCCGCCACCTCGACCAGGGCGTCGCGCAGCGCCTCCACCTCGCGGGCCACGGCGCCGTCGAGGCCGGCCCGAGCGAGGTCGAGTCCCCGTCGCGAGGTGGCGGCGATGGTGGCCATCACCGCCTCGGCTCGCGTGAGGTCGAGTCGCCCGTTGAGAAACGCGCGCCGCGTGAACTCACCGGGGTGCGCGGGTCGGGCGCGGAGCGCGCGGAGCAGGCGCTCCACGATGAGCGGGTTGCCGTGGCAAGAGATCTCCACGACGTCTTCCCCGGTGTAGCTCCGGGGGCCGGGGAAGTAGGTAACGAGCCCGTCGTCAAACACGCCCTCGTCGTCACGCAGTCGCACGTGGCGGGCGTGCCGAGCCGGCGGGAGGGGACCCGTCACCGGCTCCACGGCGGCGCGTACGTCGTGACCGCTGGCGCGCACCACCGCAACGGCGGCGTGTCCCCAGGCGGTGATGCACGCGGCGATGACGTCGTTCCCCGTCAGCGGACCCATACCTCTACGCTCGGGTCCTCGTTGTCGCGACCGTCGTAGCCGTGGATGTAGGTGCCCACGATGCCGGCGAACACGTGCTCGCCGTCGTGGCTGGTGCCGAACTCGCTGGTCACGCCGCAGTCGGCGGAGGTGAGCCCGTAGTGCCAGCTGCAGGGGTTCGACAGCTCGGTCCAGCCGTCGAGGTCGTAGGTCTGGTAGGCGGCGGTGCAGTCGCCGGTGGAGGTGCTGCCCGAGGTGTACACGCAGCTATCGGCCCAGTAGAGCGTGGTGTCGACGGTGCACGCGCCCGTGGTCCGGTCTTCCAGCGTGCAGTAGCTGGCGGTGCCGCGCGCCCGGTAGCGCACGGTGACGAGCGCGTTGATGTCGGCGTCGTCGAGCTTGAAGGACTGCGTGGTGTCGGTGGTGGTGGTGCCCACGGCGGCGCCCGAGGTCCAGCCGGCCACGCCGCCGGTGTTGCCCGGCCAGACGAAGTTGGCCACGAGCGTCCAGCCGCCGGTGTCGCGCGTCATGTCGCACACCACCTCGGTGGGCACGCCGGCGAGGTCGATCCAGTAGTTGCCGTCCGCCGCCGCCGTCCGGATGTCCTGGATGCCGAGGCAGCTCCGGCCGGGGCAGGACGCGTCGCTACCGAGGAGGGTGGCCGGGTCGTCGATCTCGCCGTCGCAGTCCTGGTCCACCCCGTCGCAGCGCTCGGTGGCGGCGGGATTGAGCGTGGGGTCGGCGTCGTCGCAGTCGCCGTCATCCTCGCTGAATCCGTCGCCGTCGTCGTCGGTCAGGTAGGGGTCGGGGGCGGTGTCGGTATCGACGGCGGTGTCGATGGCCGAGTCCCGGCCGGTGTCGGCGCTGTCGACCGCCGTGTCCGCCGCGCTGTCGGTGGCGCTGTCGTTCGTGCTGTCGGTGACGCTGTCGCTGTCTGCGGGCGAGCCCGTTTCGTGCGTGGCTGTGTCTTTCACCTCGGCAGGTTCGCAGGCGGCGAGGGACAACAGGACGAGCACGGGGCCATCGTATCGCGAGGCGCCGCTACACCGCCCCCACGTCGCGGCACCAGGCGTCGAGGAAGATCAGGGTCCACAGGCGCTCGACGATCCTGATGGTCCGCCAAAAGCGTGGCACCTTGCGACACGTTCCTGCCTGTTACAAATGGTGACATTCTAGAAAAATAGGCTTTCATATAATGCTCGTGCTCGTGCTCGTGCTCGTGCCCGTGCCCGTCCCTGGTTCCGCGTGCTCGCCCTCGCGTGCCGGGTCGCATACCTGTCGCGACAGGCAAACAGCGCCGCCGTCGCGGCGCGCGGCCTGGAGGGATCATGGGCGCGGTTTCTGGACAGAAGGTGGTCTTGCACACGGTCGCGACGCGGTTGATGATGCAGACCAACGGCATCGACGCGACGGAGATCGTGCTCGATCTCCCGCCGGGCGACATGGCCGGCTACGGGCCGTACCTCACCTCGATCACCGCGCACGTCCAGGCCGACGCCCGCACCGCCAACTTCCAGTGGAAGGTGGTGTCCTACTGGTCGATCGACGGCGTCAACTGGTCGACGGCCAGCGACGTCTTCGCCTACGTGAGCACGGGCACGCCGTCGATCCAGGCGCCGTTCACCGACGTGGCGAAGCTCGGCATCAAGATGCGCTACGCGCTGGTGTGCAAGCCGAGCTCGGGCACGGCGCGGGAGCAGGCCTTCGTCACCTGCGTGCTGGCCTTCGAGTTCAAGACCTGATGGCAGGGCGCGAGCGTGGCCGCCTCGCCGGGGCCTCGGGCGCGGCCGGCGGCGAGGGCGGCTGGGTGCCGCTCGGCATCCCCGAGGCGGTGCGTCACCCCTTGCCGAGGGGTGTCCCCCCCGCGCGAGGGTTCCAGTCGAAGGTTCGGGGCCCCGCCCCGGTGGCGGCGCCGCCTCCGTCGGAGGTCGCGGATATCGAGGAGCTCGTAGGCTCCGCGCTCGGCGACTGCACGTGGGTGCTCGGCGGCTGGGCCATCCCGCTCCTCGACGCCCCGGAGAACGAGACCCTCCACGAGGCCTGCGAGGTGCCCTGGGGTACCGCGCTCGGGATGCACGTGTCCACGGCGAGCACCTGCGTGCTGCGCGACGCCGACGGCAAGGGTGGGCAGCGCCTGTACATCCAGCTCGCCATGCTCCTGGACGACCAGTCCGGCGGCGGCTACGCGCTCCCGGCCACCAATCCGGCCGACACCGCCGGATCGATCACGCGGGAGTCGCCAGGCGCCAACGCCTCCGGTCGTTTCTCCGCCGACTACATCGCCTTCGTCGACTCCACCGATGGGCTCACCTTTCCCGTGTACGCCCCGGTGTACGAGGCGAGCGGCAACTGCGGCCAGCCGGTGAGAGACACCGGCGCGGGCGCCTACGACGCGGCAGGGTGGACACCCACGGCGCTCAACTGCCGCACCCCGGCCGGCGCCGCGCCGTCGTCGAGCGGCGACTACGTGGCCTACCGCGACCCCACGGTCATCGACCTCCGCGCGCGCTATGGGAACCTCGGCTTCTGCATGATGGTGTGCGTGGAGGCGCGCTCGCGGGCGCCAATCGACGCGGCGTCCGACGCGTTCACGGAAGGCAAGTCCGGCACCGACCCGCTCACCAACCCCCGGACGCGCGTGGTGTGTTTCCTGTCGCCCGGCCCGGACTTTGCGCCGGGCGGTCTCGCGCCCACCCCCGGGCAGCTGGGGCAGGCTTTCGTGCTGGTGGAGCCGCGGGCCCAGGACGTGATGCCCCAGCCCGAGTGGTATGGCGTGCCTACCGCCACGATCACGCCGGACGGCGACTCGCTCGTGCTGATGGTGCCCTGGCGTGACAATCGGCCCATTGGGAAGGTGCCGGCGCGGGTGTACCAGAGGTACCCGGTGGCGTCCGGCCACCGGCCGCCCTGGTATCCGCCGGCAGGGGCGTCCGCGACCTCTGGCATTTCCGTGTTCGTCGTCTCGCTCGACGACCTCCTCGTGGCGATCGCGCCCCTGTGGGTGCCCTACGTCAACAACCCCGGCGTGAGCTTCAGCGATCCGTCGCGAGCCGCGCTCAACCGGCTGTTCAGCGAGGGGTACCAGGGGGAGGTTCTCGCGGTGGACGACGAGCCGGTGGACATCGCCGACATCGAGTCCTTCGCCGACATGGCGACCTACACGCCCATCGATCCGCACGTGCACGCATGCTCAAACGTGACGTGGATGTACTTCGACCGTATCGACAGCGATTCCGATCCCGAGAGCGGAAGCCAGGACAAGCTCACTCGCCTGTGGGCCATCGATCCCCGCGACTACGGCGACTGGTTTGACCCCCACCTTGCTCCCCATCTGCAGCGGCAGGGTCGCTTGACTGTCTGGATCAGGCCCTCCTGCCCTGACGCCATCGATCTCGCTAGCTCCGCCCTCGTCGGCGCCGAGGTCCGCGATCCCGACGTGTCACGCACTCCCGACGATGCCGTCATCACCGCGCGCTTCGCGACCGAGATCGACTTGTCCGGCGGGCAGGTGCCTGGACTTGCCTACGCCTACGCGACGGGCGAGTGCCCCACGCGCGAGCAGCTCAGCTCGGTCGACCGGCCGGGCGCGTGATCGGCGTGCTCGGCATGCTGGCCTGTCCGGCCTGGGTAGCGGACACCGGCGACCCCCGCGAGGCCAGCGAGGAGCGCAACGAGGGCTGCGTGCCGGGCGGCACCGGCCCGGCCGCGCTGGCGCCGCCCTTCGAGCGCATGGATCTCGGCCATGCCGTCGCGGTGGTCCCGGCCAGTGGCACGACGTGCCCCGCAGTGTTCGCCTCCGGCTGGATCGGGCCGGACTACCCCGAGCGCCCCATGGCCTTCTGGCTGCGCGAGCCGCCGGTGACCGACGGGGCTATCATCGACACGGCCACGGCCGTAGTGGTCTACTCGCCGAACGAGGAGAAGGGCGCCTCCACCTTCGGCGTGAACGTGGCAACCAACGCCGATGGTTCTCTGCTCGCCGTACCGGCGACGTACTCCGTCGGCCCGGACGCCGAGGCGGACGAGCAGTATCGGGGGTTCGTGTACCTCTTCGACGGGGAAGCCGCCGAGGGGACGATCGACGAGACGAGCGCGGTGGCCACCCTCTCCGGCACGCCCTGGGACGCGGGCTGCGAGCCCTGCGGAGGCATCGGCCGCGCGCTGGCCCTCGGCGACGTCACCGGCGACGGGATCGACGACCTGGCGCTCTCGGCCCCCGCCGTGACGGAATACTATCCCGACGGCGACAGGGGCATGGTTTGGTTTGTGCCCGGCGTTGGCAACCGGGGCGAGTACGACATCGACGAGAACGACCGGCTGATTGAAGACACATTTCTGCGGATGGAGCGCTTCGGGCAGTCGCTGGAGATCGCCGACCTCAACGGCGACGGCGTGGGCGACCTGGTCGTCACCGAGCCTCGTTACGAGGACGAGGCGGAATGGGGTGGCCGCGTTTACGTGTTTGCCGGTCCGATCTCGTCGATCCCCCTCGGGGAGCCGGACATTACCATCGATGGTGGCGGCATCGACCCCAGCAAAGACCTGTACTTCGGCGCTGAACTCGCCGTCGGCGACGCCACCGGCGACGGGTACGCGGACATCGCCGTGAGCGCCGACTACGATGAGGAACTTTACCTGTTTGCCGGGCCGGTCGAAAGCGGGACACACGTCGACGCCGCCGCGGTCATCGAGGCTGACGGCCAGGCCATCCCTGAGTCACTGGACATCGCGGGAGCGATGGACGGCGCACTGCCTGGGCAGATCGTGATCGGGGCGCACCAGGTAGGCGAGGCAGGCGAGGGCGCGGTTTACTTGGTCCCTGCCCCGTTCGCCCCGAGGATGGAGCTTGCAGCGGCCGACGCCACCTTCCTGGGCCAGCGGGGCAGTCATATGGGCAGTTACGTAGCCTCTCTCGGCGACGCCGACGGCGATGGCGAGATCGACATCGTCGCGCACGGTTACGACGACAGCGGCCAGGACAGCCTGTGGTTCCTCTACTCGTCCGGCCGGTGAGCCACGGCGACACCCGGACCCACGCCGCGACCCGCGGCGCGGAGGTCCGCGACCCCGATGTCTCGCGCGCCACCGTCGACGCCATCGCGACCATTCGCTTCGCCACAGGGATCGATCTGTCGGGTGGGCAGGTGCCTGGCCTCGCCTACGCCTTCACGCTGGGCGACTGCCCTACCCGCGAGGAGCGGGCTGCGGCGGTCGGGGGCGGCTCGTGATCGCCACGTTGGCCCTGCTCGCGTGCCCGGACCTCGGGTCGGAGACGGGCGACACGAGCGTGCCGGGCGAGGCCACCGGGGTGGGCTGCGTGCCGACGGGAACGGCGGCAGCGGAGCTGGCCCCCCCCTTCGAGCGCATGGACCTGGCGCAAGCCATCGCGGTCGTGCCGGCTCGCGGCAGCACGTGCCCATCCGTCTTCGTTTCAGGCTGGATCGCGCCGGACCCCCCCGAGCGCCCCATGGCCTTCTGGCTCCGCGAGCCGCCGGTTGCCGACGGGGCAATCGACGACGCGTCCACCGCGTTGATGGTCTAGTCGCCGAACGAGGAGGACAAGGACGGGTCTTCCTTCTCTGAAAACGTGGCGGCGAGCGCCGACGGCGCCCTGCTCGCCGTCCCTGCCTTCCACTATCCCCATAGCGAACCCAACCAGGAGGTGCCCTGGCAGGCGTTTGTCTACCTCTTCGATAGCGCCACCGCACGGGGCACCGTCGAAGAGTCCAGCGCCGTCGCGGTGGTTGCCGGAGCGCCGTGGGGCGAGGGGTGCGAACCCTGCGGTGACGCGGCCGAGCAAGCGCTGGTCCTCGGCGACGTAACCCGCGACGGCGTCGATGACCTCGCCCTCTCCGGGACGATGTACACGCAGCAGGAGCCGTACGACGCCGGCATGAGCTGGCTAGTCCCGGGGTTCGGCAGCGGCGGCGAGTTCGACATCGACGAGAGCGACCGGCTGATCGAGGACACCTTTCCCCGGATGGACAGCTTCGGGCGATCGATGGAGATCGCCGACATCAACGGAGACGGCGTCGGCGACCTGCTCGTCACCGAGCCCCGTTACTCCGAGGAGGCGGAATGGGGGGACCGCCTGTACGTGTTCGCCGGTCCGATCACGTCGATCCCGTTCGCTGAGCCCCACATCACCATCGACGGGGGCGGCATCGACCCGAGTAACGACCTGTACTTTGGCCGTGAACTCGCCATCGGCGACGTCACCGGCGACGGGTACGCGGACGTCGCGGCGAGCGCGGACGACGACGAGGAGCTCTACCTGTTTGCCGGGCCGGTCGAAACCGGGACGCACGACGACGCCCTGGCCGTCATCGGGGCGGACGGTCAGTACATCCCCGAGTCGCTCGACATCGCAGCGGCAGGCGACAGCACCCTCACCGGCCACCTGGTGATCGGCGACGGCCGGGCAGGCGACGCTGGCGAGGGCGCGGTCTACGTGGTCCCCGCCCCCTTCGCCCCGCGCACCGAACTCACGCTGGCCGACGCCACCTTCCTCGGCGAGCCGGGGAGCCACGTGGGCATGACCGTCGGCAGCCTCGGTGACGCCGACGGTGACGGCGAGATCGACGTTGTCGCGCGCGGATACGACGACAATGCTCGCGACAGCCTGTGGTTCCTCTACTCCTCGGGCCGCTAGCCGCCGCTACACCGCCCCCACGTCGCGACACCAGGCGTCGAGGAAGATGAGCGTCCACAGGCGCTCGGCCACGCCGGGCGCCTCCACCCGCGCGGCCAGTTGGTCAATCGCGCCGGGCATGAACAACTTGAGGGGATCTTCCTTGAGTTGCGCCACCCTGGCCCGGAGGAAGGGCTCGAGCGGGCCCTGGAACCACCGGCGCCACGGGCCCGGCAGCACGCGCTTGGGTCGCGACACGAGCGGGCGACCGAGCACCGGCTTGAGCAACGCGCGAAGGGGCCACTTGGTGATCGGCTGGCCAATGCGGTCGCGCACCTTCCAGGGTCCCGGGATGGTGGCCAGCCAGGCCACGAGGTCGCGGTCGAGCAAGGGCGCGCGGAGGCCGAGGTCGGCGAGCTGGGCCACCGCACCGGTGCGGGCGAGGGCATCTTCCGGCATTCGACCACGCAAGTAGGCGTGGAGGATCTCGTTGATCGGGTCGCTCACCACCTCCCGGTAGAAGGGCTCGAGCGCGGTGCGACGGATGCCCGGGCGCACCCAGCCCGGATCGCGCATGAGCTGGCTGCGTGCGGTGGCGTCGAAGGCCACCACGCCGCCCACGAGCCGGGCGAGGCCGAAGGGCGAATCGTCGTCTTCGATCTCGGGGCGGGCGCTGCCAAAGAGGCTGGCCGCGAGCTTGCGGCCCGGGCCGGGGAGGCGCCGAAGCCACGTGGACACCCGCAGCTGCGATGCGAGCACCCCCACCATGCGACCGCCGAAGATCTCGTCGCCGCCATCGCCGCAGAGGATCACGTCGACCGTGGCGCGCGCCGACTTTCCGAGGAGGTACTGCGGGATCGCGGCGGGATCCGTCACCGGGCCGTCGGCGGCGTGCACGATCGAGGGGAGGGCGCCCTCCATCTGTTCCGGCGCCACCTTCACCACCTCGTGCCGGGTGCGGAGCAGGGTGGCCACGCGGCCGGCGTAGGGGGCCTCGTCGTCATCGCCGTCGCGCACGCCCACGGTGAAGGTATTGACCGGACCGAGGCGCGAGGCGGCCCAGGTGATGGCGCTGCTGTCGAGGCCCCCCGACAGGAACACGCCCACGCGCTCCTTGCCGCTCGCCCGCGCGGCCACGGCGCGGAAGAGGCGCTTCTCCAGCTCGGGCAGCGTGTCCTCGTCGCTGGGCAGCGGGCTGTACGGCGGGCTGTGTCGCAGGCGGAACCACGGTTCCACGCGGATCGTTCCGCCCTCGCAGGTCAACCGGTGGCCGGGTGGCAGGGCCTGCACGTCCCGCAACAGTGTGCGCGGCGCGTGCACGTACCGGAAGGACAGGTACTCGGCGAGGTGCTCGCGCGCGAGCTCGCGGGAGGTGCCCGGCACGTCGAGCAGGGGGCGCAGCGCCGAGGCAAAGGCGAGGCGACCGCCGTTCTCGGCGTAGTACAGGCGACGGATCCCAAAAGGGTCGCGGAACAGGTGCAGCCGACGGGCCTTGCGCTCCCAGACGACCGCGACCCACGCCCCTTCCACCTGGCCGAAAACGCCCGCGCCCTCGCGCGACCAGCCATCGAGCACCACGTCGGCGGCGCTCTGGCCTGTTTGTGGGGCCCGGTCGAAGTGCCCCGCCACGCACACCACCAGGGCGTCATTGCTCGCCATCGTGCTGCGCGGACGGGCCGTGAAGCAGGCGTTCTCCCCCGAGTGACGGCTGCCTGAGCCCAGCGCGGCCCGTTCCGCCTCGCTGGGCGAGCTGTCGCGACGCACGATCCCGGCGATGCCGCCCATGGCGGGGCGGTCTATCTCGCGGCGGCGCTCAGGTTGCTATTCTGCGGCGGCGATGGCCATCCGCATCCACGAGCTGCTCAAGTTCGCTGTCGACAACCGCGCCAGCGACATTCACTTCGGCGCCGCCGAGCGTCCCGCCATTCGCAAGGACGGCGAGATCCACCGCCTCGACGTGCCCCCGCTTGGTGCCGACGACGCCAAGCGACTCGCCTACTCGATGATGCCGGAAAAACAACGCATCGCCTTCGAGAACAACCTCGAGACCGACTTCGCGCTGGCCTTCAAGGGCCTCGCCCGCTTCCGGGTGAACGTGTTCACGCAGAGCCGTGGTATCGGCGTGGTGATGCGGCAGATCCCCACGAAGATCCTCTCGATGGAGGAGCTGGGCCTGCCGCCGGTGTTCAACCGCATCGCGAACTTCAAGCGCGGGCTGGTGCTCGTCACCGGGCCCCCCGGCTCGGGCAAGTCCTCCACCCTCGCGGCGGTGGTCGACTTCATCAACCGCAACCGCGCCGAGCACATCCTCACCGTGGAAGACCCGGTCGAGTTCGTCCACGCGCCACAGAAGTGCATCATCAACCAGCGCGAGGTGGGCACCGACACCAAGTCTTTCGCCAACGCGCTCCGCAGCGCGCTGCGCGAAGACCCCGACGTGATCCTCGTGGGCGAGATGCGCGACCTGGAGACCATCTCGTTGGCGATTTCGGCGGCGGAGACCGGTCACCTCGTGTTTGGCACGCTCCACACCAACTCTGCCCCGGAGACGGTGGATCGCGTGATCGACGCCTTCCCTCACGAGGCGCAGCAGCAGATTCGCACGATGTTGGCGTCGTCGTTGATGGCGGTGGTCACGCAGGCCTTGATCAAGAAGCAGTTCGAGCCTGGGCGCGTGGCGGCTCAGGAGGTGTTGATCGTCAACTCGGCGATTCGAAACCTGATCCGCGAGAACAAGCTGTTCCAGATCCCGTCTTTGATGCAAGCGGGCAAGGCCGACGGCAACCAGACGATGTCGACGGCCCTGAAGGACCTCGCGATCAAGAAGAAGATCAGCCGCGAGCTGGCGATGCAGTACGCCAACGACCCCAAGCTCTTCGACGACATGCCCACGCCCGGCGCCCCGGCGCGGCCGGTGGGCGCGCGATGAGGCTCCTGGTCAACGGCGAGTCGCGCGACGTGACCGACGACATCGATGTGCGTGCGCTGGTGGAGACGGTGGGGGCCAACCCCGAGGGCGTGGCGGTGGCGGTCAACGGGGAGGTGGTGCCTCGCGGACAGCATCGTGAGCACCGTTTGCGCGAGGGCGACCGAGTGGAGGTGATTCGCGCGGTGGGGGGCGGCTAGCGTCGCCTCGACTGGGACGATGGCAACCTGATCGGCTACAGTCGCCCCGTGACTTGGCTCCTCCTCTTGACCGATGCCCTGGCCTGCGACGACGCGGCCTTCCGCGCCATCCCCGAGCCGACCGTGGCCCAGAGCGGCAAGGGCGTCGCGACCGGGGAGGCGATCCTCGACGGCAAGTCGGTGCTCGGTGTTCGGTTCTCCATGCCTTCGCAAACGCCGTTTTCCGCCTGGAAGACGGCGCTGGCCGACCTCGACAGCCAGGACCAGTGGGTGCCCGACCAGTTCGGCTACGAGTACAACAGCTGGATCGACTCGAATCACGCCTACCTTCGCTTCGACGTGGGGCTCGTGTTCGGCGCGGTGCACGTGCGACGCCAGCTCGTCGCGGCGATCCGCGAGAGCACGACCGCCAGCAGCTACACGACGTGCTGGAAGATGGTCGACCCGGCGCCCTTCCAGGACAAGATCGCGACGGTCGTGACCGACGCGGACTGGGAAAAGACCAGCGCCGGCTGGTGGTCGGTGCGCCAGGAGTCGAGCGGGGTGACGGTGGGCTACCAGTGGTGGACGGAGGTGGGAAAGATGCCCACCAGCGTGATGAAGTACGGGATGACGAGCGCCCTCCCCGACCTGATGGACGCCTTCGAGGCGCGCGCGAAGTCCCTCGCCCGATAGGCGAGGCGGCGGCGAGCCCTTCCCCTCCGCCCTTGTTAGCGACCGGCCGGCCATGAAAAAGGGCGCGCTGCGAGCCGTAGTTGTCGCGACAATGATCTTGTCGCCGGGCGTGGCCCAGGCCAAGAAGGCCGACCAGGTGGCCAAGCTGATGGCCGACGGCAAATGTGCGGATGCCGTCGAGAAGATCGACGAGTGGGAAGACCGCAACGCCTTCGGCTCCGAAGACTACGATTTGCGACGCATCCGGGCGCAGGCCGGCTATTGCGCCGCCAAGGCCGCCGACACGGTCGATGCCTACGAGGCCTTCGTCGCCCGCTTCAGTGACTGGCCGGAGGCCAAAGACGCGCGCACCCGCCTGTACGATCTCGCCTTCTCCACCGCCCAGTCCGAGGGCACGGCCCGCGCGATGAAGGCTTTCCTCGCCCGTTATCCGGAGTCGCCCTACACCGAGCAGGCGAGACGCCAGGAGGAGGCGTGGAGTTTTGAAGACGCCGCGAAGTCGGGCGACCCGAAGACCATCCAGCGCTGGATCACCGAGCACCCCGACTCGTCGCTGCGCGAGCAGGCCTGGGAGGCCATCGTCCAGGCCCAGGAGGGCATCTACCTGCTCACCGCGGGCGGGCAGCCCTTCCGCGTCGACCCGGTGCTGATCGGCGACGGCGGCATGGTCGCCATCCCGGCCGGGCTGCCGGTGGCCTCCGATGTGCCCACCATCGGCGTGAACTTGCCCGGAGCGGGGCGCGGCGAGACGAGCGAGTGGTGGAAACTACAGGCCTTGTCCCCCGTTTCCGAGGGGTCGATGCGGCTCGATCCCGTGGGATCGGTCGCCCAGGTTCTCGGGTCGCGGCTCGGCGTGTCGCCGCCGGGTCCCGAGGCGGGCCTGCTGGAGCTCGGCCGAGCGCCGGGCTCGCACCTCGCACGGGTGGCCACCGCCAAGAACCCGCTCGCCCTCGCCCGCGGTTGCGACGGCTTCGTCCGCTACGCGCTCACGCTCACCCCGCCCGGCACCGCCGGGGTGGCCTTCCCCTTCGCGGTGGAGTGCCCCTCGGGCCCCCCGGCCACCTCGCCGCTGGCGCTCCTGCTCGGGGTGATCGACGCCGCCGAGCAGGGCCACCGCGACCGCGCGCGCACCACCTGGGCGCAGCTGGAGGGAATGCCCGACGGCGCCGCCTTGCGGGGCTGGCTCGGCACCGCGCTCGGCGACCCGGTGAAGAAGCTCATCGACGATCGCCCCGGCCAGGGCGACTGGATCGCGTGGGTGAGCACGCCAACCGGCATCGCGTCGTCGTGGTTGCGTGCCGACCCAGGCGGCGCTCGCGTCCTGGCCACGCGCCCGGGCTGGGCCGTGCCGGCCGGTGCCACGCTGGCCACGGCCACGCTGGAGCCGGCCTGCGCGTCGTTGTTCGGCTCGGTGGCCGGCACGCTCTTCTGTACCGATGGCGCACCCCGGGCGGTCGCGCTCGACGGCGCCGCGCTCGGCTGGGAGCTGCCCTCGCCCGAGGCGCTGGCGGCGGCCGGCGTGAAGGCCGCGCCCGAGCTCGACGACGTGGTGTCCGTGGCCCCCCGCTGGGACGGCGAGCTCAAGGCCCTCTGGGTCTTGAAGTCGGGGAAAAAGCGAGTCGAGGTGCTGGGACCGGCGCCGGCCGCGTGGAGCCGCGCCGCGCCGGTGCCGCCCGAGATCGGAGCCTGGCTCGCGTCGCAAGTGGGCGCCACGGCGATTGGCGTCGCGCCGGTCACGGGCGAGTCCTGGGTGATCTACCGCGCCTTCACGGGGAGCTAGGCGCCGTCGCCTTCGGGGGCGCCGCCTCGGCGTTGGCGAGGGCCCACGTGAGCTCGGTGAGGGCGATGGTGCCCTCGGCGAGGGCCATGGGATCCACCTTGTCGACGGTGTCGGCCCAGGTGTGGTGGTAGTCGAAGTAGTGCTCGTCGTCGGGGATGAGCCCCACCGAGAGCACGCCATCGTCGGTGAGCGGCGAGATGTCGGCACCGCCCCCGCCCTCGCGCACCCACAGGCGGCTGGCGGAAAGCATGGGCTCGATCCACGCCCGTTGCTCGGGGCTGGCCGTGACCCCCCAGCCGCGGGGCGAGCCGCCGCCAAGGTCAGACTCCAGCGCCGCCACGTGACGCTCGTGCCCGTGGGCGGCGAAGTAGGCGCGGCCGCCGCGCAAGCCGTTCTCCTCGTTGGCGAAGAGCACCCCCCGGATGGTCCGCCGTGGCACGCCTCGGGCCTTCATCGCGCGCATCGCCTCCACGACGTGCACCACGCCCGCGCCGTCGTCGTGCGCGCCCTGGCCCACGTCCCAGCTGTCGAGGTGGGCCCCGATCACCACCACTTCCTGCGCGAGGTCGATCCCTTTCAGCTCGCCCACCACGTTGAACGCGTCGCTGTCCGGCCCGTGGCGCGGGTCCATCTTGAGCTTGAGCCGCACCTCGCCGCTCGCCGCGAGCCGCGAGAGCATGTCCGCCGTCTCGGTCGACACCGAGGCGGCCGGGATCTTGGCGCCGCCGGGCGCGTACCACATGCCCCCGGTGTGGATGGTGCCCAGCGAGCGCGTCGTGACCGAGCGCACCAGCACCGCGACGGCGCCGTGCTCGGCGGCCCGCGACGCGCCCTGCCCGCGGTAGGCCACCGCGTCGCCGTAGTGGTCGATCGACGGCACGCCTGGCTTCATCGGCACGTTGTAGAGCACGATCTTCCCTTTCACGGCGGGCCCGAGCTCCGCGAAGTCGCGGATCACGACCACGGGGGCCTCGAGGCCTGAGGCGGGCGTAGCCACCGATCCGCCGAGGGCCAGCACGGGGAGCGACTGCGTGTAGGGCGCCGACAACTGCAGGCTTGCTTCCCCGCGGATCCAGGTGGGTACCTTCACGGGCTCGAGCCGCACGGTGATCCCGTCGGCGTCGAACCAGGCGGCGGTGATCTGCTCGGCGCGGCCTTGCCCGGGGCTCCCGGCCAGCCGGTGCCCGGCGCCGTCACACAGCTCCGCGAGACGCTGCCATTGCCGGGCGGCGTCGTCCGCGTCGGGGACGGGCGGCGATGTGTCGCGGGGAGGGGCGGCGGGCGCGTCGAGCGGCGGCGGCGGCTCGGGCGTGGTGGGCGTCGCGGGGAGCGGCGAGACGGCAACAGTGATGTGCGCGCAGGAGAGAATCGCGACCAGGAGCATCTTTGCCGCTTATCGGGTTCACGGCCTAGGGGTCGATGAGCGCGATACCTGTCGCGACGTGGTACAGTCCCGCGCCTTGAACGCGCTGGTGCTCGGATTCGGTCCCTTCGGCGAGGTGGTCGACAACCCCTCGGCCCGGGTGGCCTGCGCCGTGTCCGGGCGCCGGGTGGGCGGGGTCGACATCATCGGCGAGGCGATGCCAGTGAGCTACGGCCGATCGGTGACCCTGGCGCTGGTGCGCGCCGCACAGCTGCGACCTGCGCTGGTGCTCGGTATCGGCGTGGCGGTGCGTCGCGAGGTGGCGATGGTGGAGCGCTATGGACGCAACCGCGCCGCCACGCGGGCCGCCGACATCGACGGCGTCCGCGTGCGCAACCATGGCGAGGGCCCCGGAGTGCTCGAGAGCCCCTACGCCGAGGAGCTGGCGGGCGCGCTCGGGGTCCCGTTGTCGGACGACGCGGGTAGCTACGTGTGCAACGCCTGGCTCTACCGGTCCCTGCGTTGTGGGCTCCCCGCGGCCTTCTTGCACGTGCCGGCCCAGGGGATCGAGCCCGAGCGCGTGGCCGAGGCGGTGGCGCGGGTGGTGCACATCCTGGAGCACCGGGCGGCGAGCTAGGTTTTCGCCGTGCCAGAGCGTCCTCAGCCGCCGCCGCCGCCGAAGAGCAGGTAGGCGGCGCCGGCCTTCTCGGCGGCGACGTCGCTCCACGCGGCGCCGACCAGGAGATCGTCGAAGCCGTCGCCGTTGACGTCGCCCGCGCCGTTCACGCCCGTGCCGGCGAGGTCTTTGTCGCCGACGGCCTCGCCGGTCCAGCGGGCGTCGCAGGCCGAGGGCAATAGCGTGCCCGTGGCGAGGGGACCGTAGAGTAGGCAGACGGAGCCGGCGCGGGCGTCGGCCTCGCTTCGTAGGCTCTCGGACACGCCAACGGCCATGTCCAACGCTCCGTCGCCGTCGATGTCACCGGCCGCGGCAACAGACTCGCCGAGTGACGCCCCCTTCTCGTCGCCCTCGACGATGGTGGTGGCCACCTCGGCGAGTCGCGTGGAGCCCTCGAGCGGGCCAGGCAGGAGGTACGCCCGGCCGCAGCCCGAAATCTCCGCGAGGCCGTCGGAGCCGGGGGCGCCGACGAGCGCCTCGGCGTAGCCGTCGCCATCGCCGTCGCCCGCCCACGCGACCGACCATCCCGCGTAGTCGTCCATCTCGCCGTCCAGGCCGGTGCCGACGTCCGCAAGCGCGGAGCCCCCGGCGATGGCGCCGCTCACCATGTAGACCCGTCCGTCGTAGCGCGATTCGATGGCGAGGTACGGCGCGCCCACCAGGATGTCGTCGATGCCGTCACCGTCGCCGTCGGCGGCCGCGTCGAGCGCCCAGCCGGGCCAGCCGCCGTAGCCCATCGTGCCCGGCTCGCCCTCGAGGCGGATATCGGCGTCGCCCGCCGCGATCTCGCCATCAACCGGGCCAAGCTGCACGTACACCACGCCCGAGGCGTATGGAGCTGACATCACGAGGTCGACCTGCCCGTCCCCGTCCACGTCGCCGCCCGAAACGTCGAAGCCGAGCCGGCCGTAGTCGCCGGTCCGTGCCTCGCCAGTGACGGCGAGGCCGCAGGCGTCGAGGGATCCGGCAGACAGCGCGGGCCAGTCGCAGGCGTACACCGCGCCGCCCTCCGCGTCCGCGAAAGGGGCGCCCAGCACGACAACGGGTTGACCGCTGCCGGTGAGGTCGCCGAGGATGGCCACGCCGAGCCCCGCCTGGCTGGAGGCCTCGGGCCCCCGGAGCACCACGTCGGCGCTCGCCAGGCTGCCCGAGGCCACCGGGCTCCCGCCCCGGAGCACGCACACCGAGCCGGTGCTGGTGGACTGCTCCGCGAAGGCACCGACCACCAGGTCGTCGAAGCCGTCGCCGTCGAGGTCCTCCCCGCCGGCCGTGCTCATGCCGGCGTTGTCGCCCTCGGCCTCGCCGTACCATCGGCGATTGGCCTCCGCGAGCCAGAGCTCGCCCTCGGGGCGGGGCAGGGCGTCCTCGCCGTCGCATTCGCTGTCGAGGCCGTCGCCTCCGGTCTCCTCGGCCCCCGGGTAGATGGCCGGGTCGGTGTCGTCGCAGTCGGTCCCTTCCGCCACGTGCCCGGTCGGAGCGTCGCAGGCGACCAGGGGCGCGGCGGGGTCGCCGTGGCCGTCGCCGTCGGCGTCGAGGTACCAGGTGGCCGCGTCGAGGGCGTCCTCGTCCACCTCGCCGTCACAGTCGTCGTCGAGGCCGTTGCAGGTCTCGTCGATGGGCGTGCAATCACCGGAGTCCGG
>SXON01000204.1 GCA_005778355.1 Pseudomonadota bacterium | reverse complement strand
GGGTGATCTCGTAGCACCCAGCCCGTGTCGAGCACGTGGGTGCTGCCGCCGCCGGTGGCAGGGTTGCTCCAGAGGTCGAGGTAGGTGGCGTTGTCCCGGGTCACGTAGATGTGCGATTGATCGTAGCGAGCGTCCTCCACGGTGAGCCAGCGACGGTAACTGAACAAGCGCATCAGGCCCGCGCCCGAGAGGTCGGTCGAGAAGCTCATCAGGTACTCGGCGTTGTTGGCGGCGTAGGCACCGTCCAGCGCGGTACCCACGAGCCCGGTACCCGAGTAGGCCGAGGTGGGATCGTACATGTACGCGCCCGTCGCTGCCCCGAAGGCCCAGTCGTCGGCGCCCTCCACCATGCCGGTGAAGGGGATGCCCGGCCCGTGAATCCAGCCGGACGCCGACTCGAGATCGTCGCAGGCCAGCGCCGCGCGGTCGCCCACCCAGAAACGCCAGGCGTCCTCGTCCACGTCGCGATGACTGTAGACGGACTCGCTCCCGTCCGCCGAGGTGATGGACAGGAAGTACTTCACCACGCTGTTGGCCGGGCGCCGGGCGAGCGTCACGCTCCAGTTGGCCCCGTCCCCCGTCGACAGTGGCACCTCGGTCCAGCTCTCCCACCCGCCCTCTGCGGTAGGGAGCGCCGCCTCGTCGTCGTAGGCCACCCAGACCGACACCGTGGGGGCCTCGTCGCCGGTGCAGTGGCCGAAGAACTGGGCCGTCGTCGCCGACAGCGCGTAGCCGTCTGTCGCCGAGGCCTGCGCGTCGAGAGGGGCGTGCTCGAGGGTCACCACGCCGATCGCGCCGGGGCCAAGACCATGCTGGTCGAGCAGCGCGAGGAGCTCGCAGTCGTTGGGCGTGCCGTTGCTCCAGTCGCCGTCGTCGTCGTCGGCCACCAGCACCGCGTCCATCAAGTCGGTGAGCTCGGGGCCCTGTTCCAACGTTTCAAGGAACAGGAGGTCGGTCTCGGCCACCCCAGTGATGCCCCCGGACGCGCTCCAGGCCTCTCGCAGGTTCCACAGGAAGCTCGCCCACACCAGCCCGTCGTTGTGCACCTCGCCGGTGATGTCGTCCGGGTAGCGTCGGTCGGTGTCGATCTCGCGGATGCTCGACCCGTCGGTGTAGAAGCCCGCGCTGATCTCCGGGTCGTCGAGGATCGTGGCCGACACGTAGTCGGCGGAGCCCTCGCTCACGTCGCCCGCGAAACTGCCGCCGGCGAGGATGTAGTGGTGAATGCCGTGGCCCACCTCGTGGTAAACGACACTCGCGATGCGTCCCGTGGCGTTGCAGCTGTCCTGTTCCGCGTAGAAGTTGATGGTGCCATCGGTGTAGTAGGCGTTGCAACTGCCGGTATTGAGGTCGACCGTGGCCTCTACCTGCATCGACAACAACGAGTGACTCGGCCAGAGGCCATCGAGCCAATCGTACACCTGCCAGTAGTGATGGAGAGTGTCAGCCGCGCTCCAACTGATGTCGTCGCCGCCCCCGAGCACGGCATCGCCCTCCCCCGCGCGCTCGATGGGCAGGCGGTTCTGCAGGACAACGAGCTCGGGCCCATCCAGCTCGATGTCGACCGCGCCGCTCAGCCCATGGCTGCCGTCGGTGGCGGTGGTGTCGGCGAGGCCTGCGCCGTCGGTCACGGTGATGCCTCGCGCTGGGCTCTGCACCGTGGCGTCGCCCGGCTTGAATTCCTCGTGCACCACGCTCACGGAGTCGTAGCGGCGCGGGTCGTAGGCGAGGAGCACCGTGCCGTCGCGACCGAGGTGGCGAACGCGGCCCGGGCGCCGCTCCGCGCGCGCCAAGACCCCGTGACTGCGCGCCAGCGGCAGCACCACCTCGCCGGCCCGGGGCATCGGCTGGTGAACCGGTGTGAGCCTCGCCCAGGCGGCCCCGATTCGCCCGCCGGTGACGACGAGGAGCACCTCGTCGCCGATCACCTCGGCGCCGTGCCAGCTTCGCCCATAGCGCAGGATGTACCGCCCCTGGCGGGCGCCTGCGCTAGCTTCAGCCGCCGCGAGCTCGGCGGGGTCGATGCCCCCGAGGCGCGCGATGTCGGCCGCCAGCAGGTCGGCCTCCGCGGCGTCGATCCCGGCGAGGCCAAGGAAGCGCGGCGTGGCATTTCGCTCGTCGAAACGCACGTAGTTCTCGTGGCCCCAGCGCTGGGCGAAGGCCTGCCAGGCCATGCCCGAGCGCAGACGCCCCTGCACGGCCGCGGTGCGCTCGAGGTGCACCACTGGGAGACCCGGGAGCGGGGCGTCGTCGACAGGCGCGAAGCCGAGGAGAAGGGCGAGCCACATGGGCTGGCGATTATCGCCGTGACCGTCCCTACACCGCTCCGCTTGACGGCAGCCCTTGGCCGGGCGACGATGGCTGAGCCTTCCTGGAGTCCCGATGAACTGGCGTCCCTCCCCCCGCCCGAAGCCCGGCCCCAAGTCGTGGCGTCCCTCGCCGCGTCCCAAGCCCGGTCCCAAGTCGTGGCGCCCCTCGCCCCGTCCCAAGCCCGGCCCCAAGGCCTAGTTTTCTCTAGCGGCGCGCTTGCCATTCACGGCCCAGGCATGGCCGATGGCTGAACCGCGCGCCACGCGCACCAATCTCCAGGGCGCCGCCGAGGCCTGGGCCGAGTGCCCAGAGGTGATGGACTTCCTCGTGCCCACGAGCCCGGTCCATCGCCTGAAGTTGCTTGAGCGCGACGTGTACTTGTCGCGATGGGCGACGCGCGTGCCGCCCGGGGCGCGGGTGCTCGACGCCGGGGGTGGCATCGGTCGCTTCGCCACCTGGTGCCTCGACCGCGGCTGCACCGTGGAGCTCGTCGACCCCGACCCGCGCTCCCTCGCGGCGGCGCGGCGTCACGGGGCGGCCCATGGCCCGCGGTTACGCACCCACGAGGCCCCGGCCGAGGCGCTCCCCGACATCGAGCCTGTCGACGTCATCATCGCCTGCGAGCTGCTCTGCTACGTCGACGAGCCCGCGCGCGTGCTCGAACACTTCCGGCGCCTCCTCCGGCCCGGCGGCGTGCTCCTGGCCAGCGTCGAGGCGCCCTACGGCTGGGCGATGTCGGTCGACGCGCCGGCAGGCTTCGTCGACGCGCTCTTCGGCGACGGGGTGCTCGCCGTCCCGGGCGACCGGTACGTTCGGACTTACGACGCCGCAGCCTTCCGTGAGCTGCTCACCGACTGGACGATCGACGACCTGTGGTACACCCACTACGTGCTCTCCGGCCCCTTCGAGGGGGTGACCGGCGAGGTCGAGCTGCCGCGGCTCCTGGAGCTCGAAGCGCGCTTCCGCGCCCACCCCGTCCTGGCCGAACTTGGACGCGCGGTCGCGGTGATTGCGAGGTAGAGACGCTCATGCTCGCGTTCTGGCTCCTCGGCTGCACCGGGGAAGAAGCTGTCCCGGCCTGCGGCGCGGGCTTCGAGGTGTCGCCGTCGTCGGCGGTGGTCACCGTGGTCGACGTGAGCTGGGAAAACGCGAGCGGCGAGCCGACCCGGGTGGAGGTCCACGACGCCGAGGGCGGCCTCGTGGCCACCGAGTGGCGGAGCGGCGAGGCCGAGTCGGCCACGATCATCGGGGTCCCGGCCGCCGCCGAGTTGGAAGCGCACCTCGTCGCCGAGTCGGGAAACACGCTCGCCACCTGCGCTTTTGAGACCGGCGGTTACCCCACCGACCTGCCCCCGCTCACGCTCACCGGCACGCCCGGCTGGGACGGCCTGCTTGCCACCTCCTACGTGGGCGCCACCGCAGCCTCGATGGTGGTCGACGAGAACGGCACCATCCGCTGGTACCTGATGGAAGAGTCCGGCCTGCTCTACCGCAGCCGGTTCCGGGCGGATGGCGGCGGCATTCGCTACGTCTGGGAGCTGGCACCCGGGAAGGGGTGGGAGAGCTACGTGGCCGACGTCGACTGGCACGGCGGCGACTTCACGGAGCTCTCGGGCGACACGCACCCCACGCACGACTTCGCGGTGCTCGACGATGGCACGATCGGGATGGTCACCAGCTACGAGCTGCCGATGGACGAAGACGGCGGCCTCCCGCTCACCGGCAACACCATCACCGAGGTTCGTCCCGACGGCGAGATCGTGGAGCTCTGGGACGCCCTCGACGACTACTACCCGGGCGGCGCCCCGGAAGACGACCTCGCCGCCTACTGGACCCACGGCAACACGATCCAGCTCGATCCCGAAGAACACGCGTGGTGGATCGGCTTCCGCAATCGCAACAGCCTCGCCATCGTCGACCGCACCACGGGCGAGACCACCGCCCGCATGGGCGACAGCTTCAGCGATTACACCTTCGGAACCGGCGCCCGCTACTCGGCACAGCACGCCTTCCAGTTCATCGACGGCGGCATCCTCTTGCACGACAACCGCGAGGACTCGGGCGACGAGTCGCGCGTGGTGGAGCTGGCGATCGACCACGAGGCCCGCACCATCGACTTCGTCGCCGAGCTCAAGCACGAGCCTCCGCTCTGGGTGTACGCGATGGGCGAGCCCTACCGCCTTGCCGACGGCACCACACTGGTGGCCTGGTCGAGCGGCGGCGTGATCGACGACTTCGCGCCCGATGGCACGCTCCGCGCGAGCATCTCCGCCGAGCTCGCCCAGGGCGTCGGCTACATCGAGTACCACGACACTTTCCCGGGCCAGGTGGAGCTGCGGTAAGTCGCAGCACGGCGCTTGCACTGCGCCTGCACGGCGCCGGGGCTAAGGTGACGCCGCGATGCGCGTCTTACTCGTCCAGCCCCCGCGGCAGTACTGGCCCTACACCAGCGAGGGCGACAACTTCCTGCTCCAGCAGGCCCTGCCCGCGCTCGCCGCCCCGCTACGCGACGCCGGGATGGACGTCCACGTGCTGGATTGCATGCCCCTGCACGTGGGCTGGGCGTCCCTGGCCGACCGCGTGCGCGAGCTCGATCCCGACGTGATCGCCTGCGGCGAGAACCACGCGCTCTACGCCAGCGAGGCCTTGCGCTTCTTCCGGATGTGCAAGGAGGTGGCCCCGCGTGCCCGCACGCTGGCGGGGGGTGGCCACTTCACCAACCTCGCCCACCGCTACGCCCGGCAGGGCACGAACATCGACGCCATCTGCATCGGCGAGGGCGAGCAGACCATCGTGGAGGCCTGCGAGGCCTGGGCGCACCGCGACGCCGACCTCTCCCGGGTCGATGGCCTCATGTATTGGAACGGCGAGAAGGCCGTGCGCACCCCCACGCGCAAGCTCATTCGCGATCTCGACACGCTCCCGATGCCCGCCTACGACCTGCTCCCGATGCACCTCTACGGGAAGAGCCGTTACCTCTTCTCGCCGGGCGGCACGACCATCCACCACAGCCGCGGCTGCGTGAGCTCCTGCAGTTTTTGCGCCTGGTGGACAGTGATGGCCGACCGCAAGTACGACGAGCAGGGCAACGTGCAGCTCTCGCCGCGCTGGCGCAGCAAGTCGGTCGACCGGGTGATGGAGGAGATCGAGGAGCTCTACTACCGCTACGGCAAGCGCTCCTACGTGTGGGTCGACGAGTCCTGGAACATCGACGCCCGCTTCAACGACGAGTTCGCCGAGCGCATGATCAAGAGCGGCATGAAGACCAAGTGGTTCGCCTTCATGCGGGCCGACTGCATCGTGCGCGACGAGAAGAAGGGGATCCTCGAAAAACTCGTGCGCGCCGGCCTCGCGCACATCCTGATCGGCGTGGAGCGCGCGGAAGACGACTCGCTCTCTTCCCTCGACAAACGTTTCTATACCGGCGGTATCGCCGCCGAGGCGATTGACATCTTCAAGAAGAAGTACCCGGACGTCTTTGTACAGGCCACGTTCATCGTTGGGGTGAAGGAAGAGAATCACGAGTCCTTGCGCAAGCAGGTGGCGATGGCCAAGGGCCTCGACGTCGACTTCCCCGCTTTCCACCCGATCACCCCGGTGCCGGGCACGCCCATCTTCGACGAGGCGCTCCGCGAGGGCTGGATCACCGAAGACGACTTCGACAACTTCGACTGGCTCTCTCCCGTGCTCGATAGCCAGTACCTCACCAAGGACGAGATCGCGCAGGCGCTGTTCGAGATGAACAAACAGTTTGTGAACAATCGTTGGCTGCTCCGCGGGCTGTTCTCGCGCGTGCCCTACAAGCGTGACATGTACATCTGGTTCACCAAGGTATCGGCCGCGATGGCGGTCGACGCCGTGAAGAAGCGGGTGAACCCACTCAACGTGGAACACTACCAGCAGCTGGTGAAGCCACACTGGTACGATTCTTGATCTTCCTGGTGCTGGGGTGCCAACTCACAGCGGCGAGCGTGGAGGCGCGCGGGCCGGTGGTGGTGGCCACGTGGACGGCCACCGCCGAGCGAAGTCGCGTGGAGGTGAGCGACGGCGATGCCACCGTGATCGTCACCGAGTGGCAAGAACCGTCCGACGAGGCGCATGAGATGCCGCTGCTCGGCCTGCCGAGCGGAGGGGCCTACTCGGCGATGGTGGTGACCGAGAGCGGCACCACCACCTTGCCATCCACCTTCGAGTCCCCCGCCGTCCCCAACGACTTCCCCACCTGGACCACCGCGGGCACCCCGGGCTGGGAAGGCTACATGGTGGGGAGCCTCCTTGGCGATAGCTCCTATGTCACCATCATGGACGAGGCCGGGCACGCCGTGTGGTTTCTCCAGGAAGAAGGCGACACGCGGGTGATTCGCGCTCGCCCTCGGGTCGACGGCCGGGGGCTCTGGTTTGCCGCCTCTCGTGAGACCGACGCCGACGACGCGCCCGAGATCGTGAGCGTGGATTGGACGGGCGAGGAGCTCTATCGCGAGGAAATTCCCTACTTCTCGCATGACTTCGTGGAGCACGCCGACGAGACACTCGGGCTCTTGCTCGAAGACGTGCGCGACGTGGACGGCTTCGACGTGCCCGTGCATGGCAACCGGGTGACGGAGCTCTTGCCCGGAGAAGACATGGTCGAGGTGTTCAGCACCTTCGATGTCTGGGAGCCCGATGAGAGCGGCGCCTTGCACCAGGAAGAAGACTGGACGCACGGCAACGCGCTCGACTGGGACGAGGGCAGCGAGCTCTACACCGCCGGTTTCCGGGGACAGAACGCGATTGTCGAGTTCAATCGCGCCGGGCAAACACAGCGGCAGCTCGGCGGGCCCACGTCCACCTACGAGTTCGCCGACAAGGACACCGCGATCTACAACCAGCACCAGTTCCAGTGGGTCGAGGGCGGCATCCTCGTGTTCGACAACCGGGTGGCAGAAACCGGCTCCCGGGCTGTTCGCTACGACCTCGACGACCCGACAGGCCTCGCCACCGTCGCGTGGACCTACGAGCACGAGCCCGCGCTCTGGGTGTACGCCCTCGGCGACGTCGACCAGGACGACGACGGCACACTGGTGACCTACTCCACCGCGGGCACGATCGTCGACGTGTCGCTCGACGCCGAGCCCCGCTGGACGCTCTCGGCCGACCTCGGGACGGTGCTCGGCTACACCACGCGCGTCGCCGCGTTGCCGGGCGTTGCCCGGGGACCATAGGATCCGCTTCCGATGCCGCTAGCGCCCGAGCACCTCGCCTTCGCCGTGTGCCTGGTGTTGGTGTTTCTCGTGGTGGTGGCGACGATCGTCAATCGTTTCGCGCCCGAGCGCCGCGCGAGACTGCGCACCCCCGCGCTCCTGGCCTCGGCCTACGTGCTCCTCGCGCTCCTGCTCTTCGCGGCCCGCGCTGGCGACGTGGCCACCGCCGTGCGCTGGCTCGACTTCGC
>SXON01000203.1 GCA_005778355.1 Pseudomonadota bacterium | reverse complement strand
GCTGGCCACGGCCCGACGCTGTACCAGAGCGGGCTTCCCCGCGCGCGACGGCTGGAGCTGGTGTCGGCGAGGCCCTTCCGGAGCGGCGCGGTGGCGATGCACTACCGGCGAGCGGGCTGACTCGATGCGCTGATCATCCGGATCGAGCGGAGTAGGAGCAGCACTCGATCCGCGCGGTCGCGATGGTCGGCCACTCGGCGCAGTCAGCCGCGGGGGTCCCCGCCTCCAGTGGCCCGCCGGGTCGGTTCCCCCTCCGTACTTGCGTTTCATCCCGTGCTGCGCTAATACTGAACCGTATGGTTCACCATTCGTCGCCTCGCCTCGACGCCTCCTTCTCCGCGCTCTCCGACGCCACCCGGCGCGGTGTCCTGGAGCAGCTCGGACGCGAGGATGCGTCGATCACGGCGCTCGCCCAGTCCTTTTGCATGACCCTCACGGGCATGAAGAAGCACATCGGCGTCCTGGAACAAGCCGGGCTGGTGACCACCGAGAAGGTCGGTCGCGTCCGTACCTGCAAGCTGGGGCCCGGCCGGCTGGAGGACGAGACGGCGTGGCTCGATCGCTACCGCCAACTCTGGGACGCGCGCTTCGACGAGTTGGACAGGGTTGTTTCTGAGCTCAAACAAAAGGAGAGAATCGATGGACAGCAATGAGAATCGAAACCGCGCGACGGTGGAGCGCAGGTCGGAGCGGGAGCTCGTCGTCACCCGGACCATCAACGGCCCGGCGCGACTCGTGTTCGAGGCATGGACGCGTCCCGAGCTGTTCCAACGGTGGTGGGTTCCGAAGGCGGCTCCCATTTCCCTCCTGTCCTGCGAGCTGGATGTCCGGGTCGGCGGCAGCTACCGTCTGGTGTTCGGCATCAACGACTCCGACCAGCAAATGGCCTTCTTCGGCCGGTACATCGAGGTGATACCCCACGCGCGCATCGTCTGGACCAACGACGAGGGCGATGAGGGCGGCGCCGTCACCACGGTCACCTTCGAGGAAGTAGGCGGCCAGACGCGGGTGGTGGTGCACGACCTCTACCCCTCGAAGGCAGCGCTCGACGAGGCCATCGCCTCGGGCAGCACCGAGGGGATGCCCGAGCAGCTGGAGCAACTCGAGGAGCTCGTCGTCAGCCTGCGCGGCAGCGCGTAGGCGAGACTCACAGGGTGGCGGCGATGGTCGGGCTGGGCGAGTGGTTATCGAAGTTTCTTCCTGAACCCGAGGGGGTGGTCGAGCGAGTGGATGCTGGCGCTGGAGGGGGCGTGCTCGGGACTCGAGTGGCGCGCGAGGTGGTGTTGACCCGTGCGTAATACGGTCGTATGATGGATACATGGAACGCCTGTCCCTCTCCCTTCCCGAAGACCTCGCCGCCCGCATTCGTGACGCTGCGAAAGCGGATGGCTCGACCTTGTCCGCGTGGCTCGCGCGCGCGGCCGAGTCCCGCCTTCTCCTCCGCAACGCCGCCCAGGCCATCGGCGCCTGGGAGCGAGAGCACGGCGAGATCACCGATGAGGAGCTCGCGGCCGTGGGGCGCGCGTGGCGGGAGTGACGCTCGACACGGGCGCGCTGATCGCCGCGAGCCGTGACGACCGCCGGTTCTGGGTCTGGTGGAAATGGATGACCTCGAAGGGCGTGGTCGCTTCGGTGCCGTCGCCCGTGATCGCGCAGGCCTGGCGTGGTCCGCGCGATGCGAGGCTCGCGATCGTCCTGGGCGGGTGTCGCGAGGTGCCCCTGGACGCGAACGGATCGAGGCGAACCGGGGAACTCTGCGCTCGCGCCGGGACGGCCGACGTCGTCGATGCGTTCGTCGTGCGCGGCGCGGCGGACCGCAAGGAGGACGTCCTCACGAGCGACCCCGACGACCTCCGAGTACTGGCCGCCCACACCCCTGGGGTCGGAAGGATTCGGACCCTGGATGACCTCGGTTCACGTCCGTGATGGCAAACTCGGCCGGGGATGGAGCGGGACGATGACTATTCCCGAACCTCAACAAATCGACGCCCCGCCGACCCTCGCCGCGGTTCCCGACGACGGACTCTGGCGGGAGTTCATCGAAGTCAGATTCCTCGAACTCGGAACCGGTCGGCGATTCAAGCTGAGCGCCGAGACGGACCACGGCGCAGGCGGAGCGTGGACCTCGGAGTGACCACCGTATTCGAACCGCAGAAGCGAAGGTTCGAACCCCTGTCGCCCCCCCCCGGCCTACCCCTGCTGCTCAGCCGCGTAGTGCACCATCCACGAGAGCCCGAACCGGTCGGTCAGCACGCCGAACAAGCCGAAGAACTGCTGCTCCAGCGCCATCGTGATCGTGGCGCCCTCGCTGAGCTTCGCCCACGTGTCGCGTAGCTCGGCCTCGTTGTCGAAGTTGAGGCTCAGGTTCACGCCGTTACCGTGGACAGCCGGCTCGCCCGGACGCGTGTCGCTGGCCATGATCACCACGTCGCCCGCCTTGAGCGAGGCGTGCATCACGCGGTCGGCATGCTCAGGCGCGTGCGGCATCGGCGAGCCCGCGAAGCGCATGACCGAGAGCTCGCCGCCGAGACAGCGCTGGTAGAAGGCCATGGCCTCGGCCGTGCGGCCATCGAAGTTCAAGTAGGGATGAAGACCAACCGACATCAGATCACCTCGTAGGTACCGCGCTCCTAACGGCCGCGCGCGCTACGTCGCACCCATGCTTCTCCTTCTCGCGCTCGCCTGTACCCCCGACGACAGTGGCTCGCCCAAGGGCGAAACCGGCGATGCCGATGCCGATGCCGACACCGACACCGACACCGACACCGATTCGGACACCCACACCGATTCCGCGACCGACACCGGCGATCCGGACACGGGCGACAGCGGGGGCCCCGACTCGGGCGACAGCGGCGAGCCCGAGCCGGCGGAACTGATGGTCATCCCGGAATCACTCGACTTCCCCCTCGCCTTCGTGGGCCAGACGGTGGCGGAAATCCTCGATCTCTACAACCTCGGCCCTGGCCACGCCGAGGTGTCGCTCGTGCTCACCGGCGTGCACGCCGACCAGTGGCGCGCCAGCCCCGACACGAGCGCGCTCGACGCGGGCGAGAGTCGCGCCCACATCCTCTCCGTCATCCCGGAGAACTACGGCGACTACGCGGTGGAGCTCAGCTTCACCGCTGATAACCTCCTCGAACCCCTGGTCGTTCCCGTCACGCTCACCGTGCAGGTCGACGACGACGGCGACGGCATCGGCAGCCTCGCCAGTGGCGGCGAGGACTGCGACGACAACGACCCGAGCGCCTACCCCGGCGCGCTCGAGACCTGGTACGACAGCGTCGACAGCGATTGCAGCGGTGGCAGCGACTACGACTACGACGGCGACCTCGTGGCCTACCCCGCCGATTGCGACGACAACGACGCCAGCATCTTCCCCGGCGCGGCAGAAACCTGGTACGACGGGGTGGACCAGGACTGCGCGGGCGACGACGACTTCGACCAGGACGCCGACGGCTTCCTCGTCGACGAGGAGTGCGACGACACCGACGGCAGCACCTTCCCCGGGGCACCGGATGCCTGGTACGACGGCCTCGACGCCGACTGCGCGGGCGACAACGACTACGACCAGGACCTCGATGGGGAAGAGGTCACCACCGACTGCAACGACACCGACGCCACCGTGTACACCGGCGCGCCCGACACCTGGTACGACGGGGTGGACAGTAACTGCGACGGGGCGGACGACTTCGACCAGGACGCCGACGGCGACCCCTACGGCTCCGACTGCGACGACACCGACGCCACCCGCTCCACGCTCCTCGCCGAGACCTGGTACGACGGCCTCGACGCCGATTGCGACGGCGCCGACGACGACGACCAGGACAAGGACGGCGACCCCTACGGCTCCGACTGCGACGACACCGACGCCACGCGTTCCACGCTCCTCGCCGAGACCTGGTACGACGGCGTCGATAGCGACTGCGCGGGCGACAACGACGACGATCAGGACGCCGATGGGATCGAGGTGAACGACGACTGCGACGACACCGACGCCACCGTGGGCGAACCCACCGCCGAGACGCGCGACGACGTGGACAACGACTGCAACGGTCTCGCCGACGATCTCGCCATCGAGGACTACGCGGGCGCGGTGCTCGACGGTCCCACCTCCATCTGGGCCATCGGACAGGACGGTGGATTTGCCATTGGCGGCGACATGGACAACGACGGCGAGACGGACATCGTCGTGACCAGCGCCGAGCTATCGACGGGTCACGCCTGGTGGGCGTCTGGGGACAGCTTCTACGACGGCACCTACACCCTCACCAGCGTGGACTACGCCGACGCCTACGGCGGCAGCTACGACTACCCGGTGGCCCACGTGCTCCACACCGGCGCCGACCTCACCGGCGACGGCATCGACGACACGCTCGTGGCCGCCACCGACCAGGGCAGCGAGGAAGGCACGGTCTACCTGGTGAGCGGCGGCAGTTCGCTCACCGGCAACTTCTGGGTCGGCACCAAGTCCGCCGCCACCTTCGAGGGCGACGACAACGACGACGAGCTCACCTGGGCCACCACCGCCGACATTGACGGCGACGGCTCGGCGGACATCGTGATCGCCGCCCCCCTCGACAATCGCGGTGGCAGCTACGGTCGCGGCGGGACAGTGGCGATCTTCGAGGGCGGCTCAGCCTTCTCCGGTAGCTACGACCTCGACGATGCCGACGGCGTGCTCTGTGGCGACAGCTCGGACGACCAGCTCGGCCGCTCCATCGCCCTCGGCGACAGTAACGGCGACGGCTACGACGACATTCTCGCCGGCTCGCCCAATCGCAACGGCAGCGGCTCGGTATACGACGCGGGCGCCATCTTCCTCTTCCAAGGCAACGCGTCGCTCAGCTGGGGGTACAAGGCCAGCACCTCGGCCGCGTTCGAGATCACCGGAGTCGGCGTGGAAGAGCACCTCGGTCGTTCCTCGCTCGCGAGCCCGGCCGACTACGACGGCGATGGCGACGGCGACCTCGTGGTGGCCAGCCCCGCCAACGACGAGGTGTACGCCTGGTGGGCCGGCAGCCTGTCGGGCACCGAGACCACGGCCACCGCCGACGTGACCATCACCGGCTCCGGGGACTTCGGCGCGTCCTTGTCGAGCCAGACCGACCTCGACGGCGACGGCGTGCCCGACCTCGCGGTGGGCGCGCCCGAGTACGACACGCCGGACATCGAGGCCGGCGCGGTGTTCCTCTTCGCAGGCGCCACCTGGGCCGCGACGCTCACCGAGGCCGACGCCGGCGAGTCCTACCTCGGCACGGACTCGGGCCACCACCTCGGCGCCGGGCTCTCCGGCGGCGCGGACGTCGATGGCGACGGTAACGACGACCTCGCGATGGGCGCGCCCGGGCTCGACGGCTCCTACACGGGCGCCGGCGGGATCTACGTGGTGCCGGGGCGGTGAGCCTCAGCCCGCGCAGCCCGACCAGTCCACCTCGGGGCTGATGCTGTACTTCATGCCCCAGGCCTTCTCGAGGGCCGCCAGCTCGGCGCGGCGTGTCTCGAGGCGAGCCAGCGCCTTCTCGGCGCCCTTGTGCTTCTTGGCCTTGATCGCCGCCTCGTAGTAGCCCTGGGCGGCGTCCAGGTGACCGCCGGCCTCGGCAAAGGCGCCGAGATCGTAGGCCGCCACGGCGTTCTTGGCGTCGGCGTCGTACACCGCCTTCACCTGGCAGGCGGCCGTGGCGCGGTCGCCATCTTTGGTCGCGAGCTTCACCGCGTCTTTCACCGTCTTGTCGGTGTCGAGATCGACACGGAAGGTGCGCCACGCCGGGGCGATGTTGTTGGCGATGGTCAGGCCCTTCCCGCGCAGCGCGTAGGCCACGAGCGCGTCGGTCGATGACAGGTTGGACACGTCGGCGTCGCAACGGTCGTCGGCGGCGCGCAGCGTTTCCTCGGCAGAAGCGAGCTCCTTGCCGCCCTTGTCCACGATGGTCCACGCGAGGTCGACCGACACGCTGCGCTTCATGCAGAGCACCTTCACCTCGTACGTGTACCCGTTCTCGGTGCGGCTCTCGGTCTTGGTGTAGCTCGCCTCTTCCTTCCGCTCGGTCACGCTGCCCGAGATGGTGGCGTCGCCCTTGCTGCCGAGCTTCATCGGCATGATCGTGAGCCCGTCGTCGAGCTGTACGCGCTTGCTCTCGATGGAGTTGGTCGCCGCGTCGTTCACCGCCGTGTAGGCCGAGGGCGCGGCGAGGCCGAAGGTGAGCGCGCTGGCCGCGCCGGCCGCGAGGCCGGCCCCGAGGGCGGCCGCCCCCTTGGCGAGCATCTGGGAGTCCTCGGGGAGGGCGCGCTCGGCGTCGCCGAGGGCGGTGGTGAGCTGCTCGCTCATGAGGCTACCGAAGGTGCCGCTGAACTTGCCCACGGTGAGCGATTTGACGCCCGACAGCGGCTGTGGCGGCGCCGCCACTTGCCGGACATGGATGCCAGGCCCGATGTCGAGGGCCGATGCCTGGGGGATCACGAGGAGAAGAACGAGGGACAGGGCGCGCAAAGGTCACCTGAGGGGAGGCGCGCAATGATGCCTGGGGGAAGGCCCACAGGTCGACGCTCGCGGCGTTTTGACACGCTCCTGGCCTTTGTGTCAGCGCGAGAGCGCCGGGTGATCCACCCGCCACACCGGCCCGTCCGCCCCCACGCTCCCCGACTCCGACTCGAGTCCGGTCACAAACAGTGTGCCATCGTCCAGCATCACCGGGTCGCGCCATGTCACTCGGACCGCGGAGTCCGGCATCTCGAGGATGATCGGTTCGAAGGCGCTGGTGCCGAGGTCGTAGAGGTAGATACCACTGTAGGCCTCGTAGACAAACGCGTTGCCATCGCGCCAGAAGCCGGTCTCCACCAGCTTGTGCGTGCTGTCGTAGGTGTCGTTCAGCCGGTAGTCCGCGGTGTTGATGCGGTCGCTCAGGTTCACCACGCGCCCGTTGGCGTCGTAGTCGTACCAGTAGATGCCCTGGTCGGTGGCCCAGATCACCGCCTCGCTGTCGTAGGACACCGAGCCGCTCACCTGAGTCTCGTTGCCGAGCCACTCGCCCTCGCCGGTGCGCACGTCGGCGCGCCAGATGCGTCCGCTCTCGATGAAGATCATGGTGGTGCCCTCCACGTCGAAGTCCCAGAACTCCCCGAGCTCGTAACCAAGCTCCTCGAAGCTCCACTGTCGCTCGGGCTCGCCGGGCGGCTCCCAGGTGTAAAGCGCCGTTTCTCGCCCGCCGCTGACGACGAGGTACACCGTGGTGCCGTCCACCGCGTAGGCATGCCAGCGCGAACCATTGGTGGGCGCGTCGAACTCGGCGGTGCCCTCCCGCGCGCTGGCCTTGTCGATGGCGTAGGCGCTGTACACCACGCTGCTCCCTTCGGGCGTGGCGGTGACCACCAGCGCGCTGCTGGCCCGGTAGTTGTAGGTGTCGGAGCCGATGGAGAAGTCGTAGTCCACCTGCTGGTCCGCGCGACTGTCCCAGGCGTGGAGCACAGGGTCGTAGCCGGGAAACGTGAGCCAGAAAAGCCAGTGTCCCTCGGCGTAGAGCTCGTCCGCCTCGTCGTCGAGGAAACGGCTCCGGTAGCTGGCCAACTCCGTGGCCACCTCGGCATATTCCTCGGCGTCGGCGTCGGCAGCCGCGTAGGGGTCGACGGCAGTGTCGTAGGTGGCCGGGGCGTGGCCCACCCCGCAGGCGAGCGCGCAGAAACCGAGGAGGGAAAGGACAGGGCGCATGCGAAACCGTAGTCCAGAGTGGGGTCCAGGCCCGAGGCTTCGACGTCCTTTTCACAAGGCGGGTGCGCGCCGCCAGCGGGCTCGGCTACCATCGGCAGCCCCATGCGCCTGCTCCTCCCTCTCCTCCTCGTCGCCTGCGGCGACAATGGCCTCACCGTCCACAACAACGCCCCGGTGGTGTCGATCACCTCCCCGGGCGAAGGCGCCTCGGTGGTGGAAGGCGAGAGCCTCAGCTTCGCCGCCAAGGTGGTGGACGAGCAGTCGGAGATCGCGGAGCTGAGCCTCTCGTGGACCCTCGACGGCACCGCTCGGCTCGACGGTGAAAGCTCCGTGTCCGGCGACACCGTGCTGCTCGTGCCCGCCGGGGCCTTCACGCCGGGCGAGCACGTGGTGGCGCTCGTGGCCATCGACCCGCAGGGTGAGTCCGGCACCGACAGCATCAGCTTCAGCGTGATCGAGAACGGCGTGCCGACGGTGAGCTTCCTGTCGCCGGCCGACGGGCTCGCCTACCTCGCGGGGGAACCCATCAGCGTCGACGTGGCCTTCGACGACGCCGACGAGCCCGATCTCGCCAAGCTCGCGCTCACCTGGAGCGGATCGGCCACCGACGGCGCCAGCCTGCCGTCGAATCCCGACAGCGACGGGCACGCCCGGCTGGTGCTCAGCCCCGCCGTGGGCGCTCACAGCCTCTCGGTGACCGCCCAGGACAGCCACGGGGCCACCGCCTCGGCGCTGGTGACCTTCAGCGTGGTCGAGGGCGACGAGGACGGCGACGGGCACGTGTCGGCGGATCATGGCGGCGACGACTGCGACGACACCGACGGCAGCGTGTCGCCCAGCGCCGACGAGGCCTGCAACGACGTGGACGACGACTGCGACGGCCTCGTGGACGACGACGACACGAGCGTGCTCGACACCACCACCTGGTACGCCGACGCCGATGGTGACGGCCGCGGCAGCGACGCCACCGCCTACACCGCCTGCGACGCCAGCGGCGCCGACGTGGCCACCGGGGGCGACTGCAACGACGCCAACGCGGACATCCACCCCGGCGCCGACGAGAGCGACTGCGCCGACCCCACCGACTACAACTGCGACGGTTCCACCGGCTACGCCGACGCCGACAGCGATGGCTGGCCTGCCTGCCAGGACTGCGACGACGGCGTGGCGACCACCAACCCGGCCGGCACCGAGGCCTGCGACGCCGCCGACGCCGACGAGGACTGTGACGGCCTCGCCGACGACCTCGACGGCTCGGTGACCGGGCAAGCCACGAGCTACGCCGACGCCGACGCCGACGCCTTCGGCGACGCTGCGAGCAGTACTCTCGCCTGCGATGTTCCCTCGGGCAATGTGCTCGACGACACCGACTGCGACGACGCCGACGGCGCGGTGAACCCCGCCGCCACCGAGACCTGCAACGGCCTCGACGACGACTGCGACACGCTGGTGGACGACGCCGACACCGCCGCCGACCCGACCAGCTGGTACGCTGATGCCGACGGCGACGGCTACGGCGACGCGAGCGTGAGCGTGTCGGCCTGCGATGCACCCTCCGGATACGTCGCGAACAACGAAGACTGTGATGATACATCCATCGATGTATCACCGGCCGGCACGGAGGCCTGCAACGGCATCGACGACGACTGTGACGGCCTCGTCGACGACGACGACAGCCCCGCAGACCCCACCACCTGGTTCGAGGATCTCGACGGTGATGGCTACGGCGGAAGCACCAGCGCGGTGAGCTGTGACGCGCCCACGGGCTTCGTGTCTCTCGATGGCGACTGCGACGACACCGACACCGACTACCACCCCGGCGCGAGCGAGAGCGACTGCGCCGACCCCGCCGACTACAACTGCGACGGCTCCACTGGCTACGCCGACAACGACGGCGACGGCTGGGCCGCGTGCGAAGAATGCGACGACACCGACAGCGCCGTGTCGCCGAGCGCGACCGAGACCTGCAACGGCCTCGATGACGACTGCGACGGCACGACCGACGGCCCGGGCGCGAGCGACGCGCTCACCTGGTACGCGGATGACGATGGCGACGGCCACGGCGACGGCGCGGTGACGACCCCGGACTGCGAGGCTCCCACGGGTTTCGTGGCCACGAGCGACGACTGCGACGATACCGACGGCGCCGTGTCGCCGAGCGCGACCGAGAGTTGCAACGGCCTCGACGATGACTGCGACGGCCTCGTGGATGACGACGACAGCACAGTGAGCGACCCCAGCACCTGGTACGCCGATGCCGACAGCGACGGCTACGGCAACGCCAGTGCCACCCGCGACGCCTGCGACGTTCCCGCAGGCTACGTGGCGGATAACGCCGACTGTGATGATACATCGAGTGATGTATCACCAGCCGACACCGAGGCCTGCAACGGCATCGACGACGACTGCGACGGGCTCTCCGACGACAGCGACCCCTCCGTGTCCGGGCAGGCCACCAGCTACGACGATGGCGACGGCGATGGCTACGGCGACGCCTCCGACGCCACGACCTCGTGCTCCACCCCCGCGGGCAACGTGAGCAACGACGACGACTGCGACGATACATCCAGCGCTGTATCACCGGCGGATACGGAGGTTTGCAACGGCATTGACGACGACTGCGACGGCCTGTCAGACGACAGCGACCCTTCCGTTACCGGGCAGGCCACCAGCTACGACGACGGCGACGGCGATGGCTACGGCGACGCCACCGACGCCACCACGTCATGCTCCACGCCCAGCGGCAACGTGAGCAACGACGACGACTGCGATGATACATCCAGTGCTGTTTCACCCGCCGATACCGAGGCTTGCAACGGCATCGACGACGACTGCGACGGGCTCTCAGACGACAGCGACCCCTCCGTGTCCGGGCAGGCCACCAGCTACGACGATGGCGACGGCGATGGATACGGCGACGCGTCCGACGCCACGACCTCGTGCTCGACGCCCACCGGCAACGTGAGCAACGACGACGACTGCGATGATACATCCAGCGCTGTATCACCGGCGGATACGGAGGCTTGCAACGGTATCGACGACGACTGCGACGGGCTCTCAGACGACAGCGACCCCTCCGTCACCGGGCAGGCCACCAGCTACGACGATGGCGACGGCGATGGATACGGCGACGCCTCCGACGCCACGACCTCGTGCTCCACCCCCAGCGGCAACGTGAGCAACGACGACGACTGCGATGATACTTCTTCGGACGTATCGCCGGCCGATACGGAGCGTTGCAACAGTATTGACGACGACTGCGATGGCTCGACCGACGAGAGCAGCGCCGTCGATGCCGCCACCTGGTACCGCGACGCCGACAGCGACGGCTACGGTCTCGCCACCAGCTCCACCGCCGCCTGCTCCGCGCCCAGCGGCTACGTGAGCAACGACGACGACTGCAACGACGGCAGTGCCGCGATCTCGCCAGCCGATAGCGAGGTGTGCGACGCCGCCAACACCGACGAGGACTGCGACGGCACCACCGACGATGCCGATAGCAGCGCATCCGGAAAGAGCACATTCTACGCGGATAGCGACGGAGACGGCTACGGCGACGCCGCCGCGAGCACGGCCTACTGCGACGCGCCCTCCGGCGTGGTGAGCAACGACGACGACTGCGACGACACCAGCGCCAGCGTGTCGCCGGCCGATACCGAGTACTGCAATGGCGAGGACGACGACTGCGACGGGAGCACCGACGAGAACAGCGCCGCCGACGCGATCACCTGGTACCGCGACGCCGACAGCGATGGCTACGGTCAGAGCAGCAGCACCACCGCCGCGTGTTCGCTCCCCAGCGGCTACGCCGCCACTGGCGGCGACTGCGACGACAGCAACAGTAGCGAGTACCCCGGGGCCACCGAGGTTTGCGACGGCGACGACGACGACTGCGACGGCAGCGCCGACGAGTCCGGTGCCACCGGCGAGAGCACCTGGTACCGCGATGCCGACAGCGACGGCTACGGCAGTAGCAGCACCACCGCCAGCGCCTGCACCGTGCCCAGCGGCTACGTGAGCAACAGCACGGATTGTAATGACGGAAACGCCGGGGTGTCTCCGGGCGACGCCGAGGTGTGTGACGCGTCGAACACGGACGAGGACTGCGACGGCACGGCCGACGACCTCGACACCAGCAGCAGCGGGCAGTCCACCTGGTACGCCGATGCCGACAGCGACAGCTACGGCGACCCCGCGAGCTACAGCCAGCTCTGCGAGCAGCCCTCCGGCACCGTGAGCAACGACGACGACTGCGACGACACCGACACCGGGATCTCGCCGGCGGACACCGAGATCTGCGAGGACCTGGTGGATCAGGACTGCGACGGCGCCGACCAGGCCTGCGGCTACTACGGCGGCTTCGCCATCTCCAGCGCCGACGCGACCATCTATGGCGAGAGCGCAGACGACGAGTTTGGCCGCGGCGTGGCCACCGGTTTCGATCACGACGGCGACGGCTACGACGACATCGTGGTGGGTGCGCCGGGCGACGACGACTACTTCACCGACGCGGGCTCGACCTACCTCTACGAGGGCCCGATCGCGGCGGGGCCCGAGGACTCGGAGGACAGCGACTACGGCCGGATCTTCCCGCTCTACAGCTACCAGGAGATCGGCAACAATATCTACGACATGGGCGACATCGACGAGGACGGCTACGGCGACTTCTCGATGAGTCGCTACCACAGCAGCAGCGTCGGCACGCCCAACGAAATTTACCTCGGCCCAATTTCCTACGGTTCTAACTCCTACTCCACCGACTCCGCTTACTCCTACGGTTCGACCGCCGGGTGCAACCGCTGCTTCGTCAACGGCGGCGACTTCAGCGCGACCTCGGGCTCGGACGAGATCTTCTACGGGCTCAGCACCTTCAGCAGCTCCCGCGGGCTCGTCTACGTCGCCAACCTGGGCGTGTCGGCCGCCGTGGCGAGCTGGTCCGGCGAGGCCACCAGCGACCTGCTGGGGTTCGCGGTCGGCGGGGGCGAGGACGGCGACACCGACGGCGACGGCTACACCGACGCGTGGGGGGGCGCGTACCAACACGACACCGGCGGCAGCAACGCCGGCGCGGTGTACGTGGTGAAGGGGCCCGTGACAGGCACCGGCGTGCCGATCTCCTCCGTGTACGACGGCAAGATCAACGGGGCCGCTGCGGGCGACTACCTCGGCTACGGCATGAAGACGGTGGGTGATAACAATGACGACGGCTACGGGGGCGACATCCTGGTGGCAGCTACCGGCGACGACGACGGCGGCAGCGCCTCCGGTGTGATCTTCCTCTTCGAGAACGGCGAGGACGAGAGCAGCACCGCCGACGCCGAGGCCACCATCATCGGCGCCGAGGCCAGCGACGCGATCGGCAGCCAGCTCATCGAGGTGGGCGACGTGAACGGCGACGGCGGCATCGACCTCCTGGTCGGCTCCAGCGTGGCCGACGTCAACGGCACCAACTCCGGCGCGGCGTGGCTGATCTACGGCCCGCTCGCGGGGAGCTACGACCTCTCCGCCGACTACGACGCCGTCTTCTACGGCTCGGCCTCCGACGCCTGCGGTCGCCAGGGCGGCCTGGGTGACACCAACGGCGACGGGCTCGACGACATCGTGCTCGGCTGCGCGGCCGGCGACTCGGGCACCAGCGTCGACCACGGCACGGTGAGCATCTTCTACGGGTACTGAGCTTGTCGCGGCAGCACGCCGCCTCGTTGCGTCACCCGCGTCACTCGCCGTAGATCGCGCGGAGCCCGTGCCATCGGACGCCAAGCGCCCGGGCCTGGGCCTCTGGGATGGCCTCGCGGGCAAACACGCGGAGCCCCACCGTGGCGCCGCGCGGATTCGGCACGCGGGCGAGCTTCGCTCGGAGGCCGTCCACGACGGCCGCGCGCGACCCCGTGGCGCCCCAGCGGCACTCGCCAAGGTCGATCCAGCCGTCGCCCCGGGCGGCCACCACGTCGACCTGCACCTCGCGATCCCAGTACTCGCCTACCTCGGCACCCAGCTTCATCCCTTCTTCCTCGTAGATGAGCGGCAGAGCCTCGCGGCACAGGTCCTCGAAGGCCACGCCCTCCCAGGCCGGCAGGTCCGGCAGGACGAGCTCGGCCAGCGCCCGGTCGGCTCCGAGCTGGCGGATGGTGCTGTGCCGGGGGAAAACGAAGCGGTACCAGAAACGGAGCAGTGGATCACTGATCCGCCACCGCACCACGCGACGGGATGGGGGTGCGCCGCTGAGGGGGACGCGGCGGGACACGTAGCCAAGCTCGGTCAGGGTGTTGAGGTAGTAGGCCACGCTCTGGGGAGGCACCCCCGCCCGCGCGGCGAGCTCGGCGGGGGTGGCGGAGCCCCGGGCGAGCGAAGCAAGCACCGCCGCGTACTTGTGGACGTCGCGAAGCTCCTCGCGGACCAGGAACTCCGGCTCGCGGTAAAGCGGCGCGTGCTCGTCGAGCAAGGTGTCTCGCAGGTTCTGCGTGAAGGACCGCGCGGGATCGAAGTTCCGCAGGTACCAGGGCACGCCGCCACACACAAAGCGCGCTCGGGCGACCTCGACCAGCGACCACCCCGGGTGGAAGAACCTCGCTTCACGGGCTGAGAATGGCTGCAAGTGAATCTGACCGCTACGGCGACCGAAGAGCGGGCTCTTGCTTCCGAGGACCTCGCGCTCCATGAAGCCCACGTAGGAACCGCACAGGACGAGCATGACGCGGCCACTGTGCTGCCAGGAGCGGTCCCAGAGGGACTGCAGCACGCTGGGCAGCTCGGGACTGGCCTCGACGGCCCACTGGAACTCGTCGAGCGCGATGACCAGGCGACCCGGACCCACGTGGGCGGCGACCACCGACTCCAGCGCCTCGCGCCACCCCCGCGGGGCCAGCGAGGCGAGCACCGGGGCGCCAAGCGCGGTGGCCGCGGCCGCGAGGAACTCGCCCAGCTGCAGGGCCGCTGGAGACTGCTGGCCCGCAAAGTAGACTCCGGGCTTGCCACGGAGAAACTCGAGTATCAACTGGCTCTTGCCGATTCGACGGCGGCCGTAGACGGGGACGAGAGCGCCGCGCTCCCCCGACCACGCGGCATTCAGGTAGGCGAGCTCCCGCGAGCGGCCGACGAAAGAATCTTCCATCCACCGTTTGTATCACAAAACTGTTCACGACGCATAGTCACGACTAGCTGAGTCGTGACTAGCCTAGTCATGACTATTCATCGCGAGCGCTTCCGCAATTTTCGTCGCCACGGCCCGCGCGACCGGCGGTGGAAACGCGTTGCCCACCTGCCGGTAGGCGTGCGTCTTGCGACCCACGAATTGCCACGCGTCCGGGAAGCCCTGGATCCGGGCCACCATCGGCACGGTCAGCCGCGGCATCCCCGCGTGCCCGGGCAAGGGCGGCGCGTTGCCGATGACCATGCCGTCGACCCCCAGCGCGGCCCACGCGCGCTTGGCGCGGGTGGGACCGAGGTCGGGCCCGCCGTGCTTGTGCGAACCGCCCACCACCGTAGGCGCGATCTGCTGCGCGCCGCGCGCCCATGCCGCCGCCCCCTCCCATCCGCCGGCCGCCATCAGGTCGACCAGCACGTTGCCCACGGTGGGCGCCGGGCCAGAGGGCGCGGGCCAGCGGAATCCGCTGTCGCTGTCGCGACGCATCGCCACCATGACCACCCGGGGACGCAACTGCGGCACGCCGTAGTCGGCTGCCTGGAGCAGCTTCCACTCGGAAGCGAACCCGAGAGCGGCGAGTTCCCCGTCGATCCAGCGCCGATACTCGTCGAACACCGGGTCCAGCAGCCCCCGCACGTTCTCGAACATCACCGCGCGCGGCATCGTTTCTCGCACGATCCGCAGGGCCTCCGGGAAGAGGTTGCGCTCGTCTGCTGCGCCCAGTTGTTTGCCCGCCTTCGAGAAGGGAGGACAAGGCACGCCCCCGGCCACGAGGTCGACTCCAGCGTAGGGTCGCGCGTTGAAGGCGGCGAGATCACCCTCCACCACGCGCCACTGGGGACGGTTGTGTCGCAAGGTGGCACAGGCGTGAGGGTCGCGTTCCACCAGCACCGCGTGGTCGAAACCGGCCCCCTCGAGCCCGAGCGCCTGGCCCCCGCCACCGGCGCAGATCTCGACCGAGGCGAGGGCGGTCACCGCTACCCCCCCTGCGTGCAGCGCGGTCGCATCAGGCTCGCAGCGGAGCTCAGGTCGGGCGGGACCACGAAGCGCGGCCTGACACCAGGGGGTGGACCCACCCCCTCGGGCGCGTAGGCTCGGCGGCCCGCGCCCTCGGCGATGAGCGTCATTCCCGGTACTTCCCGCGCGGCGCTGACCACCTGCACCAGTCGCGACTGCACGTCGGGACGGGCCTGCACGTCGGAGGCTTGAGACGCGATGGGCGCGCGCTCGGCGTAGAGCAAGACCATCCCGCCCTCGTGGACAACCTGGTCGGGGCCGATGCCGGCCACCTCGGTCCACTGGGGCGTGCCCTGGTGAATCGCCCGGCCAAACGCGGCCGTCTCACGTCGATCCGCCGCGAGCCCAGCGAGGTGTTCCAGCGCGCCCTCGAGCGTCGGTCGACCACTCCACGCCAGGAAGCCCAGCGCCCCGGCGCCGAGCGTCGCGAGGACCACCCCACGCGCACGCGGGGGCACCCAGGCCGACAGCGAATCGGCGCCCGCGGCAACGCCCAGGAACGCCGCGGGCATGAGCACGACCGCGTGCCGACGCTGCGACCAGACCACGAAGGCCGGGACGATCACCACCAGCAACGAGGGCAAGGCCGCCGCCATCGCCCAGTTACGACGGCGCCACGCCAGGAGCGTGGCGCCCCCGAGCCCAGCGACCAGCCAGGCGTGTAGGTCGTGACCCAGGGCGCGGGCCCGTCGCCAGTGCAAACCCAGAATCGCGCGCGAGCGCTGCTCGGCCGGCAGCAGGATCGCGCAGGAGTAGGCGTCGCTCACCGCCTGGGACTCCACGGTGTCGCCGGCCGGGTAGCTGTCGACATTCATGTTGAGGTAGGCAGGCTGAAAGCCATCCTTGATCGCCACGAGATCGCGCTGCACGACCGCCGCCTTGTCGGCCCAGGGCCACTCGGTCGGCCAGACCAGGGGCGAGGATCGGCCGAGCACCGGCGTGAGCGACACCAGCGCGAAGAGGGCCAGCGGCGCCCAGGCCCGGGCCCACGGGGAACGAGGGGGAAAGAGCGCGGCGAACAGCAGTGACGGCAAGAGGAGCGCCAGCCCGTGCTCCCGCGCGGTCGCGGCGAGGCCCACGGCCAGGGCGTAGGCCACGAAGCTCGGGATCGAGCGGCGGAGCGCGTGCACCAGCGCCGCCGCCGCCACGGCGCCCAGAACGGCCGCCGTGACCGCCTCCGGCTGGAAGATCAGCGACTCCGCCACGAGATCGGGGTGCATGACGACCAGGGCGCTGCCGAGGAGGGCCGCGAGTCGCGAGAGGCCCAGCGCGCGGGCGCCCGCGTACACCCCCGCAGTGGCGGCGCTACCGGCTACCAGGCTCACCAGCCGGCCGCCGTCGGCCACGCCGAGCCCGGCCCAGCCCGCAAGGCCCGCCAGCGCCGGGAAAAGCGGCGGCACGTGGAGCTTGTTGCCCACTTGCCAGTCGAGCGCGGAGAGTCCCCAGAGCGGCGAGTCAGGGCCGGTCACGACGTCGATCTGATACTCGCGGGCGGCGGCGACCCGGACGGCCAGCGCGGCCAGGGCGAGCACGGCGGCGAGCGCACCGTCCCAACGATCGACGGGCCTCGCGGCAGGGTGCATGGACCCGCCTCCTATCTCAAGGGCGGTTACCCCCGCGGGATGTTCGACGCCTCTGCCCGGCATCGTCTCGCGACCGCGCTCACCCTCACCGGCGAGCTCGGCGTTCCCGCCGTTCTCGGCATGGCTCTCGGCTACTGGATGAGCGACCTCGGCATGCCGTGGATTCCCGACGCCCTCGGGCTGTTCGCGGTGTACGCCTTCATCAGTCTCGTGCTGGTGCTCGTCGGCCGGGCCCTGCACGGCAAGCTCTGGGAAGAAACGCCACAGGGGCGCACCCTGCGCGTGCGCTCGATGGTGGGGCTGGCGCTCCTTGCCCTCGCTGGGCTGGTGCGCGTGGGGGTGTGGTACACCACCACCCCGGCCCCGCTCACCGCGCTCTCGGCGCACGACTACGAGGCCGCCGCCGACCTCGACGCGCAGAAGCTCGTGGAGCTCAACGCTTCGATGGACGCGCTCCTGGCCCGCGTGGAGGCCCCGGGCGCCATGGCACCGGGTCCCGACGGGCTGCTCGGCGCCGACAAGGAGAAATCACTCCTGGACGCCTGGGCCTCGCTCTACGACCAGGCCTTCGCCCTCGACCAGGTGCGGATCTTCCACGAGGACTGGTACCGCTTCGACCCCTCGAGACTGGGTCGCCCCAGGCACCTCCGGAGCTTCCTCATCAGCTTCGCCGCCGAGGTGTCGCTCGTCGAGAAGGCGCATCGTTTCGTGGCGGCGGTCGACGGCAACGACGACGTGAAACACCTGCTCGACGCGCCGCACAAGGAGCTCGGGCACGAGGCACAGAGCTACTCGAAGTTCCGCTCCGAGATCCTCGGCGCCCGCGACCAGGCGCGCGTGCAAGCGGGCGCAGGCTACGCCCGGCTCCTCGACGAGGCCCTCGACGCCCGCACCGAGGCGAACCGGGTGGGCGCGGGCGCAGCCTGGCGACAGATAGACCTTTCCCTGTCGCGACTGCGCGCGCTCGGCTTCCTCGAGAAGACCACCGAGTCGCTCGCGGGCGACGCGCAGCTTCTGAAACGTGGCTTTCGACGAGCCTGGTTCCCTGCACAGACGGAGCTCGCCGAGTGGATGGGCGACACCCGGGTGCGTCGCATCGGCACCTACCTGATCCCCCACGACCAGCTCGAGGCCATGGAGAAACGCCTCGAACCCGGCGACGTGATGGTGTCGCGGAAGAACTGGTACTTGTCGAACGTGGGCCTGCCCGGTTTCTGGCCGCACGCCATCCTCTACACCGGCAGCCCCGAGAAACTCGCCGCGTACTTCGACGCGGATCCGGCGGTGCAGACCTGGGTGGCGTCGCAGGGCGGCGAGGGGCTGAGTTTTTCCCAGTGGCTCGCGCGGCGTCACCCCATCGAGTGGGCGCGACACATCGAGGGTGTCGACGGTCACGAGGCCCGGGTGATCGAGGCGATCAGCGAGGGCGTGGTGCTCAACAGCCTCGACCACGCTGCGGGCGACTACCTCGCCGCGATTCGACCCCGCCTGGAGAAGCTCGCCAAGGCGCAGGCCGTGGCCGCCGCCTTCGACATGCTCGGTCGTCCCTACGACTTCGACTTCGACTTCGCCACCGAGCACGCCATCGTCTGCTCGGAGGTGGTGTGGCGCGCCTACCGGCCCGCGGAGGGCAAGCTCGGCCTCGACATCCCCACCGTGGAGAAGGTGGGACGCAGCACGCTCCCCGCCAACGAGTTCATCCGCTACTTCGCCGAGGAGCGCGAGCGGGAGGACCGGAAGTTCGACTACGTCTGGTTCATCGACGCCATCGAGAAGGAGGGCCGCACGGTGGTGAGTGACGACGACGCCCTCGCCGCCACCTGGCAACGCGTGAAGTGGGACGTGGCGCAGAAGTAGGGGGCTATTTGCTCGCGGCCGAGGTGCCTTCTTTCGCACGCTTCCGCGCGTAGAGGTCGGCGTCGACCGCCCGCATCAGCGTCGCCTCGTCGGTGCCCGAGGTGGGGGAGAGCGCCTGGCCAACAGAGGCACCCAGCCCGATCGGGATCCCATCGAAGATCACGGGTGTCGCCCGGATCGCCGCCTCGACCGTGGCCGCCGCCGCTGCCACGCCGGGCTCGCCGTCCACACCCCGGAGCAACACCAGGAACTCGTCGCCGCCGAGCCGCGCCACCACGTCGCTCTCGCGCACACAACCGCGGAGACGTTCGCCCACCGCGAGTAGGACCGCGTCGCCCGCGGGGTGACCATGGGTGTCGTTGACCTCCTTGAAATCGTCGAGATCGACGAGCAGGAGACCAAACGGCGTGCCGTGTCGCTGCCCGCGGGCCACCTCCTGGTGCAAGACCTCGGAGGCGAACATCCGGTTGTACAGGCCGGTGAGCGGGTCGCGAATCGCCTGCTGGTAAGTGAGCGCGTTGGCCAGCGAGACGGCGGCGGAGGCGCCGACCGAGCGCAGGAGCGCCTGGTCGACCGAGTCGTAAGGGGCTAGTGTTCGCTTGGGCCCGACGCCGAGCAACCCAACCAGGCGGTTGGCGACCACCAGCGGGATGGCGAGGGCGAGACCGTGCCCGGGGGGCAAGAGGCCGTGCAGCCCCGTTCCGCGCTCGACCTCGTAAACGCCCAGCGATGGCGGCGCCCCGGCGATCTGCTCGACGACCAGCCGCTCGGGCGCGCTCTCCGCGCCGAAGCCCGCCGCGCGGACCAGTGATCGCTCGCCCGGTGCCACGACCCAGACGGTTGCCGACTGGGGGTAAAACAGCGCCACGGTGCGGATCACCTGCTGGCAGAGCGCGCGGGGCTCCGCGAGGTGGCCCAGCTCCTCGACGAGCCGGCGAACGGCGGCTGCCGTCTGGTGGCGCCCCCGGCCGAACCAGTGGTCAACCCGCGGCTGCACGCGGGCGGTGAACTGCTGGAACACCACGAAGGCACAGAGCAGGCTCGCGGCGTGGGCCGGGGAGCCGAGACTAGTCAGCCAGGGCCGGAAGAGCGCCAGGAGGGCGGCGAGGGGCAACATGGCGATCACCGACACCACCAGCCACGAGGCCGTCACGTGGAGCACGGTGCGGATCCCCATGAGCTGGAAGCGGACCACCGCCACGGCGGTGCAGACGAACAGGATGAGGGTGCTGAGCGGTCCAAACAGCATCGCGCCCTGGAATCCGAGCACGGGGAGGATCAGGTTGGTGGCGACGCACAGCACCACCGTGCCGCCGATGCCGAGCAAGACCCAGTGCAGCCTGAGGCGCTCGGTGCCGGTGGCACGCCGCGCGGCCGCGACGAGTCGGTAGCTCGCGAAACCGAACCCCCCCACCGTGAACGGGACGAAGACCGCGATCCCCGGGCCGTAGGTCTCGAAATAGCGGCCATCGACGAAGCCCATCTCGTCCCAGATCCAGCGCGTGCCGAGCACGAGCGACGCGAGAACCAGCGCGACCGCGTAGTGGGGAACCAGCCATCGCCAGAGCACGCGCCGCGGCAGCGGATGCCCCATCGCCACCGCGAAGTGCGGGATGAGCACCGCGCAGAAAGTGGAGAAGAGGATGGACAGGCGTGCAAACCGGGGATCGAACCAGCCGTAGGCCACGAACAGGCATCCCAGCCAGCCGCCGATCGCGAGGCACACCCCCACCAGCGTCCATGCGCGCGGCCCGCCGTGGGCGCGGACACCCACGAAAAGAGCCGTCGCCAACGCCGCGAGGGCCGCGAAGCCCAGGGGGATCGCGCTGGGATCCAGAGGTAGCGGACTGGTTTCCAAACCTTGGAGTATACGGCCGGCGGGGCGCCAACTTGACACACCCGCGCTCAGTCGTCGGTGACGCTCACCGTGACTCGCTCGTCGACTGCCGTCGTCCCATCGAGGATCTCGGCGTAGCTCGGCGATACATCGCCCATCATCGTCGCTGCTGCGAAGGCCGAGAGGTACACCGCGACGACGTCGAGGCCCTCCTCCTTCTCGAAGCTCTCGCAGGACACTGGCGTGCTGGTGAAGGTTTCATGGCAGGCGCCGTCGAAGCGCGCCCACGTCGGCCGGGCGGCGGCGGCCTGGACGAAGGGCTCCTGGTCGTTGTCCTGCGCCCGCGCCATGTAGAAGATCGGGGCCTCGGCGTCGGCCCAGCCGTTGGACACCAGCCCGGTCCGCGCGTCGCCGTCGAGCGGGACGACGCCCACCACGCGCGGATCGTCCACCCCTGCCGCGAACACGGCGAGCTCCGCGTCCGTGCATCCACCCTCCTCGGCGCCACAGCGCGCCGTGAGCGTGGGCACGTCGAAGGTGGGCCCCGACATCATCCACGCCGTCTGGCCACCGTAGCTATGGCCAACGACCAGCACGCGCGAGGTGTCCACGCGCTGGTACAGCGCATCGCTGGGGTCGAGCGCATCCAGCGCGTCGACCGTCGCAAGCACGTCGGCCACCCGGGTGAACGAGTAGCTCGCACGGTGCGGCTCCACGTTGTCGACCAGCGTGTTGCCGACGTGGTCGGGCGCCGCCGCCACCCAACCCTGCGCCACCAGGTGGCGCAGCAGCGGCGAGGCGTTTCCACCCCAGGCCTGCGAGCCATGGCTGTACACGACCAGCGGTAATGTGCATCCTGGGGCCGGGTCGGCGAAGGCCGCGTCGACCAGCGACTGCGCGTCGGTGAACAGGCCAATGTAGGTGGCCGCGGTCCCCGACCTGGCCTCGGTCGGGTACCAGAGATTCACGGGCACCGTGCGTGCCCCGCCCGACCAGGCGGCATCGACCTCGGTGTCGAAAACCCGGTAACCAACGGGCAGGTCGAAGCGCTCGACACCGGGCGATGCCGGGCAGGAGGCCACCGAGTCGCCCTCGCTGGGCGCGCACGCCGCCAGAAGGACGAGGCCGGGCAGGGACGCGCAATGGGTCACGCCCCGAGCGTAGCGCAGTCCCGGGCGCGTCGACGCCTAGGCGGCCCGCACCAGGCGCATCGCCACTCGCCAGTCGGGGTCGACCAGCGGTCCAAAGCCAAGCCGCTCGTAAACACGCATCGCGTCGCGCGTGTGCAACTCCACGCGTTGACACTGTCGAATGGCGGGGTGGTCGAGGAGCAGCTCCATGAGCCGCGTGGCGAGGCCCCGTCCCCGGCTCTCCGGACGCACGCACACGTCCATCACGTAGGCGAAACGCGCGTTGTCGCCGACGGCGCGGGCCGTGCCCACGACCTGGTCGCCCTCTCGGGCCACCACCCAGGCGCAGGAACCCCGGTGGGCGCGGGTGGCCACCTCCCGGACATCGTGGTTGTACCAGTAGCTGTGTTGGACGAGCAGGTTCACCGCGCCTTCGAGGTCGGCTGCGGTGGGCGACACCGCCAACCGTTCCCGGGCCGGGCCGCTCAAGAACGCCGGCAGCTGAGTCGGCTCGGCGTCGATCATCGCGTCGATGGCTCGCAGATCGTTGCCCTGGCCCCGCGTCCACAGGTGGCGCATCACCGCCTGGCGCGTTTCCGCCGGCCGGTTCTGTCCCACCTTTCGCCGCCCCACGAGCGTGGCGCCGGCGAGCTTCACCACCGCGATCCCGCGGACGGCGGCCGCATACATCGGGTCGGCCGCCGTGATCGGCCGGTGCCCCCCCTCGGGCTGGTAGTCCGCCATCATCTGCTGGAGCACCGCGGCTTTCACCCGCAGGTCGTCGACGCCTTCCAGCGTGCCGCGCGCGTGGGCCGAGAGGAAGTAGGAGGTGGCCGGGCAGGCGCGCTCGGGGTGGATCCACGAGCTGGGGATGGTGGCCAGCACGTCTTCGCAGGTGATCATGGCCGGCTGCCCGAGAAGCTCCATCTTCTCGCCTCGCGGGGCACCATGGAAGTACAGCTCGCCCTCGTACACGATGGGATGCACGGTGCGGAGCACGGGGCCGTCGTCTCCGGTGGCGGCGAGATGGACGAGCTTCAAGGAGCGGAAGAGGTCGAGGGTCTGCGCGGTGTCGAGGTGCTCGGGGTCGAGAAACATGGTGGCTCCGGGTGCCTGCACCTACGCCGGGCCGGGCCCGGCAGATGGTCCAGAATCGAAATACGTCATGGTCCGGTTTTCGCCTCCGGTGGCGACTGGCGTTAGCTCGCCGCATGGCTCGTTCGGCATGGGCACCCCGATCCGCCGTCTCCGGCGCGGCCGACCTCGTCGACGCGATCGCCGCCGACATCCGCTCGGGGCGCCTCGCGCTGGGCGAACGACTGCCGGGAACGCGGGAGCTGGCGAAGGCCCTCGATCTCAATCGAAAGACGGTGGTGGCCGCCTTCGCCGAGCTGGAGGCCGAGGGCTGGATCCGGCTACGGGCTGGGAGCGGCGCCTTCGTGGCGGCGACCGCGCAGGAGACTGCTCGCGCGGCGAGGACGTCTCCACGGGCGGCGTTCCCACTGCCGCCGCCCGTGGAAACGGGCAAGGAGGCCATGTGGCCCTTGCCCAGTCACCCGCGCATGCTTCGCATGTCGGGTGGGCAGCCCGACCTCCGCGTCTTGCCACTCGACAGCCTCGCCCGGGCCTGGCGACGCGCGCTGGCCGGCACCGGGCGGGCGCTGGTCGACTATGCAGACACAGCTGGAGAACCTACGCTATTGGCGGCGCTGTCGGACTGGCTCGCGGAGACGCGGGGGGTGCGACCATCACCCGGGGGCATCATCGTCACCCGGGGATCGCAGGGGGCGCTGTACCTGCTCGCGCGCGCCGTCTTGCGACCGGGCGACCGGGTGGCGGTGGAGCGCTTTGGCTACGGTCCCGCCTGGGCGGTGTTCCGAGAAGCCGGTCTCGAGGTGGTCCCGGTGCCGGTGGACGAGGCCGGAGTGGACGTCGAGGCCCTGTCTCGCCTCGTGTCCATCCGGGCGGTGTACCTGACACCCCACCACCAGTACCCCACCGGCGCCGTCCTCTCGCCGTCGCGTCGCGCTCGCCTTTTGAGCCTCGCCGCCGAGCGCCGGTGGATGGTGATCGAGGACGACTACGACCACGAGTTTCACTATGTCGGTCGACCGGTGCTGCCGCTGGCCTCGGCCGACACGCGAGGCGCCGTGGCCTACGTGGGCACACTGTCGAAGGCGCTGGCGCCGGGCCTGCGGGTGGGTTTCGCGGTGGCACCGCCACCGGTCATCGAGAGACTGTCGGCCTACCGGCGCCTCGTGGATCGCCAGGGCGACCACGTGACCGAGCGCGCCGTGGCCGAGCTGATCCTCGATGGGTCCCTCGGGCGCCACATCCGCCGGAGTCGCCGCGTGTACCAGCGGCGGCGGGCCACCCTGCTCGCGGCGCTCGCGGCCTCGTTCGGGCCTCGCCTGGAGCCGAACGACCCCCCGGGTGGCATGGCCCTCTGGGTGCACGCGCCCGGCATCGACGTGGACGCCTGGGCGGCCCGCGCACGGGCGCTGGGGGTCGAGTTCACCACCGCGCGGGAGTACGCGTTTGACCACGTGCCACGGCCCTTCGTGCGGCTCGGGTTTGCCTGTCTCGACGAGGCGGAGATCGTGGAGGCGGTGGGGCGGATGCGGCGGGGGTGGTAGCGCAGCCTCGAAGGACTACTCGGGAAACAAGTTGAGCGACGCCCCCGACTTCAGCCGCACGGCCAGCATGTGTCGCCGGTCGAGGCTGAGAACGACGTCGGTGCCCAGTCGCTCCGCGAGGGCAATCACGGCGGCGCCGGTGCCGCCCAGCGGGAAGTCGCCGTACTGCTCGACCAGCTCCGCCATGCGGTCGAGATCATCCGGCCGTGGCGGCTCGATCCGCACCGCCCGGAGGCCTCTCAGGAAGGCGGCCTCGACCCTCGGGCCCATGCGGGCGCCGACCAGGTGGGTGGCCTCGGCCACCACCATCGCGGGCACAACGAGGCGGAGCCCGGGGCGACTCATCGCCGCGATGCAGCGGGCGTGGTCGATGTCGTCGGCATCGACCGCCGCGTAGAGCGGGCCGGTGTCAACGATGGCGAGCAGGCGTCCACTCCCGGGCCAGGATGGCCTCGGCATCACGCGCGGTCGTCGTCTGCCCGCTGCGTCCCAGTGCCGCGAACGGGAGCGCCGGCGTCTGGTCGTCGCTCGCGTACGCGAGGACGACCGCACGACGGACGACCTCGGACACCGAGGTGCCGTCCCGCTCGGCCTGGTCGGCCACCACCGAGGCCAGCTCATCGGGCAGGGAGATGGTGATGCGGTGCATACTGCATACCTACGCGCGCATGCGAGCGCCGTCAACGCCACGATGTATGCTCGTGCCATGCTGACGTTGCTCGCCTGCCACGCGATCGAGAAGCAGGCGCCGGGCGACGCCGCGGGGATCGGGAACGACACCGGGACAGGTTCCGACTCTGCCGACACGGTCGGCACGACCGACACGGCCGGCGCGACCGACACCGGAAACGAGACGGGCCAGGACAGCGCCACCGACACCGGGGAGGACACGGCCTGGCCTGTTTCGAAAGCGCTCTGCGAGATCCTAATCCTGGACGACCTCTGGGCCGACGGGCACCCGGAGTCGGGCTACCTCTCTCGCGTGGATGCCTCGGACAAGCTGCAATACGAGGCGTACACCGACGGCGACGGCGTGGAGACGACTCGCCTCGACTACAGCTACGACGGCAGCGGCAACCTCGTGGTCGAGACGCACGATCTCGAGGCCGACGGCGCGATCGATGTCACCTACACGTGGACCTACGACGCCTGGGGCAACGAGCTCACGCGGGTGACGTCGGGGCTCTGGGACGCTGACTACGCCTGGACCTACACCTACGACGCCGCCAACGACGTGCTGGTGGCCGAGTACGATGGCTATGGCGACGCGACAGACGGGGTGATCGACCTGCGCGTCAGCTTCACTCGCGACACCGACGGCCGCCCGCTGACGGCGGCCTACGACTACGACCTCGACGGCGACGCCGAGCTCACGGTGAGCAGGTCATGGGACGCGGCCGGGAACGCCCTGGCCGAGACCTGGGACTACGACGGGCTCACCGACGCCTGGGGCACGCCCTACGTGGACTGGAGCTGGACGCTCACCTACGACGAGGACGACAACGTGCTGACCAGCACGTACGACACGGGCGCCGACGGCCTGACGCCCGACGTGTGGACCTACACCTACGCCGACGGGCTGCGCGCCACGCAGGACGTTGACTACGCCGGCGACGGGGTGCTCGACGCTCAGTACCGCTACATCTACGACGCCGACGGGAACCAGCTCACCACCGAGCTCGTCGACGACGGCGCCTGGTTACCGTCGGAGGCCTACACGTGGACGGACGGTCGCCTCGCACGGCTCGAGCACTTCCGCGACGGCGCGCTCGCGTGGTGGTCGGACTACGCCTGGGACGAGGCGGGCGACCCGGTGGAGGAGGTGCAGTACGAGGCCTCGGGGGCGGCCGGTTACCGCACGAGCTTCAGCTACGACTGTCCCTGACCCTCGAGCTCAGGTCAGCCCTCCCCCGGCACGGGCAAGTTCTGCAGGTCGTCCAGTTCTTTGGGGCGCCCTGCCGCGGCCTTCATCGATCGCACATGCGACGCGCGGACGTCGGGTGGCGACGCCCCGTACACCCGCTCCCGAAGCACGCGCGCGATCTCCATGCGTTCGGCCACCGTGAGGGCCCACATCGCGCGGCGCTCCGCCTCGGCCGCCTCGGCCGGGCTGGCGAACACCTTGCCCTCGCGCTCCATGTTCGCGTTGTAACCGCCCTACCCCTTCGCCAGCTTGTCCTTCCGGTTCCGATACAGCTCCGCGTCGACCGCCTCGGTCATCTTGGCCTCGTCGAGCTTGAGGCCACAGGCGGCCGGCGACACCTGACCGACCCACCTCGGCGTGCCGGTCGCGACCCGTGCTACACTCCCTCCGAGTCCACCGGAGCCGAGGATGCGCACCCCCCCCCAATTGGATAATAGCAGTTTCTAGCTGTATTATTTCCATTACCACGCCAGCACGGGCCGCGTGCCCGTGGAACCTGGTGTGGAACAACGACAATGACGGGTACGCCATCCAGAGCATCGCGGGTTGCCCGCCGGTGCTCGACTGCAACGACAGCCCCATCACGGGCGCGGGCGTGAACCCCTCGGAGTTCGAGGTGATGGGCGACGGCATCGATTCCGACTGCGATGGCCGGGACGCGCTCCGTCGCTACCTCAGCGCCAGCGCGTTCTCCTCGGGGACATGGACCACGTCGGGCACGGTCACCTTCCCTGGCGTCAACATGAAGGTTGGCTCCGCCATCTCGCCCGCGAGCAGCGCCAAGCGCACGTTCAACACCCCCCGGCAGGGCGGCGGCACCGGCATCATGGTCGACCTCGACGACGCCGACGGCGGGCCGTGCACCGTGACCATCGGCACCGGCGTTGGCGGGGGGCCGACAACGTATTCTTCCGCCAACATCCCGCCGTTTAGCGGCACCGACTGGGTTGAGATCGCGGAGGTGCTGGTCCCCCACTCGCTCCGCGACATCGAGATCGCCTGCCCGGCCAACAGCTTCGTCGAGATCGACTGGTTCGTAGTCCAGAACGCGGACCTGGTGATGCCCCCCGCCGTCGATATCAGCATCGACTGGCACGACACGCGCACCCCGGGGGGCGGCTGGAGCACCGGCTTCGTGCGCGACAACGCGAGCGACACCCTCTACATGGCCACCGACATGGCCGGCGTGGCCCGGCTCGACAGCCCATCGGGTAGCTGGCTCAACGCCTTCGGGGCGGGTCCCGACACGCTCGCGGCCGGCGCCGTGCTCACCGTGTCCGACATCGTCCCCGAGCCCTTCGGCCCCGGCCTCTACGCGCTCATGGGCGACGGCGAGCGGGGCGGCACCGACGTGGATGGTGGCTTCTGGTACTCGCCCAACAGCGGGGAAACCTGGACCATGCTGGGCGACTCCTTCTCGGCGAGCTGGGACGACGACAGCAACGGCCTCCCCGACTTCCCGCCCGAGGACGACGTGGCCGGGATGGCCTTCCCCTCGCAGTGCCCCGTCGTCGCGAACGGGGGCACCGACGGCCGCCTGAACTGGACCACGCACGCCGGGCGCGAGCTGCAGGCCGACTGGTTCACCACCGGCGAGGTGCTCTACATCGCCAACGGGGATCCCGACGCGCAGGGCGTGAGCATCTACGAGGCCGCGACCGGCGACATCTGCGCCCTGGACAACACGGGCGTGGCGCTCCCGGCCGAGCCGATCAACGCCCTGCTCCGCGTGGACGTGGAGCCGCTCGGGAGCCCGGTGCTGCTGGTGGGTTACGACGCCCGCCTCGACAACGAGCCCGCGCTCTACCTGTGCGAGTTGCCGGTCGCGCCGAGTGACTGCGACCCCGCCACCACCTGGGCCGCCGACTGCTGGCCGGTGCCGGGCTCCGAGGGGATCGACCTCCGTGACCTCGAGCTCGACGACAGCACCGACGAGACGATCGTCTACATCTCCGACGCGGGCTTCCGCCTCGCCGACGCCGACAACAACGGGTACGCCGACGACACCTGCTCGATCACCGACCCCGGCATCGACGCGTTGTACCTCGACGACGCGCTGGGGGTCGACGTGATCGACTACGAGCGGGTGGCCGGGCCAACGGAGATCCCGAGCGCCGCCAACTTCGAGCTCGTGGGCATTAGCATCGACCCCACGGGGACCTACATCTTCGCGAACGTGCCCGTCCACGCCGGCGCGCCCTACGCTAACGATCGCATGTGGCGCGTGGAGCTCGCGAGCGTCGGGTTGGGCACGCCCTGGGTCAGCGTCAACGACGGGGACGGGACCACGTATACCTGGGAGGAAGACGGTCGCGAGGTGATCCGCGCCGGCAACTCGGAGTTCAGCGCGTCCTGGCTCGGCCAGCAGACCGTCGGCGTGCCGGCGGTGTTCCCGGGGCGCGCCGCCCCGGGGACCGGGTTTGACACCGACTGGCTCGAACTGGCGGCGCTCGACGGCCTCGCGGTCGTGACCGGCAAGACCAACGCCTGGCTGGTGTCGGGGCTCGCCAGCACCTGGGCAGACGACGGGGGCGCCGCTGGCGTCGTGGACGGCGAGGAGGAGACCGACTGGGTGTTCTGGCCCGACGTCGATCCCAACGAGCACGCCTCCTACCAGACGATGGGCGTGCTGGAGGTGGCCGTCACCCCCGACGGCGAGACCTTCCAGGCCGTGGGCGACCACGGGCTGGTGTACCTCGACCCGGTCACCTACCCGCAGTCGATCATGTCGCCCACGGCGGGGGAGGTGGACTGCCTCTGGCACGATGCCTTCCTCGCCGGTGGGCAGGGCGTGGACGTGGGGCTCGACGGGTCGGTGTGGGTGGCGCTGTTCGACGAGTCGGTGTCGGAGGCGGACCCGTACCCGCACGCGGGCGGGATCGTGCGCGGGATCGACGTGGCCGGGGTGCTGACATGGACCTACGCGGCGGGGGGGTTTCTGGATGCGGGCGGCGACTACGCGTTTGACATGGACGACCCCACTGGGGCCACCCGCCTCTGTCACGACCGACTGGCGGCGACGCGTTCCATCGAAGCGATGGACCCGGCTCGCCCGAGCCCTTTCTCCTCGGGTGATCCGAGCACCCTGAGTGCTTCTTTCGGCAACCCACGCGAGGTGCGTCCCATCGACGCCACCACCGCCGTCGCGCTCATCCGCCCGACGGCGGCCACGACCACCGAGACGACGGCGGGTGGAATCTACGTCACGCTTTCCGGAGGGTTCGACTACTCGATCTTCGAGAACCTTGGGTGGGTCCCCCTCCCCTTCGACGGCGACTACACCATCGGCAGTACCAGTGGCACGTGCAGCGAGTCCGCTACCTGGGAGTCCGCCCACGTTCAACTCATCCACCCCGGCACCGACACCTACGCCAACGACCTCGACCTCGACGGCGTGGTCGACGACCTCGACGCCGACGGCTACCCGGACGACTTCCTCCTCGACCTGCTGGTGACGGTGTCCGCGAACGACACCACCAAGATCAACGACGGCGGCCGGTACTACTCCCCCTGCGCGATGGCGCGAGTGCTGGTCGGTCCCGACGGCACTGGCGGCCTCGACGCCACCTGGGAGTGGATCCCGCTCGAGTGGCACGTGGAGCCCTTCGTGGGGCCGAAGTGCGGCGTCTGGGGCCGGAACATCTCGGGTGCCACCGTGTCGCCGTGGTCGGACGAGGCCTACATCTACGGGGCGTACTACCGGGACCAGCCGGTGAGCGGCACCGGGCGACGCGGAGGCGGCGCCTGCGTCCTCGACCTCGACACCCACGCCACCACCCTGCTCGTGGGACCCGACACGCGCGAGTACAGCATCGCCGAGGTGGTGCCCCACCCGCAGGTGAGCGACTTCGTGGCCATCCTGCCCACGCTCAACCGGACGACTTGGCTGCAGTGTAGTCACGCGCGCGCGGCCTGGGCGGCTTACTACCCCGACACCTGCGACTACCCCTGGCCGCTGCTCGCGGAGCGGATCGGCACCAGCTGGTTCGTCTCCGAGCTTCACACTCAGCCGCCCACCGGCCTGCTCGACAACGGGGCCTGGAGCGAGATCGGGCTGGAGGTCGGGGAGTCGTACGAGTCCTGGCTGGTCGTCGGCACCAACGGCTCCGGCGCGTGGCGCGGCGTGCTGGAATGGTGACCTGGGCGCTGCTGGCGGCGGTCGGCTGCTCTGCCTGCAGCGGCGGCATCGACCTGGTCGGTAACCCGGACACGGCGGGCAACGACAGCGCGACGGACACGGGCGGCGACACAGCGGACACCGGCGACTCCACCATCGATTCAGACACCTCGACGCAGATCGATAGCTGCGACGAGAACGGGAGCCTCGGCGAGGGATCCGACGCCGACGGCGACGGCTTCATCGCCCTCGAGGAAGGCGGCGACGACTGCGACGACACCCGTGACAACGTGTACCCGGGCGCGCCCGACCCCTGCGACGACCTCGACCAGGACTGTGACGGCGACCCGGTGCCGCCGGGTTCATGCGGGGAGGCCGGCGACATCGCTGCCGCCGCGTGGGTGGTGATCGAGGGCAACGCCGACGTGCCGTACGTCCAGTTCGCGAGTGCCTCGTTGAACGCCGACGGACAGGCGTGGATGGCCATAGACGGCGCGGACGTGCAGCACGACGCGTCATCACGCCTCGGCTTCTTCGATGGGTCCACTCTGGGCAGCAACCCGCGCCCCGCGGTGGAGAACTGGAGCGGGACCTGGGGCGACGCGCTGGGCACGGCGGCCCCCGCCGGCGACGTGGATGGCGACGGGGTGGGCGACGCGTGGGCCCTGTGGCAGTCAGCCGGCAGCGTGTACGCCACGTTCGCACTGTTGCCTGGCCCCCTCTCTGGCCCGCCCTGCACCCTCGACGAGGTGCACGACCGCGCGGCGACCGCCGTCTCCAACTCGACGGTCGGGGGCTCGTCGATCTACATGTGGGACGCCGGTTTCGATGTCGATGGCGACGGCCTGGGCGACGCGCGGGTGAGCCTCAACCCGAGCTCGGGGGAGGTGCGCGAGTACCTCCTCGACGGCGCGACGGCGGCCACCCTCGAGGGCGAGATCGAACTCGACCGGACCTTCGGCTACGCCACCCGGGACTCGGCCGCAGGGCTCGGGGCGACGCCAGTCGCGGTCGCCGACCTGGACGGAGACGGCCTCGACGACATGGTGATGGAGCACGAGTGCGGGCGGTCGACCTACGACGGTGGCGTGGCCGTCGTCACGGGTGCCGACTTCGTCGCCGCGGTCGCCTCGGGCGGCACCCTGGGCGACGGCGCCTCGTTGGTATGCTCGCGCAGCGAGGACCACACGTGGAGCCTCATGCTCAACCTGTGGAACGCCCCCGACCGCGCCGCCGACGTGGACGGCGATGGCCACGTCGACCTCCTGCTCGCTGGCGAGGCGACTCCGGAGGACGCAGGCTTTCTGGCCTTCATCGACCTGCACAACCCCGACAGCACCCCAATGGAGGACCGGGTGCTGGTCGAGGTCGCAGGTGCGGGCTCCAACGCAGCCTACGCCGCCGGACTCGTGCGCGGCACGCACTTCGGTGTCACGCCGAGTGACCAGTGGATCGGGGTCATTGGCACCCGAGGCGGCTGCATCTGGCGCGTGGCCGACCTCGACCTTGGTGGCGTCACGGAGGCGAATTCGCTCCGAGGCCCCTGCATCCAGGATCCGGACTCGTGGTACACGACGTTGGAAGAGCTGGTGGATCTCGATGGCGACGGTCTCCCCGAGTGGCTGTTCGAGGACTCCGGAGAGACAATCGACGGCGTCCCTCTCGGCCGCGTCACCGTCATCCACGGCTTCGAGCCCCCTTACGACGATGCTACGCGCTGGTAGCGACGCTAACCCTTCGCCAGCTTGTCCTTCCGGTTCCGGTACAACTCCGCGTCGACCGCCTCGGTCATCTTGGCCTCGTCGAGCTTGCCACCGAGGAACTGGTTGATCTGCCTCGCGACGGACTTCGCGTCCTTCACCGTCTCGTCGTAGCGCACTTCCAGCACCTGCCAGTTGTCCTTCTTCCGCGCCAGCACGCGGATCGACGCGAGGTGGTTGAGGTAGTGCTCGGTCATCGCCTTGTCGTCGGCGGTGCCGCCGCTCTCCGCGCGATGCTTCAGCATCTTGTTCTGCGAGGCGAGCACCTCGTTCAGATCGCGCCGCATGAAGATGATGCGGTAGTCGTTGTCGTCGGGGAGGAACTTCAGGAGGAAGGAAATGACCTTGAGCACCTTCCCGCGCGCCTCGCGGACGTAGCTCTTGTCGGTCTCTTTCTCGAGGTTCTTCACCCGCTCCACCTCGTAGTAGCCCTTCGGGTTGTCGACGTCGGCCACGCGCTCGCCGTCGGTGAGCACGGAGAGCCCGCCCGCCTCGAGCATCTTCATCATCATCGAGGTGCCCGAGCGGGGCAGGCCGGACACGACCACCACCGGCTCGCCCTGCGCGGCACGGCCAAACAAGCGGGAGAGAAAGTCCATCGGAGAGGTCCGGGGCTAGAGCGTGACGCCGAAACGGTCCTTCAAGAGGAAGCCGGCGGCGAGCGAGAAGACGAAGAACCACGCGAGGATGCCGCCCTCGCCCGCCGGGAAGGGGCCGAGGCCACGCTCCTCCCAGCTCACCTGGATGGTCTGGAACGCGCTGTCGCCCGGGAGCGCTCGCTCGCCGGGGTAGAGCACCGCGTCGAGGCCGTGGCCGCGCAAGACCGGGATCTTCCGGTTCTCGCCGCCCACCGCCAGCGCCTTCTCCTGCGTTTCCCCGCCGAGCGTGAAGCGCAGCACGTGGTCGCCCTCGGTCGCGACCACTCGATACGCGGCGCGGCCATCGGTGGTGCGCACCGGGGGGGCGTCGAGCGTGACACCATCAGGCAGATCGAGCTGTAGCTCCCTTGCCCGCGTGCGCGCCGACTCGGCCAGCTCCACCTGCACCAGCACCGGCTCGCCGGGCTCGATCGGCCGGTAGGCGTAGTGGGCCACGAGCTGCACCAGCACCAGCGTGATCGGCGCGAACATCACCAGCATCGGCACGATGTTGTAGGCCAGGTAGAGGAAGTTCTGGCCGAGCGCCTTCGCGGTGGCAACCAGCACCCCCACGAGGTCGTCGCGGTAGAGCACCACCTCCAGGAGGTGCACCTGGATCATGTTCTTCGCCCGGGCGATGCCCTTCTGGTTCGACACCTGCTTGTAGACGAGCAGCGCCACGACGCCGGCAATGACCGGCCACGCGAGCATGTCGAACTCGGGACGGTCGTGTCCCAGGGGCGCCAAGACGACGTCGAACACGACGCCGCAGAGGTGGAGGAAGGTGTCCACGCGTCGCGACTAGGAGATGTATCCGAGGCCCTTGAGCTTCGCGCGGATGTCTTCATCCGACTTGCTGTCCTCGAAGTGGAGCATCTCCTTCTCGAGCACGTGCGCGATGAACTCGTCGGCGGTGGCGTAGCCGGCCACGTCGGCCACCTTCACCACGCGGGCGTAGAGGTCCTTGTCGATCTTGACGGAGACGTTCTTGCCGAAGCCAAACATGGGGGGCTCCCTGAAAAAGGGTTCGGGACTAATCCGCGAGCACGGGCTTGCCACCCATGCCCTCGGCGAGGGGAACACCGTAGTGGTGCAGCACGGTGGCCGTCACGTCCATCAGGTCGTGGGGGCCAGCCGCGAGCTTCTTGTTCGACAAGAGCACCCCGGGCACCACGGAAGGGTCCATCAGGTGGTTGCCCGACCAGCGCGAGGTGTTGTCCTCGATCCAGCCCTCGACGATCTCGCCGAGGGTCGACTCGTCGGAGGCGCCGTAGCCGGCGTCGTACCCGACGACGAGATCGGGGGCCTCGGCGCGTCGGGTGGCCGCGTAGATTTCGCTCGATCGCGACACGGTCTTCACCACGCGGGCGTTGTCGGCCGGGTCGGTGATCCCGAGCATCTGGGCGGATAGTTCCGCCATCACCGCGTCGGCCTCGCCTGGCTTGACGATGCCCTCGGCCTCGCGTCCCTCGAGGTTGAGGTACACCGCGTTGAAGCCGATGCCGTAGGCGCGGGTCTGCGTCCAGTCCACGTCGCCCGCCGCGATCTGTCCCGTGGTCTTGCCGTCTTTCAAGGTCAACCAGCCGTGATCGCGTAGCCAGGTGTTGAGATGCACCTCGCGACGGTAGGGCTGGAAGCCGTGGTCGCTCATCACCAGGAGCGTGGCGTCGGCAGGCAGCTTCGCGCGGATGCGCGCGAGGTGATCGTCGACCGCGCGGTAGTAGCCTTCGATGTCGTCGGCGTGATCGCGGGCGAGGGCGGCGTCGTAGGCGGGGTGCGGCGCGGCACCCGGGTGCTTGGGATCGCCGTGGCGCCACAGCATGTGGCACTGCAGGTCGACGTCGCTCACGTAGACAAAGCCCATGTCGCCCGGCTGTACGCGCGCCATGGTCACGTCGATCAGCGCGCGCGTGTCTTCCTGGACGAGCGCCACCTGGGACTGGTAGTCGTCGTCGGAGAAAAGCGTGTCTTTGAGGGCGTTGGTCTCTTCGGGCATGCCCTGCGTGTAGAAGTCGCCCATGGCCTCGGCAAGGTCTTCCGCGAAGTCGTCGGGCGTGGTGATCGGCTGGGCCGGGCTGTCGGGCGCGATGTTGACGGGCGAGGCGTACACCACGAAGCCGGGGCGTAGCTCCTTGGCGTAGAACCGCACGATGCCGGAGAAGGGCATGGCCCCCATCGGGAGAGCGTCGAAGCTCACCGTCATCCAGTCCGACCACTCGCCCTCGGCGAGCACCGCCACCTCGGTGCCCGCTTCCACCATCACGGTGTCGGTCTCCGCGTCGAGGAAGAAGGTCACCGGCGCGGTGAGATAGTCGCTGTCACCCGGGATCTTTCCCGGCGGCAGGTGGAACACGTCCGGGGCGCCCTTGATGCTGGCGCGCACCGTGTCGGGCGTGCCGTCGAGGTCGGTGTCTTCCACCGTGACCAGCTGGATGTCGCCCTTCTTGTGCTCTTTCTCCGGCACGACCTGGTCGGTGTACCAGGTGTACACGCCGTAGCCACCGCGCATGTCGACCGTGCCCATGCCGGAGAGCACCTTCGCCTCGCTGGGGGCCGGCGGGTAGTTGCCGGGCACGCGGAACACTTCCACGTCGACCCCGGCCTCGAGCAACAGGTCCCAGAAGGGCACGCCGCCACGATTGTTGAGCACCTCGGGCGCGCCGATGGGGAAGTAGTAGCCCGCGATCTCGATGGCCGAGCCCACGTCGGTGACTGGCGCAGTGGCCGAGCTGACTGGCACGTAGTGCAAAGGGTCGCGGTGGACGAAGTCGAAGATGCCGTGCCCGCCGGGGTCGAGGCCGGTAACGAAGCTCGACCACGCCACCGGGCTCTGCGGCGGGTTGACGGTGCCGAGCTCCGAGAAACCGCCTTCCTTGGCCAGCGCCGCGAGGTTGGGCAGCTTGCCCTCGTCCATCAAACGCTGGAGGATCACCGGGTCCATCCCATCGACGCCGAGCACGAACATCGTCGGCACGCCGGGCGGCTCGGTGGCGCAGCTCCCGAGCAGAGCAGCGAAGACGACGAGGCTACGAGGCCACATGCGCCACCTCGTCGAGCACCGCGCGGGCGCCCGGCGCGCAGCCCGACTGCTCGAGCCGCCGCGGGTCGAAGAAGCCCTTGACCGGCGCTTCCTGGGCGCCCTCGGCGAGAATCATGCCGCCCTGCATGTACTTGGGCGGGGCCTGGCCGAACAAGCGCATGATGGTGAAGGGGATGTCGACCAGCTTGGGGTGCTCGGTCACCAGCGGTCGCGACGAGAACAGGATGCCCGGCACGATGGTGGGATCGACGCAGTGATCGCCCGACCAGGACTTGGTGTTGTCGGTGAACACCGTGCGGGTAACCGAGCCGGTGGCGCACTCCCAGGAGTTCCGGTAGCCGCCTTCGTAGCCAATCAACAGGTCGGGGGCGTCGACGCGGTAGGGGCCGTCGAAAGCGGCCATCGCGATCTCCACCCGGCGGATGGCGCGGGTGCCCGTCTCAGGGTCGTCCAGCATCTCGAGCTTGGCCTTGATCTCCCGCACCAGCGCCCGGTACTCCTCGCCCTCGGCCACGATGCCGCTCCGCTCGCGACCCTTGCGGTTGATGAACATCCCGGTGAGGCCGAGCGAGAAGGCCTTGGTGCGCGACCAGTCCACCTTCTCGAACCAGTCGCCGCTCAGTTCGACGTCGTCCTTGAGGTGTAGGTAGCCCTCTTGCTTGAGCCAGGTGTTGAGGTTCACGCCGCGGCGGAAGTTGGTGAATCCGTGGTCGGAGATGACCATGAGCACGCTCTGCGGGTCGTCGCCGAGCTTGGCCATCACCTTGCCGATCACGCCGTCCATGTGGATGTACACGCGCTCGATCGCGTCGCGCAGCTCGCCCTCGGTGGGCTTGTCGCGGTTCGCGGGATGCGTGGGGTCGAGGTAACGGTAGAACATGTGCGACACGCGGTCGGTGGTGTCGAAAACCGTGGTGACAAGCCCCTCGCGCACGTGCTCGATGGCGTCCCAGAGCATGCGCTCGCGCTCGTCACAGATGTCCATCGCCTGCAGGAAGAAGGCCTTCTCGTCGATCACCCGCTCGTTCAGCGCCCAGGTGTCTTCGGCCAGGCCGAGTGTCGCGTAGGGCCCGAGCTTCTTCGCCAGGTACACCGCGTACACCTCGGGGTGGCTGATCGGCATCGCCGGGTTTTCCGGGTCGATGTGGATCGGCGTCATGTAGAGGTTGAGGTGCGGCTCCATCGCCACCACGTAGAAACGGGCGATGCCCTTCACTTCCACGCCGAGACCAGCGGAGAAGGTGAGCGTGATCCAGGGCGAGTACACCTGCGGGAAGAGATCGATGGGGTCGGCGCCGTCGATCTGCAAACGCACGCTTTTCTTGTCGTCGGCGATGGTGAGCGTGAACGGCAGGGTCATGCGCCCGCCGTCTTTCACCATGCCATTGTCGGGACCGACGATGCGCGAGCGGATGGTGTTGCCCTTCGGGCGCAGGATCGTTTGCTCGCCGCCGGTAAACGCGGGCACGCCGTCGTCGTTCTTGGTGGAGAAGAAGCTGAAGGTGCCCTGGCTGCCGCGCAGGTCGGGCACGCACATGCCGGAGAGCAAGAGCCCCCGGAAGGGCACGGGCGGAAACGTGATGGGTACCCGCTGGATGATGGAGAAGATGTGCTTCTCGCCAAGCAGCTTCCAGAAGTGCTGCGACTTCTGCAAGAGGCGAATCTTCGGCTTTTCCAGCGGCACGATGTACTTGCCGATGTTGAGCACGCGCTTGGCTTGCCCGATCTCGGTGGACGACAGCATCGGCGCACACGTGCAGGGATCGCGGGTGATGAAGTCGAAGATGCCGTGTCGCGACGGATCCACGCCCGTGGCGAAGGTTGACCAGGCCACCGGTGACATCGACGGGTTCGAGGTGTCGAGCGGGCGGAAAGCCCCCTTGTCCATCAGCTTGCGGAGGTTGGGGAGCTTGCCTTGCTGGATGAGCCGCGCCGTCATGCCCGGGTCCATCCCGTCGCAACCGATCACGATCACGCGGCGGGCGCTCGCGTTCTTGAAGGGGTTGCCGACCTTGATGGTTTTCCACGCGAAGGTGATCGGCCAGAGCAGGATCGTGCCGAGCGCCAGCGCAAAAGCGGCGACCAGCACCATGAGCGAACCGGCGAAGGCGAAGCCCGCGCCCGGGCCGATGTAGGCGAACATGGCGCGGCGTATACCCAAAGGGCCCGGCGATCGCCACGCCCATGCACCCGGTCTGCACCGTCCCTGACAAGGCGCGACACGACGAACGGGGCCCGTCGCGGTTAGCACCGTGGGGTCCCGAGGCTCGCATGACCACGCTCTTCTTCGCCCTCTCCCTCCTCGCCTGCGGCGGGAAGACCGCCGCCGACTGGCGCACCGAGGCGCAAGCCGCCCTCGACGCGGGCGACCACGGCAAGGCGATCAGCAGCGTGGAGGAGGGGCTCAAGGCCGCAGCGAGCGACAAGGCGGCTGCCTGGGGGCTGGAGACGGTGCGCCTGCACGCGCTCGCGAAGTCCGGCAAGGGGGCCGACACCGCCAAGGCGCTCGACGGTCTCGAGAAGGACTACAGCGCGCAGCTGACGGCCGCGCTGTTCCGCCAGCTGGCCGAGGAGGCCAAGGCGGCGGGCGACTCGACGGGGGCGATCGACCTGCTCGCGGCGGGTGACAAGAAGTTCCCCGCGGATCCGTCGTTCAAGGCGTCGATCGAGGCGATCAAGGGCGCGGAGGGGGTGAGCCCCGAGGAAGTCGAGCGGCTCAAGGCGCTGGGGTATCTCTAGGCGGTAGCGCTTCGCGACGCTTGTCCTCGGAGTCGGTCGAATTTTCTCCCGCAGCGGATTGACACGCCCGGTCGCGACGTGGGAACCTCCTGAGTAGCACCCCAGGTCCGGCGAGGAGAGTTATCCATGCGCCAGCTTTGTCCTGCATTTCGCCCCCCCCCCCGGCAGTAGTCGCCGACCTGGTGCCGCGGTGATCGCCGCCCTGCTCGCGGCCCTCGCCGCCGCGCCGGCCCATGCCGCCCCCGGCGAGGGCCTCACCGGCGCGCTGCAAGGCGGGAGCTGGTCGCACTCGGTGCCGCTGGAGCTCCCCGCGGCCCCCGCGGGCATGGTGCCGGGGCTCGAGCTCGTGCATGACTTCCGCGCGCCCGACGACCTTCTCGGGCCCGGGTGGTCGCTCGCCGAGCTGTCCAGGATCGAACGACACGGCCTCAATGGCGCGCCCGTGCCCGCCTTCGACATCACCGACACGTTCACGGTGGACGGGCAACTGCTCTGGGAAGACAGCGGCTACTTCCACGCGGAGCAGGACGACGAGCGGTACTTCTCCTACGCGGGCGCCAGCAACGAGTGGGTGGCGCGACGCGACGGGTGGACCTGGGTCTACGGCGGCTTCACCGAGGGCGCCGACGGCTGCGCCGTGGAAACGCTGGTCGACCGGGCTGCGCACCCTTGCGACGCGCGCGTGTACACGCCCACGTTCGACGAGACGACGGCGTGGCTCCTGGCATCCGTGGAGGACCCGTGGGGCAACACCATCGAGATCACCTACGCCTCGCTCGCGTCGATCGACGCGGACACCGGGCGGCTCGGCGGTGCCTTCGAGTACGCCCACCAGCACGTGCCTCGCTACGTGTCCTACGCCAGCGGCCAGCACCTCGTCGAGCTCGACTACAACTCCCGGGAAGACGCCCGCGTCGACGCGCGCAGCACGGTCGCGCGGGTCCTTGCCGGGCGGCTGGAGGCGATCACCGTCTGGAGCCAGGGCGGATCGACCTCGGCCGGCTGGGATGCAGGTGCCCGCTACGAGATCGTCTACGACGACGAGGACCCGAGCAGTTGCGACACCGCCACCGAGCGGACGAGCTGGTCGGCCGAGACGGCCAGCGCCGGCACGGGCGAGACCATACTTCACCGGATCTTGCGCGTGCCGGACGGGGGGTTGACCGGCGCGGCCGGCGGCAAGTCGTTGCGCTGCGCGACGACGGCTGGCGAGGACGACACCTGGCCCGCCGAGAGCGCGATCTCCATGGCCTTCGACGAGGGCGGGAGCTGGGTGACCGACCGCGGCTTCGACGAGGTGACGTTCCTCGCGCACCAGGTGGTCAACTTCGACGGCGGCCCCGCGCCGGAGCTGCTGGAAATGAGCTTCCCCGTGTGCGAGCCCGACGTGGCCGTGACGCGGGGCTACACGCTCGACATGACGCCCACCGAGGCCCCGGGGATCGGCGGCGGCGTGGTGCGCCCGCGCGGGCCGATGGGCCCGGCTTCCCCCGCGGCGATCTACGAGATCACCGGCTGCGCGAGGGTCGACACGAGCGCGTCGCTGGTCGCGGTCGACGCCGACGGGGCGACGCTCTCGCCAACGAGCCACGGGGTCCTCGACGAGGCGATGGCCGAGGTGGCGACCGCCGACCCCTCGGATCCGGTGGCCCTGGTGTTCCTCGACATCGACCGCGATGGCCAGACCGACGCCATCGTGGCGCACACGGCCCTCGACGCGGTGCTGTTCCGCTCCGAGCCCGACGGGAGTGTGCGTCGTGACATCCTCGTGCTGGACTACGCCAGCGTGGGCGCGGAGGACCCCGCGGACCTCCTGCTCGAGTCGGTGATCGCCGACATCGACGGCGACGGCCTCGTCGACCTGGTGCACGAGGACGGGTGGTTCCGCAACTGGGGCAGCGGCGACTACTGGAGCTACTACAGCGGCGCCGTCACTCTCCCGTTCACGACGGAGACGTACTTCCCGCTGGCCGCCATCGCTGCGCTCGGCGACGTCAACGGCGATGGCCTCGCCGACATCACCGTGGCCGCGAGCGAGCGCTGCAACCCCGACAGCGAGACGGACTGCCTCGACCCCGACGACGGCGTGTGGCTCGGCACCGGCAACGGGGACTTCATCGAGGCCGGGGATCCCGGGCTCGACCCGGTGGACGAGGGCGGCTGGACGACGTGGACCGGCGTGACATCCGACGGCTCGCCCAACCCCGAGTACTGGGCCGCGGAGGTGACCTGGGCCTGGGCCGACGTCGATGGCGACGGCGAGATCGAGGTGCTCGACGCGGTCGACGACGGGCTGCCCTACCCTCTCCTGCTGGCGATGACGGGCCAGGGCGAGCCGGTGCCGTACGCGCAGGTGCTCGCCGACTGGAACGCCGATGGCGCCACCGACGTGCTCTACATCGAGGGCCCGGCCGACATCGACCTCCCCACCGGTACCGCCACCCTGTTTCCCGGCACGCGGACGGTGGCCGACACCCGCCTCACCGCCCTGCAGACCGCCTGGGGCGGCGAGTACGCCGTCAACTACGGCCGCTCCTCCGACGAGGGGCGCAACGCCCAGCTCCCGTGGCCGGTCGACGTCGTCGCCTCGGTGACAGGCCCCGACGGCACGACCACGCTCGCCTTCGACGGCGCCGTGTGGTGGCCGGAGCACGGCCGCTTCATGGGCTTCCGCGACGCGCTGGTCACGCGAGAGGACGGCGGGAGCACACACGTTCGCTTCGCGACGTCGCCCTGGGCGGGGGGCCGCGAGGTGTACCGCTCCGAGTGGCGCGCCGACGGGACGATGCAGCACTTCGTGTACGAGTCTGCTCGCGACCCGGGGGCGGGCGCCTTGTACCTCGACCTCGAGGCGCCCTTCTTCAACCCGGTGCGAGAGCAGTGTGTCGCCACGCTCGGGCCGGGCGACAGCACCGGCGCGCAGTCGGTCGACGAGGCCGACCTCGTCTCGCAGTGCGAGTGCTCGTTCCAGGCGCCTGTGAGCGCGCCGCCGCCCAACCAGCCGCCGCAGGGCCCGCCACCCGAGGGCCAGCCCCCGCCGCTGGGGCCGCCGCTGCCCCCCGAGGGTCCGGGCAGCCCGCCCCCGTGCAGCGACGTGGACGCCAGCCTGTTCTTCGAGGTGCACGGCTGGGGCGTGCCCTTCGAGGACTGGGGCGAGGGCACCAACGGGGCCGAGTACGGCGTGTGGCGGCTCGACGGCCCCCCGTCCTACACCTTCACGGGCGGCACCTCCGTCGCGAGCGCGTCGTGGCACCCCGACATCCCAGCCCCCGGGCGCTCCGCATACCCAGCGACATCGACCGCGCTGCCGGCCGACCTCTACGAGCCCGGCGCCACCCCGCCCTCCCGCGTGGAGAGCGGCCCCACCGCCGTGGTGATGACCGCGCAGAGCTGGCACTTCGACGAGTCGACACACCGCCGCACGGGCAACGCCTGGATGGGCGACGTCGACATCGCGGGCGACGAGCGCATGACGTCCCTCGTGTGGGAGAGCTGGCAGGTGCCGTGGATGGGTGCCCGGCTGTCGCGACGCACCACGTGGGCGGCCAGCTTCTCCGGCGACCGCCTGGAGGAGACGTATACCTACGGCAGCGGCTACGCCGAGGTCCTCGCCGTCAGCCAGCGCCGCGACGGGTCCGCGTGGCCATCGGCGAGCACGCGGGCGTGGTCGCAAGAATGGAACGCCGGCGAGGTCGTCGAGGAGACCGACGCCGACGGCGTGACCACCACCTACGCGCGCAACGCCTGCGGCCAGGTGACTACGCGGCAGGTGGGCGCCCGCCCCGTGGAGTCCTGGACCTACACGCCCGCCTGCGAGAAATCCACCTGGTCCTTCCTCTCCGGCTCGGCGTCCTGGACCTACGACGACTACGGCCGCGTCGAGACGGTGACCACCGACCCCGGCGGGCCATCGGCCACCACCGTGGAGACGTGGTTCCGCGAGGGCAACTGGGCGGCGGTCGAGCGCGGCGACGGTACCGCCAGCGCGGTGGGGCTACGGGCGGTGGAACTCGACGCCTGGGGGCGCGAGCAGGCCGAGACTGCCTGCGAGAGCGACGGCGCGGCCGTTCCCGGCTGCATCCCCGGCACGGCTGCCCGCGTGGAGCGCGGCTGGGCCGCCGACGGCACCCTGCGATTCACCACGACGCCCTTCGACCCCGACCTCGCCTCGCCGCCCACGCTGTCGGCGACGTGGAGCTACCGCGACGAGCTGGGCCGCGAGGAGCGCGGCCGGCTGCCGGCGCCCAGCGTCGACCAGGACTACGTGGCCACCGAGACCGCCTACCTCCCGGGCGAGATCGGCCAGGTCGACCCGGGCGGCGTGGAGTGCTGGACCGAGTTCGACTCGCTCGCCACGAGCACCGCGTGCGCCGGTGTCGACCGCGGCTCCGAGACTCGCGACGCGTGGGGGCGCACGACCGCCGTCACCTCGCCGCTCGGGATCGTCACCGAGCTCGGCTACGACGCCTTCGACCGGCTCGCGGCCACGGTCATCGACTCGCCGGTGGCCTTCGTCGATGGCACCACCTACCCCTCGGAGACCTACACCTGGACCAGCGCCGGGCGGCCCGAGTCGCGGACCGACAACGCCGGCGTGGTGACGACGTGGTCCTACGACAGCACCGGCCGCCTCGACGACGAGGTGGTGGACGGCCCGTCGATGCCCCCGGTGACGACGCGCTCGATGCTCTACCTGCCGATCACCAGCTCCGGCGAGACGGTGATGGCCACGGCCGAGACCGACCTCGACGGCAACGTGACCTGGTCGCTCGCCGACGCGCTCGACCGGTCCTTCTCGGTCACCCTCCCTGGCGGGGCCACCGCGTGGTGGGCCCGGGACACCCGCGGCTTCGTCTCGTCGCGACAGGACTTCGACGGCATCGAGACCGAGTACTACCGCGATGGCCGGGGCTTCGTCGCGGAGGAGACGCTGGTGCCCCTGTCGGCGTCGCGCAGCTCCGTGCGCGACGCCGCTGGTCGCGTGACCCAGTACACCGACCGCGACGACGTCGTGACCGAGGCAGTGTTCACCCGCGCGGGACTGCCCGACACCATCACCCGCCCCCGCGCCAGCGCCGCGGACTGGACGCTGGCCTGGTACCTCTACGAGGACGACGGCCTGCCGTCCATGGCCTCGGAGGGGGGCGTCACCCGCGCCTTCAGCTACGATACCCTTCGCCGCCTGTCGTGGGCTTGCGACGGCTACGCGTCGGGAGGCTGCGCCCGCGACACGCAGTTCACTTACGACGACGAGGACCGCGTCACGACGGCGACCATCTACGCGGGCGGCAGCACGCTCGCGACGAGCTTCCAGTACGACGACATCGGCAACCTCGTGGGCGTCACGCACCCCGGCGGGAGCACCGAGACCTGGGGCTACACGCGGGCCGGGCAGGTGGGCGCGCACCTGGACGAGGAGATGGTGGGCTCGGCCTGGGGATACGATGACCTCGGGCGCATGGCCTGGGAGGACCTGCCCGGCCAGGACCCGCGCTCCTGGAGCTACACCCAGGGCGTGCCCTCCGGCACCAGCGGCGTGTACTACACCGAGACCCGGCGCGACGAGCCCGACGGGGGATCGTGGTTCACCCTCCACGACTTCGCGGGGCGCGCCGTCTACGACGAGGATCCATACGGCGACGCCGTCACGCGCGAGTACAGCGGCACCCGGCTCGAGCACGCCTACTGGACGTCGTCGACCGGCACCACGCTCGCGCACGAGGCCTACGGTTACGATGCCGCCGGCCGCCTCGCCTACCGGCTGGGCCCGGTCGACGACGCCACCTACGCGGCGCTCGGCAGCGCCACCCCCGACCCGGCGGCGGGCGACTACGCCTTCGCCTACGCCTACACCGGCGAGGGCAACCTCCGCTCGCGCGAGGGGCCAAACGACCTGACGGAGTGGGGCTGGGCCGACGGCGTCGTGACCTCGGAGGACGCGGCCGGCGTCACCGCCACCACCTACGCCTACGACCCCGACTTCCCCCGGCTCTACTC
>SXON01000202.1 GCA_005778355.1 Pseudomonadota bacterium | reverse complement strand
GGCCCGAAGTTCTGCTCGATGGAGATCACCCAGCAGGTGCGCCAGATGGCCGACAGCGGCATGGCGGAGAAGTCGAGGGAGTTCCAGGAGCAGGGTGGCGAGGTGTACGTGGCAACGCCGCCGGCGAAGTAGCGTCGGCACGCCAGTTGCGTCCTGTCGATCGCACCAGGAGCCCGCATGTTCTTGTTCTCGATTGCCCTCGCCGCTGAGCCCCTGGTCGAAGGTGGCCGCGTATCGGTCGATGGTCAAGTGATCACCGAGCTACCGGCGCCGCCGCGTGCGGTTGTGGCTCACGATGGAAAACTCTACGTGCTCGCCGAGGGTGGACACATCCTCACCTGGTCCTTGGGTGCGACCCCGCAGAAGCTGGGCGAGATCACACAGCCCGACGCGGTGGACCTCTTCGTGGCCAACGGGCAAGTGTGGGTGACCATCGAGGAAACCCGCGCGATGCCGCTCGACCGGGTCGTGCCGGTGGTCGTGACCGGCACCGTGTCGACCGCGGACACGCCGGTCGCCGTCGTGACCGGCGGCGCGAAGGTGGTGCGCGTGGACAACGGCGTGGCGGTGATCGACCGGGGACGGAAGTCTGGTCTCAGCGCGGGCACGGAGCTGCGTTTCCTCGGCACGGAATCGGTGCGCACGCCCTCGCTCGACGGGGCGGGCGAGGAGATGCGGGAACTGGAAAAGGTGGTCGCGACCGGTCGCGTGCGCGTGACCGAGGACGATCGTGCCCTGGTCGACCTCGCGCGTGGCGGCCGCGTGGAGGTGGGCGACCGCGTGGAGGTGAAGGAGGGCGCCTACCGCTACCCGGTGGCCCCCGAGCGACTGGGGGGCCTACTGGAGGCGGGTGTCGTGATTCGGCCCGTCCTGGCGCTCGACACGGTCGGGGTGGCCCTCATCAACGACGCGTGGTTCCTCGTGGCCTTCGACAAGCCCTGGTACGCGCAGGCCCGCGTGGCGCCGATGGGTTTTGGCTGGAGTAGCGACGGCAACCCGCTCTCCGTCGCGGGCGTGCTGAGCGGCGGCTACGACAGCCGTTACTTCTCCGTGGGCCTCGGCGCCGGCTGGTCGATGCTCAACTCCGAGCCCGGGAGTACGCGCTATGGCTACTACGCGGCTGAGGACGGCTTCGCCGACCAGGTGGAGTTCAAGGACGTCGACGGCGCCTTTGCCGTCGTGCAGGAGGCGCGCCTCGGCGCTCGCGACGGCCTGAGCATCTCGGTGCGCAACACCTTCCTGCTCGTGCCCATCACCACCATCACCTACGAGTGGGACGAGGAGACGGGCGACTACGAGTACGACGAGGACGGCAACCCCAAGTACACCGAGTCGACCGAGGAGGAGTTCGTGTACGGCGGCCTCGCGATGCGCGCCAACGTGCCCACCGGCGACCGCACCGATCTCTTCGCCAACTGGTCCTTCGGCGAGGCCGGCGAGATCGTCGTGGAGGGCGGCGTGAGCACCTGGCTACGCGGCAACGGCGACAAGGGCAGTCTCGGACTGCAAGTGGCCGCCGGCTACGGCTACCTCGAGGGCAACCCCGACGACGAGCACGTGGTGCTCAGCGGGCCGATGGTGAGCGTGGGTGGGCGGTACCGGTTCTAGGGCTTGCTAAGGTCCAGCGGACGCCCCGCGATCATCTTGCCGATCGCGAGGTCGGTCGGCGCGCAGACCGGCACGCGGACGCCGTCGATCACCAGCGACTCCGCGCGGCTCGCGGCGACCTCCTCGAGCTCGGTGCCGCCGAGCAGTGGACGATCCCCCGGACCTCCAGCGCGCCGCCTCATGGACCAACACCGATTTCTGATCGGCGCGGCCCTTGCGCTGCCCCGCTGGCGTGCCGGTCACCGTCGAGCCGGGGTCCTGGCCGGGAACGCCGCCTCGCGCGGCGAGGTGGTCCCCAGGGTGCCGAGCGCCGACGAGGCGAGGCTGGAAGCGCGGGCATCGCTCCGACTGGCCAAGCGGGACGCCAGGCGCGGGCGCGACAAGCTCCCGGGCGACGCCACGCTCGGATGGGCCGAATTGCCGAGGAGAGTATTCGGTGTTGACGGGTGAGAATGTCCAGACTGTGGGAAACGCATGCGCCTCCGGACGGTGGTGGAGGGCACCCCGAGCGCGCTGACCATCAGCACCAGCCTGCTTCGCTCCACCGGGCCGCCCGCGCCTCCCCGCGGGGGCGACGACCAGGGGGTTCACGGAGGCGCGTGAACGGGGCTGGGGGCGGAGCTCCACGCCGTCGGCGCTCTTTGACCCAGATCGCAGCTTTTTTCGCCTCCCGAGGGCTCGCGAGGGGACACCCAGCCGGGTGTACCCTACCGGCGTGTGCCTGCCGCCGTGCCTTTCATCCGTCCTGTCCTCCGCAGGCGCGGCCTGCCTGCACGTCGAGGCGCACGTGCACGGTGTGCAGATCGGGACGCACGTCCACTCGTCCCGAGACGGTCGCATAGGCGTATCCGCGCTCGTGGAGGCGCTCGCGCACTGCCTCGAGACTCGCCTCGTAGGCGTCAAGGCTGAAGGTGTCGCCGGCCTCCAACTCCGGCAGCTTGCGCAGCCCGTCGGCGAAGGGGCCGCTGAGGTTCTCGGTGCCCGTCATCTCGATGTCGGCAAGAGCACCGAGGGCTGGCCGCGGTCGACGTGCGCCGCCAGGTCGATGCGCTGGGCGCCGGTGCGGTCGGGCCGCCGTCGTGGCACTTCCTCCCAGCGCAGGAACTTCGCGTCGAAGTAGCCGTGATGCTGGTACCAGGTCTCCAGGCGCTTCGCGTCGTCGACCAGCACGCCCTCGTCGAACACGCCGGCATCGCCGACGAGCGGTCCGGCGTCGAGTCGGTGCAGCTCGAGCGTGGTCTTCCCGTGCACGACGGGCTCGAAGTCCACCAGGCGTCGCGTGTGGCGCTGCTCGATTGCGTCGAGCAAGGCCCCGGCGCTATCGGCCGCGAAGGGGCTCGCGCTATTGCCCTCCACGCGTATGTCTTCCACGATCGTCTGGCCGGGCCCCAGCGCGGGGTGCGGGCAGCCGCCGAGGAGCGCGAGGATCGACGCGAGAGGCGGCACGGGAGGGGGGTTTCTAACTGCGTGGGAACTTGCGCGGGTTTGTGAGGTCGGGTACAGTGCATGTGGAGGTCGCGATGCTGTCGTTGCTACTGCTCGGGTGCCCGGGGGACGAGTCGAAGGACGGTTCGCTGCCCGACGGTGAGACGCAGCAGTACGCCGTGGTGGAGGTGCCCGATGGCTGCGATGACGCCGGTCGGCCCGCGCCCCGTCGGTACGCGCACATGGCGGCGTTCGTCACCGACTTCCCGATCAGTGTCGGTGGACGACAGGTTTCTCGCGGAATCGTGCTTTCTAGCGGTTACGACGGTATGGGGGGGGGCTTGATGATTTATGGGTGTTTGACCTAACGAATTCAACGTCGAGCGCGCCGGGATGCCGATGGACACAGATCGTCGGCGTCGGCGCCACGGGTGGCGGCAACTACGGCGGGGCCTTCGGTTTCGACCCCACTACGGAGACCTTCCTCCTCGCGGGCGGGCTCGAAGTTGACTCGGCCGGGCGACGTGCCCGGGACGGGATTTGGAGCGCGGACCTGGCGAGTCTCGGGTCGGGCTTCGCCCGGGTCGGGAGCCTGCCGCCGGTGGACTACTGGTTCTCGCTGGTGGGCGACGTCCGGTGCACCGGGACCATCCCACATGACATGGTGGACGCTTCGTGCGACTACTCCGAGACCTGCTACTTCGACGCCTGCTCGGGAGTAGGCATCGGCGACTGCGCGGGCGAGGAGGCCACTCACAGCTTCGGATGTGCCGACGATCCCTTTTGCGAGGACGGGGAGAGCGAGGTTGCCGAGTGGGTGGCCGCACCCGGCGTCTGGCAGGCTGCCAGTTGGATGGACCCCGAGGCGGGCGCTCTCTACGTGCTCGGCGGCACGACGGGTTGCGAGGGGACGGACTGCGCTGACTGGGACGAGTTGTTTTCTGTGGCGGGAGGAAGCACCGAGTCGGTGACGGCGGCGAACGCGCCCACCAAGATGGCGGTCACCGCGGGGGGTACGGTCGTCACTGACGACGCGACGATCTGGGATGATGTGGGCACCGTCCTCGAGAACTACCCGGCCCGCGCCTCCTATGGCCTGCGGGGTAGCGGCGCCTTCCTCCCCGACGCCATGTGGGATCGGAGTCTGCGGAGCTGGGAGACCCCGGCCGCCGGATCCTATGTCGATGCCATTCACTACGGCGGGAGTTGGCAGCAGGACATCGCGCCAGAGTGGACCTACGACGGCATGCAGAGCTGCTCAGAGTACTGGGTGGAGGCCGACTCCGGGGGGGCAACCTGTCCAAGTCACTGCCTTTCGTACGCCGGCGGCTGGGACACGCCCGCCAACTGGTTCGCCGATGTCGATGACGGGTTCCAGTTCCCGGAGCACAACTGGATGAACTCGGAGCAGGAACTGTGGGAGTACAACCCAGTCTCCTCGGGTAGCGCCTACCTACCGCTCATCGACGCCGCGATGGTGCGCACGGGGGCCAGCGAGGACTGGGGGATCGCTGCGATCGTCGGCGGTCGCGACTCCTCGTCATCGTCGGGGACGAGCGCCGTGTGGATTCCCGGTCTCGCGACAGTCCCGACGCCGAGCAGCTTCGGCGCGCGCTACGGGGCCAGCGGAGCCTACGATCCGGCGGGCCAGGCAGGCTACGTGTTTGGGGGGAACCTGAGCGACCGCACGCTATACCGGGTGGAGGCCCCCGAGACAGTGTCGCCGGGAGACAACGTCGTCACGACGCTCGATTCTGCCGCTGAGAAGCTCACCTACGTCAGCGACAGCGAGTGGGTGCACGAGTCGAAGCTGTATGTGGACGTGGCGTGCGAGTCGGGATTTGACTGCATGCTGGGCGAGTTGTCGTTCGCGATCCCGACGGTAGATCCGGCGGAGGTGGCGACCGTGAGCGTGACGATGGAGGTGGATGGGGTGGAGGAGGTGGTGACGGCGGTGGCGAGCGCGACGACGATTCCGTTGCTCTCCGGTGGGCGGGCGACCCGCTTCGACGTCGAGAGCCCCTTCACAGTCACGGGTACGGACACTGTCAGCCTCGAGATCACGTGGCGCGAACTCACGCTCGGACACGTCAGCGCCGCAGATACTGCTATTGCGCGGCCGGTGATGACCACTTGGTCGCCGGGGAGCGGTAGCGCAGGATCTCGCCACTTCGCGCTGGCCCACCTTGCGGCGTGGCTGATCGACCCCGCCGCCCCTGACGCTACGCAGGATGACGAGATCCAACTTGCTGCCTTCAGTGTCGTTCCGCCCGCAGGAGTGTTGCCGCTGAGTGCGGGCGCTCGTTCCATGAATGCGGATGGAAGTGTCTCTTTTGGTGCCGCCACCGTGAGGCCGGTGATGCATGAGGTGCTCTTGCTCGATGGCGGCGTGGTGTTGGGAGAAATCACAACCTCGGCGGGTCTGGCGATCACCGTCGCAACCGACGCCGCCACGGGCACGGAGACCAGACAAGCGATCGAGGACTACCTGTCCGGGGCGATTTCGCCTGCTCTCGACGATGACGTGGCATGGCTGGAGGCCTCGCTTGGCCCGATTGACCGCGACGTGAACCTGGTGGTTACTGTGCCGCCGACACAGCAACTTCTGGCTGGCGCCAGCCGCGGGATAATGCACGTGAATCAGGCTGGCGCACCCGACGGTTCTGACGACCGTCCTGAACACAATGCACATGTAGCGGTTCATGAACTCGGGCACCACTGGTTTGGTCTGCGACGCACCGTTGACTCTTCCGCGCAGTGGATCTACGAGTCATTGTGCAATCTCGCGGCCGAGTCGCGGCACTCGATGGTCGACCACTCGTCCGGTTGGCTTCGAGATGGAGCAGCGACGCTGATCGAGCGCGGAGTGCTGCTGTCGCGCGCGGACGTCGAGTCAATCAACTTCGCGATTCCACGGGAGACGCTGGATTTGGCGTACCGGGGCGGCACCTACCTAATGGCGCAACTGCAGGCTACCACCATCGCGGCGGGCGGCAGTTCGGAGACGTTCTGGGCTGCGTGGGGCGGACTCGTCAGCGGGGGAAGCGGCGATATCACCTCAGCCGACGTCTCAGCGACGGTGGCCGTGCTGACCGGCAGCGGTACCTTCTACGCGGAGTGGATCGCCAACGGGCGCGTGGGCATCCCCGTGGTGACGCTGACCGGCGTGACTCCGGGGACCGCCGTGCCGGACGCCTCCCTCTCAGGCGGCGAGGGTGTGGCAGGAACGTCCTCGATTCAAGTATCACAGGTGCAGGACGATCTGTTTGGCTTTCCCCTCTTCTCTTCCGTGCCGTACCAGCTGGGATGCGGAAGGTTGCCGCTGGGAGGACCGGGTGGATTGCCATTCTCGGAATGTGGGTCGAACCTCACGACGGCAGGCGCGAGCTTCGACATTCTTGCGGCCGGGGACCAGACTCGGACCCTGACGGAGGATGTCTCGGTGACGGGTGGCAACGGAGGGTTTCCAGTGGCACTCGCCGTGTTCTCGGCTCACCTCGTCCTTCCCGACAGCATGGAGGTCATGCTGACCTCTGCGCCCTGGCAGCAGTGGTGCGCGAGCGGCTCCACCCTGGCCACCTGCCTGGGGGACGACGACGGCGACGGTTCAGCGAACGTGTCCGACTGCGACGATTCCTCGGCGACGACGCTGCCAGGTCCTAGCGAGGTCACTGGTGATGCGTTGGACCACAACTGCGATGGCTGGGCGTGCGACTACGTTGACATCAGTACGTGCATTCCAGTGGAGTATCCATGAAGACCCCTTCCTATCTCGTTGTGATCGGGCTGGTGCTCGGCGGTGTCGGTGTGGCGTACCTGTCACTCGTCGGCCACCCAGCTGGCGCGGATGGAGCCGAGTCCTTCGACCGGTTCAAGCAACAAATGGCGACCTTTCAGACCGTTCGCGCCTGGGTGGGCGTACGACCCCCGGTCCCGCAGGGTGAGAGCACCGGCAGATGCGTCATGGGTAGTCGACCGTGGTGCCCGACGGGCTGGATTCTCGCGGCGGATGCATCGGGCCGAATCTCCGCCGACGCCATTGAGATGACGACTACCTACGAGCGCACCCTGTTGATCGACGGGCAGGTGATCACCTACGTGCCGGGGTTCGATGAGCAGCGCCAGCCAAACGCCGCCGTGGGCATGCTGATGTCGCGCAGTTTCCAATTCGTTCGGCAGGAACTGCAGCCGCTTCAGTATGCTCAGGGTACCGCGCAGGTTCTCGGCCTCCCGACGGAGCTGATGGCCCCGGAGGCGCAGTATTTTCGCGTGACAGCGGACCTCGGCTTGGGGGCTCCGGTAGACCTGTCTTTCGGTTTCAACGCGATCGGGGAGTGGGCCGCGTTGGTCGTATCGGTAGGCGGACAGATTACTCAGGTCCAAGTGTCTGAGATCGTGTTCGATGACGATCTCGGCGCGGAGTGGTTCGTGCCTAACGCATGGCCCTACAACCCGCCGTTCCTATCGCCGGGAGGCGTTCGGAGTCTTGACCGCATGCGCCACCCCGACCCGTGACGCCGGCAACGCGAGGCGCGGCGGCGATCACGCTGGCGGCGAGCGCCGCCGCAGTCGGCTCGCCCCCACGGACGTCCTGGTGGTCGAGCGCTCGACCGGCGATCATCTTGCTGATCGCGAGGTCCGTCGGACCGCTCACCGGGACCGGGACCCCCGCGATCACCAGCGACTCCGCGCGGCCGGCGGCGACCTCCTCGAGCTCCGTGCCGCCGAGTACAAGGTCGATCTCGAAGCCGGTACCCGGGTGCACGAGCGGGGCCACGTGCGCGCGCAAGAGCAGCTCGTCGGCGATCTCAGGGAAGCGGTGGACGATGACCTGGCCGCGGAGCGCGTCGATGAGCCGCCGCGCGGTGGCGATGTCGGCAAGTACGGTGACATCCACGTCCTGCGTGGCGCGCGGCACCCCGTGCGCGGCCACCGCCTGCGCGCCGAAAACGTACCAGCGGAGCCCGAGCCTGGACGTTTCCTCCCCCAGGCCCGCCAGGACCTCAGCGGGGCCGGACATGCGGCGCGTGGTCGAGCAGGCGGCGCACCGCGATGCGGTGCTCGAGGTCGGCTCGGCGATCAGCCGTTGAAGGCCAACCCGCAACGGTGGCCCGGGCGGCGTCGTAGAGTGCCTCGGCGATCCAGAGCTTCACCTCTGTCGGCTGCGCCGCGCGAGCGAGCAGGTCCAGGTCGGCGGTGGCGTTCCAATCCCGACGCACGAAGGCCCGCAGGCCCGCGGGGTCGAGGTCTCGAGGCTCCATCGCGGCAGAGTACCTCGTCGGCTAAGCTTCGCCGATGCTCCTTCTCATCGCCTCGGCTCAGGCCCTCGAGTTCACGGTCGACGTCACGCTGCCTGCCGAGATGAAGGAGGCGGGCCTCGACGAGGCGCAGCTCGAAGAGGAAATGACCGCGAAGATCAACGAGAAGCTCCACGTGGCCGACATGGGCGGCTACCTCGACCAGATGGCCAACGCGAATGTGCTCTCCAGCAAGGGCATGGGTGCCGACTATGGCAGCGACATGCAACGCTTCTGCGTGGGCGCCGCCTTCGGCACGGCGGTCAACGGGGCCGGCATCAACTTCGACGGCGGCGAGGAGGCCCTTCCCGAGACGGGATTCGCCTTGCAGATCGGCATCATGGCTGGCCTCAACCTCGGCGCCTTCTCCGACGACGACAGCGCACTACGCCGCTTCAAGCTCTATGTTTCCGGCATGAGCGCCACCACGGCGCGCGACCCCTTCGAGGGCACCTTCTTCAACTACGGGGGTCACCTCCAGGTGAAGGCGATCAAGGGCGGCAATGTGACCGACCCCGTGCACTGGGGCGGCCTCGATGTGACGGGAGGCTACGAGTTCTCGAGCTACGAGCTGTCGCTCTCTCAGGACATGCCCATCAATGCCGACCCGATGGAGTGGACAGCCACCGGCACCTACCGGATCGGCGCCGACGCCCAGAGCATCCCGGTGGAGGTGTCGACCAGCTTCCACCTGCTCGTGGTGAGCGCATGGGTGGGCGCGGGGGCGGACTACAACCTCTCGGGCAACGCCGAGAGCAGCATCGAGATCGACGGGCCCATCAGCGTCACCTACGACGGACAGACCGAGGAGGCTGGCTACGCCACGCTCTCCCTCAGTGAGTCGGGCACGGCGGCCACGCTCACGCCACGGGCCTTCGTGGGCCTGCAGGCCGACATTGTCTTCCTCAAGCTCTACGGCCAGCTCAACGTCACGCTCGACGAGAGCGTGGGCGGCCAGCTCGGCGCCCGCGTGGTCTTCTAGCCGCCGAGGAGCCCGGCTTTGAGCGCCTCGGTGGGGGGCTTGCTGCCGAGGTACACCCCGAAGACCAGCCGCATGAAGTCCTGGCCGGGGATGGTCCCGAGCGCCTGCCCGTTGAGCAACACGCGGGTGCCCACGCCGGGCAGGTACTCAAACGCCATCACGTCGCCGCGCTTCACGCTCGGAGGCAACCAGGCCACGATGCGGTCGACGTACTGGGTCTTGTTGGACACGCCCGGTTGGCTACCGAAGTCCTCGGTGAACGACGCGATCATCTGATCGCGGGTGACCTCGCGGTACACGAAGTGCATCTCCACGCGCTTGGGCACCTCGGCCGCGACGATGGCTGCGCCGTCGCGACTGGGTGACGGCAGGTAGAGCCCGCCCACGTAGATGTCGAGGAAGTACTTCTCCCGCAGGCCGATGCCGTTGAGCACCACCGGCGTCTCGGCCACGGTCGAGGCGTCGGGCAAGCTCACGCCGGCAAGCGACTTCGCGAGGGCCAAGCTGGCGAGGAGGAGCATGAAATGCACGGGGCGGAGCGACGCTGGGGTGGGGGGGGTTGCGCCGCTTCGACGCCCCGCGCGGTCGCTGTATAGCACAGGGCCCTCGGAACCGGCTAGGCGCCCCGGATGTCCACCTTCGCCGACCTGGGGGTCGCCGAGGAGCTGGTGGTGGCGCTCGATGCCCTCGGCATTCGTTCGCCCTCGCCCGTCCAGCGCCTCGCCATCCCTGCCTTCCTCGCGGGCAAGCCCGCCGTTGCCGTGGCCCGAACGGGCTCGGGCAAGACCTTCGCCTTTGGCGTGCCCCTCGTGCAGCGCCTGCGCACCATCGAGGAGGGCGAGGGGGCGGTCAGCGTGCCGGCACGGCCTCGCGGCGTGGTCCTCACCAGCACCCGCGAGCTGGTGGTGCAGACCACTCGCGTGATCAAGGGCATCAGCCACAAGGCCCGCCAGCGGGTGCGCATGGTGAGCGGTGGCGAGCTGCCCGGGGAAACCAAGCGTCGCCTCGCCGAGCCTTTCGACATCCTCGTCGCCAACCCGCCGCGACTGGCCGCCCTCCTCAAGCAAGGCCTGGTCGACCTCTCCGACGTGCGCATCGCGGTGATCGACGAGGTCGATACCCTGCTCGCCCCGGGCCAGCGTCCTCCAGTGGAGGCCGTGCTCGCCGCGTCGCGACAGGCGGAGCTGTGGTGGGTGTCGGCCACTCTGCCCGAGCCCATCCGACACTGGTTGTCCACCCGTCCCGTCCCGCCCGCGGTGCTGTGGTCGAAAGATGCCCACACCGCGCCCGACACGGTCACCACGAAAAACATCCCGATCAAGCCCGCCCAGCGTGCCGACGCCGCGAGCGATCTGCTCACGTCGATCGGCGACAAGGCCCGGGGCATCGTGTTTTGCAACCGCCGAGAAACGGCCGACGCGGCGGGGGCGGCGCTGGCCGAGCGTGGACACGCGGCGGTGATCGTCCACGGGGGTTTGCTCCCGCGGGAGCGCAAGGCGGCGCTCGACCGCTTCCGCGACGGCGAGGGGCGCGTGCTCGTCACCACCGAGCTGGCCGGTCGTGGTCTCGATCTGCTCGACCTCACCTTCGTGCTGAACTGGGAGCTACCCGAGCGCGCCAGCGACTACGTGCACCGCGTGGGGCGCGTGGGACGCATGGGTCGCAAGGGCAAGGTGTTCAATCTCGTCACCGACCGTGATCGCCACTTGATCGGCCAGGTTGAGCGCCTCGCCGCTGGCGGCACTCTCGACACCGGCGAGCCGCTGCGCTCGGCGCGAACCCGCAAAACGACGGCTCAGGGCATGCGCGAGGCCACGTCGCGTCGTAAGAAGGCGGCCACGCCGGGGGTGAAGCGATTCAAGGACTAGGCCTCGGGGTCTATTCCAAGGGCACGGAGCTTCTCGGCGAGCCGATCCGCACGGGACTTCTCGGCCTCCGCACGGGACTTCTCGGCCTCCGCTTGGCGTGCAGCCCACGCAGAGTGCTCCTCGTCGGTGGGAACGAGTGTGCCATCCGGGTACGCGAGGCGTAGCCAGTCGCTCTGCTGGCCGAAGTAATGCCCGTGCCAGACAACCAGCCGCAAACCGATCACGTTGCTGCAAAAGCCGCCGTCGGCTTGCCGCTCCATCGGCGCGTAGTTGAGCGTGGCGGTGTCGAGTTGGTAGCCTTCGACGGTGTTGGCGTACGGGTCGAAGAGGTAGTACTCCGGCACCCGGATGCCCCGGGCGTAGATGCTCATCTTGCGGCCGCGATCCTCGCGCTCGGTGCTCGGTGAGAGGATCTCCACCACGAGATCGGGCGCTCGACCCTCGTCCCAGATCACCCACGACTTGCGCAGGCCCGGTTCGGCGCCGAGCACCACGAAGAAGTCAGGTGCCTTGAACTCGTTCTTCTTCGCTTGCAGCGTGGTGTAGTAGAGCCCCATGTTGCCCGCGGCGTAGGCGTTGAGTTCCGGGGCGATCCCTCGGCGCGCGCACTCGCATAGCAACCACATCTGGAGGCGATGTTTGTCGGATTCCATGGGTTCCCCGTCGTCGTAGGGCAGCTCGTCCTGGGTGGGCGGGCGCGCCGGGAACCACGGGTCGGTCGGCCACGGGACGGGATCGGTGGGCGGCATGAGCAGATTGTATACCCACGACGGCTCAGCGGCGCTTGCGTCGCACCCCGAGCAGGGTGAGTAGCACTCCCATCGCGACGGGTCCCGCGTTCACGACCGCACATGCCATGCTGTTGCTGTCGCTCACGTCGCCGTAGCCGTGCACTTCGAGTTGCATCACCTGGCCGGCCGCGCTCGCCGTCACGGTGGTGTTCACGTCGGGGTCGTACTCGTAGGTGTAGGTGTCGCCCACGTCGGCCAGGAAGGTGCCGTTCTCCGTCCACTCGAAGGAGAGGCCGTACACGCGGCTGTCGTCGTCGAGCTCACCCCACGCGTGCACGGCGAGGTGGTCGCCCTCCTCGGCCCCCGACTCAGTGTCGCGACGCGCGTCGATGTGGTCGATGCCCGCGTCGCCCACGCCCGTGAAGGAAAGCTCGGTCACCTCGGTGCCGCCGGTGCTGATGCCCACGGTGTAGTCGCCGTTTTTCTGGGGGGCGACCACCACCCAGTCGGCGTCGTCGGGCCATACGCTGTCGTCCGGCGTGGCAACTGACTGGCCTCGATCATCGACCCCGAGGCCACCGGCGCCGGCGAGCTGCGTATTGCCGTGGAAGAAGTCCACGCGGAAGGCCGACTCGCCACCCACGTAGCAGGCGGGGTTCTCGACGGGGTCAGGGTTCTCGGTCTCCTCCAGCTCGCTCGCCGCGCGGAACTCCACGCGGTCGGGCACCTCCACGGCGACATCGCCGCGCAGGACCTCGACACCGTCGCCGTCGAAGACGAGGATCTCGGTGTCGCCCTCGCCCACGGCGGTGGCCTCGAAGGTCATGTAGCGGTCGTCCTCGTCCTCCGACTCGCTCATCTGGAGCACCCCGGGCCCCACAGTGAGCACCCCCGCGTCCATACTCTCCAGCGTGTACGCGCTGATCTCGGCCTCGGGACCGTCGAGCAGGAACTCGAACTGGGCCCCGATCAGGTAGGGCGAGGCGAGCGACACGTCGCTGCCGAAGGGGTCGATGTTGAGCCGGGTGTCGTCGTGGAGGGTGACGTGCGTGCAGGCGACAAGAAGGAGGAACATGGCAAGACTCCAAGCAAAGGACGTGCCGCGGGGCGACGATCCTTGCCTCAAGCTAGCATCGGCGGGTGACGCTCACGTCCCCACGCCCGGATCGCGATCCGCATGTCGGGCTGCGGCGTGGGATGCTCCTCGGCTCCGTGGGCGCCGTCGGGCTCGCGGTGCTGGCCTGTTCGCAACCCCTCTGCCCGGCGGGCATGTCGGTGGTGGGCAGCGCCTACTGCATCGATAGTTTCGAGGTCGCCGTGGTGACCGAGGTGCGTGACCTGGCCGGCGAACGCCGCCCGGTGAGCACGGCAGTGTCGCGACGCGACGCCGAGCCCACGACGGGCCTGTCCTGGCGCGCGGCCCGGGAGGTGTGCGCAGCTACCCCCCACGGCCCAGGTTTCAAACACCTCGCCACGTCGGCGGAGTGGGAAGACGCGGGCGACGGCCACATGGGCCCCGGCGGAACGCGCTTCCCCTATGGAGACGACTGGGTTTCCGGTCGCTGTGGCCTGCCCGATGCCGGGGCGGGGCCGCTCGCGCTGTCGGCGCCGCCGCGCACGGGCAGCCATGCCGGGTGCCGCAGTGTCTGGAAGGTGTACGACCTGCTCGGTGGTGCCTGGGAGTGGGTAGACCCGGGAAAGGTGCTGGATCTCGGCGGGGAGCTTGCTCGCGCCTCGCTCACGCTCGAGGGCGACCTGGTGCGCGACGCACCCGGGGCCACGGTGGAGGCGATGTGGCCCGGGCGAGTGGAGTTCGCGGGCGGGGAGGTGAGGCTCCTCGGCAACGGTCGCGACTGGAAACGCCCCGAGCGGGGGTGGTTGCACTCGGGCGAGGCGCGGCTGCCGGTGTCGCTGCGCTGGAGCGGCGACACCGCGCAGCTCGTGCTGGATCGTGCTCGCGACGGCGAGCCCGTCACCGAGAAACGCGGTGGCGCTTACTACGCCGGCGCTGGTGTGGACCTGCGCTACGCTTACGACGGCCACGACCCCGACTTCATCGGCAGCATCGGGTTTCGCTGCGCGGGGCCACTGCTACGCTGAGCGGTACTCCCGCGCCAGCCGCACGTAGGTCTGGCAGCCGAGCGCGATGCGGTCGAAGTCCTTCTGGGTGAGCTGCCGCACCACCCGCGCCGGGCTCCCGAGCACCAGGGATCCCTCGGGGATGCGCATGCCCCCTGGCACGAGCGCGCCGGCACCCACGATGCAGTGGCGCGCCACGTGACAGTTGTCGAGCAGGATGCTGCCCATGCCTACGAGGCAGTCGTCGTCCACCACGCAGCCGTGGAGGAGCGCCCTGTGCCCCACCGTCACCCGGGCGCCGATGCGCACCTCCGACAGCCCGCCCGTCGCGTGCGCGATCGCCCCGTCCTGGATGTTCGTCTCCTCGCCAATGTACACCGCGCCCTGGTCGCCCCGCAGCACGGCGGTAGGCCACAGCGAGGCCCGCGCGCCCATGCTCACGTCGCCGAGCACGTGGGCGCCCGGGTGGACGAAGGCGCTGGGGTCGATGCGGGGCGCGTAATGGAGGTAGTTCTCGATCATCGCGCCTGTGCTACGCTCCCGCGCCCCCAGGAGCCACCGTGTTGCTGCTCGCCACGCTCGCCATTGCCGACGACGCCGTCCCCACCGGGCACATCAAGGTGGAGACCAGCCAGGAAGAGGTGGTCGTCTCGGTCATCGAGGCCAAGCACACCGTCGCCACCTCCTACGGCACCGCCTACGGGGTCACCACGCGCGACGTGTGCATGGCGCCCTGCGAGTTCGACATGCCGGTGGGCCTGCACGAGATCATCGTCGGCGGCACCAAGTACCGCGCGGTGGCGAAGAAGATCGACGTGCGCGACGGGAGCGAGATCGTGCTCGGCGCCAAGATGGGAAGCGCGGGTCTCGCCGGCGGCGGGGTGCTGCTCTTCTCCGTGGCCGGCTCGCTCTTGTTGACGGGCGGCCTGCTCTACGCGATGGACAGCGGCATGGGGGAGTATCGGGTGCTCGACGAGGGCACCGAGCTCGCCCTCATTGGCATCGGCGCGGCCGGCACCGCCGGGGGGATCGGCATGATGGTGGCGAGCAAGAGCCGGGTCGACACGATCTCGTCGACCCAGGGCACCACCTCGGGCGGCAGCGACGCCGGCGCCGATAACGGTGCACCCCGCGACACCGTGGTGGGCGTGTCCTGGTCGGGCGGCTTCTAGCCGAATAAACCCCGTCGTTCGGGCTCAATCAGCCCCGGATCGTCGTCTTTCACGCCATTCACGCGCGTGGACACCGGGTATGCCTCCATCGCCTCGGGCGGGAAGGGACGGAGCAGCGAGGCGGCGTCCGGCGCGCCGAGCCACAGGGCGTAGTCGGCGGGGTGGACGATCACCGGCATCCGGTCGTGGAAGGGTGAGAGCACCGCGTTGGCGGCCGTCGTGACCATCGCGACGGTGGGCACCTCGCCCGGCTCGTAGACGGCGCCGATGCCGAAGGGGCGACCGTCCTTCATCCGGATGTAGAACGGGAGGCGTTGTTTGCCCTCCGCCTGCCACTCGTAGAAGCCGCTGCACGGGACGATGATGCGTCGTGACTTGAAGTTGTCGCGAAAGCTCGGCTTCTCGGCGATGGTCTCGCCGCGCGCGTTGATGAAGGGCTTGCCGTCCTTCGACCAGCGCGGGACGAGCCCCCACTTCATGCCGACCAGGCGCCAGTCAGCGGTCAGCACGGCGATGGTCTGCGTGGGCGCGATGTTGTAGCGCGGCTCGAACAGGAACTCCGGGTGTTGCACCTGGAATTGTTCGTGGATCTCGTCGTTAGGATGATGCAGCGCGAAACGCCCGCACATCTAGGGCGTGCCAGCCGGGAAGAGTCGCGACAGACCCGCGTGGATGGCCTCGGCGTTGTCGAGCAACAGTCGCTCACGGCGCGCAAGCTCGGCCTCGCCCTCTGTCCGCAAGGCGGCGGCTTCGTCCGGGGTGGCGGGGGCCTCGGTGCGTTCCGGTGGGATGCCGCCCCCCTTGTAGGGCCCCTCGTGCCACACCTTCAGGTCGGCCCCAGCGAGCGGGGTGCGCAGCTCCGCCATTCGGGACGACACGCGCTGCCGGTAGCTGTCCGCCGAGGCGAGCAAGGCGCGGGCCTCGTCGTCGGGGGTGGTGGCCACGCGCAGGCGGGTGGCGCCGAGCTCGAGCTCCCACTGTCCCACGGCGGCCCGGTCGGCGACCCGCCCCTCGGCCACGCGCACCACCTGGGCGCCGAAGCCCTCGCCGACGACGCTCTGCCCGTTACGCGCGTAGAACGCAGTGACGCCGATGCCCTCCGCGGGGATGTTTCCCGCGTTCCACACCACGCCAAAGGTCGCCGGCCAGCTCGAATCGTAGGCCAGGGTGGCCAGTTGGAACCAGGCGGTGCCCGGCTCCAGGTCGTTGACCACGCTGCCGCCGTCGCACGCGGCCTCGCGCACCGACGGGGAGCACCAGCGCGCCTCCACGAAGTTGCCCAGCCGACGGTAGGGCAGGGCCCGCCAGCCGGTGGACCGTGCGGTGGCGTGCGCGTGGAGCTGGTCGAACAGCGGCTTGTCGACCGCGTGAACGGTGAACGCGAGGGGCACGGCAGACTCCGCGAGTGGGGGGGCCGGCATCGACGCGCAGCCCAGAGCGAAAAGTACCGCGATCAAGGCCGCCAGCGCCGGTGCGCGAGGTGGGCGCCCTGCTTCTTGCCGGGCGAGGGGTGTTCTTCCAGGCGCTCGACGAGCCATTGCATCCACTCGCTATAGTACACGCCGTGCTCGCGCCGCTGTTCGTCGACGAAAGGACGCAGCCGAAGCCACGTGTCGCGGAGGAAGCCGCCCATCAGGTCGTCCACGAGGTGCAGCGGCAGGATGCGGTGGTACACCAGCACGCCGAGGCTCTCGAAAACGTGCCCGACGAGCTGCGCGGCCTCGATCATCTTGGGGTTCTCGGTGACGAGCTTCGGGTCGGCGTTCTCCGGCAGGGTGAGGAGTAGCCCCACCGCGTCGACGAACTGGGCGTTCTGCATGGCGTGGACCAGCTCCGCCGAGGAGAAGATGGCCCGCGTCTTGGACATGTGACGGATCTGCATCGTGCCGAGCACGACGCCGCTCACCACGGCGATGGCGGAGAGCACGTTGGCGAGGGTGGCGAGATCCACGGCGACTCCTGAGCAGCCGCGATGCCTAGCCCGGGCTGCGCGCGCGGGTCGCTCACTCCAGGCGGGTCCAGCCCTCCAGCGGCACCATCCCTTCCTCCTCGTCGGGGTCGAGGCCGATCATCCCCGGCCATGCCCAGACGGTGATCTCGCCGGCGACCTCGCTCTCGACGTCCCACCCGAAGCCCTGGGGCTCGTCGTCGAGGTCGCAGTACACCCGCGCGGCGTAGGCGTCGTCGGTGCCGATCCGGCAGCTGCCCCGATTGGGCGTCGAATCCAAACTCCCGCCCGAAAAGTCCGCAGTGGCGTCGGCCTCGCTGCGGGTGCACCGCCAGTCGGCCGCTGCCGCCACGGACAACGCCCCAGTGTCCATGTCGAACGTGAGTTCAAGTTCATAGGCCTCGTAGCCTAGAGTCCAGGAGCCGCGGGCGGCCTCGGCGATGGCGAGGGACTCGTTGGCGGCGGCCGTGCGTTCGTCCGGGGTGGTGTCCGACGCGAAGAGCTCGTCGGAGCAGTCGAGGGGGCGGTCCCCGCAGCCGACGAGGGCGGCGAGTAACAAGTGGAGTGTCACTCCTTCACCGGTACGCCATCGACCAAGTACACACCCACGCGGGCGAGCGAGCCGTCTGGGCCCGCCACCTGGAAGGTCACGGCCTCGGCGACGACGGCGTCCTCGATGGCGCCCCCGGAGATCGCCCCCGGGACCAGCACGGCCCGCGCCCGGAGGAACTCGCTTCCATCGACGCCGAGCGCGGCCGCGTAGCCCTCGCGGTCGAGGGGCTTGGCGCGGTCGGCCACGACGGTCGCGTCGGTGAAGGCCGGCCACCGGGCGGTGATATCGACCAGCGCCCCCGCCGGGTCGCGGGTGATGGCGATGCGCTGGGCGGGCACCCACAGTCCATCGACCGATCGCTCGATCACGGTGAGCGTGCCCAGCGAGGAGCGGGCGCTGGTGAGTCCGTCCTTCTCGTCCTCTGCGATGATCTCCCCCGTGTACACGTCACCGTACTCCACGGGGTCGAAGCCCAGCTTCTCCGCGAGCGCGAGGTCGCGGGCCTGGGCGGTTTCGACGTCCACCGTCGCGGCGTTGTCCAGCGCCCCGACGCCTGCTGTCCAGGACACCGTGAGGATGGCGGCGTCGGTGTCGAGGAACCCTTCGCAGGCGCCATCGGCGAACTCGCCGCTGCGGTCGGTTTCGACGGGGGCGCCGGCGCACAAGTCGCCCAGACTCGCCGCGAGGACGGAGACGTCGAGGAACGGGTGGGTCTCGGCCAGAGCTGCCGGCTCGGCCGCGAGGGCTAGCGAGGTGAGGATCGGGGTCACAGGGTACCTCCCTCGTCGGGATCGCAGCCCGACATGAACACCCGGCGCTTGCTCTGGTGGGGCGTGGGGTTGTCACGGTCGCCGAAGCCACCACCGGTGTGGTAGTCGATCACGTTCTGGTCGGTGATCCCCCAGATGATCGACACTGGGCACTGGTCCGCGTCGTCGAAGATGCTGTCCTCCCAGAGCTCCGCGAGCCAGTGAGAACCGAGGCCGTTCAGTCGTGAGGTGCTCACGTAGGTGTCCATCACGTCGTTTGACCAGGGGTAGTTGTACATGACGCCGTGGAAGCCCATGTAGGCGCGCAGGTCGGCGCCGTGCAGGCGATCAGCGTAGAGCAGGGAGAAGGCGCCGCCGTTCCACGCGCAGGTGTCGGCGCTGTGACAGCTGTTCATCACCACGATCTCGAGGTCGTCGTCGTCGTCGCCGAACTGCCAGGCATCGTCAGAGTCAGGGCGACATTCGAGATCTGGCTCTTGGCCGGAAATGTCGCCGGAGACAAACCACATCTTCTCGGGACTCCCGCCCCCCGACCAGCAGTTCGACCCCCCGTGCGAGAACATGAATGCGACGTCCGACGCGTCGGCGCCGTACGGCGCGTCGTCGTCTTTTCCCCAGTCGCGCTCCTCGAAGTCGGTCCAGTCAATCCCATCGACCGCCCCGTTCTGGAACTCGTAGGCGTAGTCCCACTTGCCCTCGGAGATCCAGCCGGCGAACACGTCGAAGACGGCCTCTGAGGCGTCGATGTTCCAGGGCATCCACCCGCAGCTCGCGCAGCAGGTATCCCAGTTCTCGACTCCGTAGGTGGCCACCTCGTCGACCGCCGCCGCGGGGAGGCAGAGGGCTAGCAGCATCGTTCACCTCTGCTGCCACGGTATCGGTCGCGACCGTCGCCCGCGCTCCGTCCCTCGACCGAGGTGCCCGCTCGTCGCGACGAGATCCTACGCGACAGTGACCACGAGCCCAGCCTCGCGTGCACACGAGGCGATGTGCGTGAGGCGGTCGCTCGGTAAGGGGGCCACGCGCGGGTCGCTCGGCTTCCGCGCCACCGAGTACACCTGGACTTCGCAGGGACGAATTTCGACGAGTCGCGACACCCAGGCATCGATCTCGGCGTCCGTCGGCCCCTCGCCGTCGAGTGTCATGAACATCGACTGGACCACGATCGGCCGCCGGGCGGCGGTGTCGCGCAGGTTGGCGAGGATTCGGTCGAAGGCAAACTTCGTGCCATCGACCACGCGGAAGTAGGCCTCGGTCCCGGCGTCGAGCTTACACCAGGGCTCGTCGATGTCGGCTAGCGCGGCCTGTACCCGGGGCAGGTGGAGCATCGTGGCGTTGGTCAACAATCGCACCGGCACGCCCGGCGCGAGTCGATCACGACACTCGCGGACGATCCTCGCCGCCGCGGGGAACTCCGGCGGCGTGGTGGGTTCCCCGTCGCCCGCGACGGCAATGTCGGCCACGCGGCGCAGCGCGGGGGCGGCGGTGTCGAAGGGGGGCGTGTGCCACAGCTCTCCGCGATTGACGAGCCCGAGCAGGTGCTCGAGCTCCTCGCGGAGCCGAGGCAGGTCGATCTTGCGCGGGCCACCAGGAATAGTGCGATCGACCTGGCAGTAGGGGCAGTCGAAGTTGCAGGCCTTGTCGGGGTTGAGGTTCACCCCGATGGAGAGGCCCCGCGCGCGCCGCGACACCACCGCGTAGATGTAGGCGTTTTCGCCTAGCTCTCGGCGGTGGTCTTTGAAGTCGAGGCGGCGCATGGGCCCTCGGCTAACCCCCCGCCGTGGTAGGCCGACGCCGTGGCCCTCACCCGCCGACATCTCCTCGCCAGCGCCGGGGCCCTCGGGGCGCTCGGCGCGGTGGCCACTGCGGCGGTCGGGCTCGGCTACCGGGCCTGGTGGGACCAGCCCCCTGCGCCGGGGCTCCGGTACCTGTCTGCCGACGAGGCCGCCTTCGTGGATGCCCTCGCCGACGCGATCTTCCCGCCCTCGCAGGCCCTGCCGGTCCGTGGTGGCGAGGCGGCCGTGGCCGCGTTCATGGACCAGACCCTCGGCGGCATGGCGCCCGTTCAGCGCAACCTCGTGCGCCTCTCGATGCACGCGCTCGACCAGTACCCCCGCGCCTCGGGGCAGGGCGCCTTCCGCGAGCTGCCCCTGGCCGACGCGATCGCCGTGCTCGGCGAGTGGACCCGTTCCGATCTGGCCGAGCTACGGGGGGTAGTGGCCAGCGTGTACGTGTTCGTGGCGATGGCGTACACGGTGCACCCCCAGGTGGCCTCGCGCCTCGCGCCCTCCTTCCGCTGCGGCTACGGCCAGTAGATGCGCTGGACTCCGGGCGAGGGTGTTTTCTGGCGTCCGGCCCCGCAGGCCGACGGCTTCGCCGCCGGCGACCGCGAGATCGACGCCGACGTGGCCATCATCGGCAGCGGGCCGGGCGGTGCCGCTGCGGCTCGAGTGTTTGCCAACGCCGGCGCCCGGGTGGTGGTGATCGAGGAGGGACCGCCCGAGGAACGATTCCGTCCCAACCAGGGACAGGTGATGCGCTACCACATGCAGGAAGGCGGGGCGATGGTCGCCACCGGCTCCACCTTCATGCCCATCGCCGCCGGCCGCGGCGTGGGCGGTGGTTCGCTCATCAACAGCGCCATCGCCTGGCGCTGCCCCGGCGAGGTGCTCGACAGTTGGACGCCGGTGATCGGCAGTGACCGCTTCTGCGCCCGCGAGATGAAGCCGGTGTACGACGAGCTCTGGGAGATGCTCGGCATCTGGGAAACCCGCCCGGAGATCGCTGGGGAGAACAACGATCTCGTGGTGCGCGGGGTGCGCGCGCTGGGGCTCGATGGCGGGTACTTGTCACGCGCCACGCCCAACTGCGTGGGCTGTGGCACCTGCAACTTCGGTTGCCCCTCCGGCGGCAAGGCGAGTGTCAACCACAACCTGCTGGTCGAGGCCACCAGCAATGGGGCTCGCATCCTCGCCGACACGAAGATCGACGGCTTCTTGTCGACGGGCAACCGCGTGGTGGGTGTGACCGGACGCTCCTTCCATCCGGACACCCGGGAGCCCGGCGGCCGGGTGACCGTGCGCACCGCGAAGGTGATCGTGGCGTGCGGCGGCATCGGCACGCCTCGCTTGTTGTCGCGTTCCGGCCTCGATCTCGGACCGGCCGTGGGCGTGGGACTACACGTTCACCCCGGCAACGGCGTGTTCGGCATTTCCGACACCCCCGTCCGGTGGTGGCAGGGGGCCACGCAAGGCGCATATTTCCACGTGAAGGGCCTCCCCGGCGTGTTGCCGCACACGAGCAGTCTCCCCCCGGAGGTGGCGCTCCTGGCGATGTCGGCGGTGGGCATCGACGCGCCGAGTGGCATGGCGCTGCTCGATTACCTCAGTGGCCTCCTGGTGATGATCTCCGACAAGGGATCGGGCACCGTGGGCAGTTGGCCCGACGGGCGAGCGAAGATCACCTACGACTTCGATCCGGGCGACGTCGACCGCGTGAAGGCGGGGATGGTCGCGAGCGCGAAGGTGTTGCTCGCCGGCGGGGCCAAGCGCCTATTCTGCGCCGTGGCGGGGGTGGGCCAGCACACCACGGCCGAGTCGCTCGAAGCGGCGCTCGCCACCCGGACAATCCGCGACTTCACGCTCTACGCTTCGCACCCGATGTCGAGCTGCCGCATGGGGCAAGACCCGCAGACCAGCGTGATCCGTGCCGACGGCCGTGCCCACCGGCTGGAGGGCCTCTACCTGGCCGACAGCTCGATCTTCCCAACCTCTCTCGGCGTGAACCCCTCGATCACCACCATGGCGATGGCCACAATCATCGCGGGCGGCCTCGCCGCCACGGGCTGAGCATGAACGACACCTGGACCATCGGATTCGTCGGCACCGGCGTGATGGCGGAGACGATGATCGCCGGTCTGTGCGACAACGGCTTCTCCCCCGGGCGCATCACCGCCAGCCACCGCCGCGAGGAACGCTGCGTCGCGCTGCGCGCCTACGGCATCTCCGCGTGTGTCGACAACCGCGAGGCGGCGCTGGCCGACGTGGTGGTGCTCGCGGTGAAGCCCCAGACGCTGGCCGGGGTGCTCGCCGAGCTGCGGGGGCAGCTCCGTCCCGAGGCGCTGGTGTTGAGCATCGTCGCTGGGGCCCGGGTGCGCGCGATCGCCGAGGCCCTCGGGCACACGCGCGTGGTCCGCGCCATGCCCAATCTCCCCTGTCGCATTCGCCAGGGCATGACCGTGTGGCACGGCAAGGACCTCGCCGAGGCCGATGGCGCCCGGGTGCGTACCGTCTTGTCGTCGATGGGCGCCGAGATCGAGGTGGACGACGAGGGACATGTCGACCGGGCGACGGCGGTGAGCGGGACCGGTCCCGCCATCGTCGCGCACTTCGTGAAGGCTTTTCTGGAGGCCGCCGCCTACATCGGCGAGCCCCGCGGCGTGGCCCGGGAAACGGTCCTCGCCACGCTCTCGGGGACGGTGGAGCTCCTCCGCCAGTCCGACGCCCACGTGGCGGAGCTGATCGACGAGGTCACCTCCCCGGGGGGCACGACCTCGCGCGCCTTGCAGGTGCTGAAGAACGGGCGTTTCTCAGCCGTGCTCACCGAGAGCGTCGACGCCGCCTACCAGCGCACGGTTGAGCTCGGCGACCAGCTCGAAACGAAGCTCAAGTCCTCGTGACCCCCACCTGGTGCCGGGTGTGCGAGTCGGCCTGCGGGCTCCTCGCCGAGGTGAAAGACGGCCGCGTGGTGTCGCTTTCGCCCGACCGGGAACACCCCGTGTCGCGGGGCTACGCGTGTGTGAAGGGGCTTCGTTTCCACGAACGATTGCGCGCCAAGGAACGTTTCACCACGCCGTTGATTCGCCGGTCGAAGGGTGATCATCTGCGCGGGGTGAGCTGGGAAGAGGCCCTGGCCTTCACCGGCGCGCGTTTGCGGGCGATCCGGGGTGCGCATGGCCCGGAAGCGCTCGGCTTGTACCTGGGCAACGCGGTGATCCACAACTTCGGCGCCGTGGTCGGTACCACCGCCTTCGCGCGCTCGCTCGGCACGCGCAAGTCGTACAGCGCGCTCACCCTCGACAATGCGCCGCAGTACGTGGTGCTCGAGGCGGTGCTCGGCCACGCGACGGCCACGTTTACCGCCGACTACGCACAGAGCGACTGCATGGTCCTGTTTGGCACCGACCCGCTGGCCTCGCAGCCCTCGCAGTCGCAGGCCAACCCCGACGGGGTACGCCAATTGTTGCGCGCACGGGAGCGGCTGGTGGTGGTCGACCCGCGCCGCTCGGCCACTGCGCGGCACGCGTCGAGCCACCTCGCGATCCGCCCGGGAACAGACCGCTTCCTACTTGCCTGCCTCGTGCGCGCGTTCATCGACGGCAATAACGACACTCGGCCATCGGCGACGAGTGTCACCCTCGATCCGGGAGGCGTGGCCACGCTGCGCGAGGCGGTGGCTCGCTTCACGCCCGAGGTGGTGTCGCCGGTGGTGGGGCTGACCGTGGCCGAGATCGAGGGGCTGGTGACGCGGCTCCGTGCGGCGGAGCGTCCGCTGGTGTGGTCGGGACTGGGTGTCTTGCTGGGACCGGATGCCACTCTCGGCTGGTGGCTCACGCTCTGCCTGCAATCCCTGCTCGGTGGACTCGACCGGCCGGGGGGCTGGGTGCGACCGGGGAGCGCGGTGAACCTCGCGCCCGTCTTGCACCGTGCCGGCCTGCGTGGCGCCGACGGGAACAATCGGAGCCGCATCGGCGGCTATCCGGCCGTGCTCGGCACCCACGCGGCGGCGACGATGGCCGATGACGTGCTCACCGAGGGGGCCGATCGGCTCCGGGGCCTGGTCGTCTTCGGCGGCAACCCGGTGCGCGCCTGCCCGGACAGCCCGCGCGTGGCGCGCGCGCTGGGGGCGCTCGATCTGCTCGTCAGCGTCGAGGCCTTCCCGAGTGACACCACCGAGCTGGCCGACGTGGTGCTGCCGGTGGCCACGTGGATGGAACGCTGGGACAGCACCGTGCACATGGCCTCCCAGAAGCCCATCCCGCACCTTCAGGTGGGGGCGCCGGTGGTGCCGCCGCCCGGCGAGGCGCGCGACGATTGGTGGATCGCGACGGCGCTGGCCCGCGCCGCCGGCCGCCCGCTGATGGGGAGCTGGCTGGCCGACTGGCCGATGCGCTGGCTCGGCGCGGAGGGCGTGGCGCGGCTGGCAGTGAGCTTTGCCTCCGGCCTGTCGTGGTCGAAGCTCCTGGCGTCGCCACGGGGCCTCGTGGCACAGGAAACCTACGGTCGCCAGCCGCTCGTCGCCCAGCTTGCCCCGGCGACTTTCGTGTCGGCGCTGGCCAAGATGACGCCGTCGGCCGATGGCCTCGTCGCCGTCACCTCGGTGCGCCCGGTGGACCGCATGAACACCTGGCTGGGGGAGCGGACGCCCGGCGCGGTCACGCTGAACCGCGCCGACGCCTCGCGCCTCGCCCCGAGTGGCACGATTTGCCTATCGACGCGCGAGGGACGCGTGGTCACCGCGCTGGTCGAGGTTTCTGACAGCGTGCGCGAGGGGGCGATCGTGATGCCCTTCGGCACCCCGGTGGCCATCCTCGACGACCCCGGCTGGATCGTGCCCAACGCGCTGCTCGCCGCGGCGCCGCTCGATGCCTTCTCGGGACAACCGGTGAGTAACGGCGCGACGGTCACCCTCGCTTGAGCCCGCGCGCCCTCCTGGTGCTCGCCACCCTCGTGCTGTACCTGTTGTGGAGCAACTCCTTCGTCGCGATGTCGTACCTGCTAGGCGCCGAGCACGCCTCCGCTCGGCTCGACGCGCTCGGGCTCACGCAGGCGCGCTACCTGCCGGTCACCCCGGTGGCGGCGGCCTGGCTGCTGCTGGCGCGGCGGGAGTACTTGCCGCTCTTGTGGTCCTATCGATGGCGGCTCCTCTTCGCGGGCCTGCTCGCGGTGCCGGCCTACGGCCTCTGCCTCTACTGGGGCATCCGCCAGGGCATCCCCGCGCCGGTGGCGTCGTTGCTGACGGCGCTCTCGCCCTTGTACCTGATGGTGCTCGGGGCCGCGGTGCTCGGGGAGCGGCTCGGCGGTCGCAAGCTCCTCGGCTTCGCCGTGGCGGCGGTGGGTCTCGGCCTCGTGGCCACGGCCCGAGGGGGTGCGAGTGTCACGGCGCTCTTGCTCGTGGTGGTGGCGGCGGGTGCGCCGCTCTCCTGGGCGCTGGTGACGGTGCTGGGCAAGCCACTCGCGAGCCAACTCCCGGCCGACGTGTGGACCGCCGGCTACCTCGTGGCCGGCGGGCTGCCGCTCCTGCTTGCCCTGCCCTGGTCGGCGGCGCCGGTCCTTGCGCTCGACGCGACCGGGTGGGGAGCGGTGCTGTACTTGTCCCTCGGGTGCACGCTGGTGGGTTTCGTGCTCTGGACGTGGATCGCGGCGCGTCTCCCGGCGTCGAGCGCCGGGTTCACCGTCTTTCTCAACCCGCCGATGTCGTTGGCCTCGCAGGTGGCGCTGGCGGCGCTCTTCCCCGCCACCTTCGTGTTCAACCTGCGGCCGCTCGAGCTCGCGGGGGAGGGCGTCGTGTTGGCGGGGATGGCGATCGCGCTCTTGCGACGGGGGTAGCGGATCACGGGGCGGCGCAGGGATCGTCCCAGGGCTCGATGCGGTTGTTGACCCAGTCGCACTCGTCGTCGTGCGCGGGGACGACCTCGATCACCCTCCGGTCGCCCCAGTCGCTGCTGTCGAGGGTGAAGACGACACTCGACGAGCGCATGCTCGGTTCGATGGTCTCGCCGAGGGTCGCGCGGTCGAGCTCGCGGAGCCCGTCGCTCGCGGTGTGGGCGTAGACCACGAGCTGCGCGCCCTCCATGGCTGCCACGCTGCCGAGGTTCTCGGCGGCCACGGCGAGTTGGACGTAGCCCTCCGTCGTGTCGCAGGACTCGGCACATGTCTCGACGAGCACCGGGACCAGGTCGGGGTAGGGGCCGTCGTGGGGCGGTTGGTAGCGGAAGCTGTTGTAGTGCAGCCACGAGGGCTCGGGGAAGCTGACAATGGTGCCGTCGTCGCGGATGGAGGTGATGTCGTAGGCACGCTGGTGCCACACGGGTCGGCCGCGCGCCCAGCGGCCCTCGGAGGGGCCAATGACCACGACACGAGCCACGGTCTCGGGGTCGGTCGCGCGTCGACCCGCCACGACGATTTCGAGGGAGCCATCGCCGTCGATGTCCGCCACCAGTGGACCGAGGTCGTCGCCGAAGGCCGCCAGGTCGTCGAACGCGGCGAGGATGGCGCCCGTGCCGCCGTCGCGCAGTTCCACGCCCAGTTCATGCTGGTCGATGATCTCGGGCGCGCCATCGGCGTTGACGTCGGTTGCGACGACTCCGCCCTGCTGGATGCCGCCACGCCCGCCAATCTCGTCGAGGGGGCCCCACAGCACGCTCCCGTCGGCACGGAGCGCGATGCTGCCCTCGGTGCTTCGAAAAAATAGTTCAGGAACGCCATCGTCGTTGACATCGATGATTGCCGGGGGCGACGAGCTGTGATCGCCCTCCGCCAGGGCGGGGTCGTCGTAGCACCACTGGGCGAGCCCGTCGGACGCGAGGCGGCATGCGCCACGGTTGCCTGCCGCCAGAACGCCCAGCTCACCGCGGTCGTTCACGACCGTTCCCGCGAGCGGCTGCGTCCAGCTAATCGGGTCAAAAGCCTCGAAGTTCCAAGGCGTGAAGAGGCCACTCGCATAGCCATATCCGAGTCTTGTTGCGACGGCGGGCTCTCCGCTGACAAACCACCAGAAGAGGGGCAATGTCGCGCTGAAGCCGCCGTCCTCGACGGACCACTCTGCGGAACAATCGGCGTCGTGCGCGACGCCGCTGAGTATTGGGTCCAGCCTGCCGTCCAGGTCGAGGTCGGCGATCACCATCGCGCTGTTTGTCGCTTCCACCGAGCCAGCTTCGAGCAGACCACCTGAGTCCAGGTCGAGGCAGAGCAACTGCGGCAGGCCGTCGGTATCGTAGGACTCGAGGAACACCGGTCCGTCTGACGTCGAGCCGTCGGGCCGGGCCCACGCGAGGTTGGAGAGGGAGAGCTTGTGTTCGGCCAGTAGCGCGCGACCTTCGCCCGGCGCGAACGCAAACAGGCGGCCCCCGGGCAAGCCGTTGGCGAGGACAAGGAGCATGGGGTGGCCGTCGGCGGTCACCCCGGTGACCATGGAAGAGACGCTCACGCTGTCGCCGAACCCGCTCTCGCCCTCGATGACGTACTCGACTTCGATGAGTGCCGCGCTGGCCGGCGAGAGCGTCTCCGCCAGGCACGTCGCGTCGCCATCCGCACGCGTCGGGGCGACAGCGTCGATCGAACATCCACCCGAATCAGTCGCGGCGCTGTCGCCGGCTGCGGTGTCAGCGGGGGAGTCGTCGCTCGCCGAGTCGTCATCCGCCCGGTCCTTGAGCGGATGGAGAGCGGTGTCGGAACAGGCGACGAGCAGGGGAAGCAAGGTGGCCCCCTACCAGGGGCAGGACGTGGCCACGGCCTCGCACTGTGTCTCGGTTTCTCCGGAACAGTAGTCCTCGATGGAGTGCGGCCCGCCATCCACCGTATCTGTGCCCCCGCCCCCGTAGATGTAGTCGTCCTGCGACTCCCCATAGAGGGTGTCGTTGTCACCCTCGCCACACACCTGATCGGCGTGATTGCCCGCCTCGACTGTGTCGTTGCCGTCGCCGCCTTTGATCTTGTCGTCCCCATCACCACCGAGGATGGTGTCGGCTCCCGCCTCGCCAAAGAGCAGGTCGTCGCCCCCCTCGCCGGAGATCAGGTCGATACCGGCGTTGCCGTGAATCACGTCGACGCCACTCCCGCCGTACAGGAAGTCGAAGTTGGTCGTATCGCGGCTTCCGCCGATGGTGTCGATGCCGGCGCCGGCCTCGACGACGGCGTCCGAGCACTCGAGATCGAGGCCCGCCACGGCGTCGTAGAGCTTGATGTCGTCGTTGTCCTCGGTGCCGGTGATGAGCACATCGATCTCGTCCGTGGCGCAGCCGTCATTGAGACCAGCGAGCTCACAGCAGAACTCGTGCCGGTGTCGTCGATGCCGTAACCACGAAAGGTCGTTGTGGTAGGTGAAACGAAGGTGCCCGAGGCGTCGGCACCGCCCCCCTGGTCGAGGTTGCACTCGACGTAGGTCGCCGAGTTGCCGCACACGCCGTCGCAGGTCTCATCCAAGAAGATGCCGGGGCAGGCGGCCCGTGTGCTGCCCGGCAGCGCGGCCGCGAGGAGAGTGGCCACGAGTAGCGCGGCGTTAGCTAGCGCGCGGAGAGCGAGGGGGGGGCAAACATATGTTGGATCTCCCTGAATTTATCGGTGAAATGTGCGTCGCGTTGGCGGCCGACACACATACTGTCTCACGACCTCGGGCTGTCGCAGCGTAAGGTAGACTACTGGATTCGAGGTTGTCGCGAGCGGAGGAACCTTGCCGTGGGTCGGCCGGATGCTCCGCAAGTCCCTGCCCTCGTGTCGTGCTGCGGCAGGGTCAGCGCACGATGGGCTTGTACTTGATCCGGTGCGGCTGATCCGCCTCGGCGCCGAGCCGCTTGCGACGGTCTTTCTCGTAGTCGTCGTAGTTGCCCTCGAACCACACCACGCGACTGTCGCCCTCGAAGGCGAGGATGTGGGTGGCGATG
>SXON01000201.1 GCA_005778355.1 Pseudomonadota bacterium | reverse complement strand
TCGCTGGCTCACCGGCTACGACGAGGCGGGGCTCGCCGAGCACATCGCAAGGAAGACCAACTTTCGGGACTTCTTCGCGCAGGCCACGCTCAACCCCAACGCCGGGCTCATCACCGGGGTCGTGTGCGGCGTCCGCGTGGACACCGTCGACGACCCCCTGATGCGGAAGATCCGCTACCTCGACAAGCGGGTCGACGAGCTGGCCAAGGGCCGCCCGCTGGCCAAGGTTCTCCGCGGCTAGTCCTCAGCGGCTCGACGCCTTGTACCCGGCGGCGGTGGCGTCGGTGGTCGACGCGAAGCAGCTCACCGCGCTGGTGCGCTTGTAGTAGGCGCCCGTCGTCACGTGGTACAAGCCGCTCGAGCTCACCTTCACCGGGTGCGTGGTGGGACAAGCGCCCGCGTCGGAGGGGATGCCCTCGCCCGACACGAAAACCACGGTGCCCGCCTCGTTGCTGAGCGCGTAGCCCCCGCCCGTCCACACCGAGGTGCTCAGTCGCCCGTCCATGTCGGTGCGCGAGGTGGTGGAGGCGTAGGCCGAATGCGTCGTGAGCGCCTCGGCGGTTGGGTGGCCGTAGGAGTTTGATCCCACCTGCACGATCACGTTCTCGGGCATCACGAGGTCCATCCACGGGGTGTTGCCCGCGTCACCATCCTTCGAGCCATGGTGGATGGCCTTGTACACGTCGATGTCGCTCAGGTAGGCGTCGTACAGGCCCTCGGAGAGCCAGGCATCGGTCTCGTCGCGCTCGCTGTCGCCGGTGATCAGCGAGCGAAACTCGCCGTACTCCACCATGATGCCGACGGAGTTGAGGTTCTGGTCGGTGCTCATGCCGGTCGGCGGCTTGAGCAGGTAGAGGTGAAGGTCGCCCCAGCCGAGGTCCTCGCCCTCCGCGAGGTCGGCGGCCACCGTGGTGATCAGCGCGCCCGAACCCTCCTGCGACGACGCGAGCGCCGTGATGCGCGCATAGCTCTGGCTGGTGTGGGAGAGGCCGTTGGTGACGTACTCGACGACGTCGAAGTTCGCGAGGATCGACTCGTGGACGCCGGCGTGATCGTAGTCGGCGTGCGACGCGATCAAGAGATCGATCTTGGTGATGCCCAGCGCCACCAGCTGGTCGTCGGCATCGCCAGAGGGCTTGCCGCCGTCGATGAGCACCACCTTGCCGTCGGCGGTGCGGAGCAGGACGCCGTCGCCCTGGCCGACGTCGAGGAAGTCGACGGTGAGGGTGGGGGCGGCGAAAGCGAGGGTGGCCTGGATGACGAGGAACATGTTGAGCTCTCCGTTGAGCCCCCACAACATGCCGTCTCGCCGTCAAATAAACGAGGAACAACCTGTAACACAGTTGTTACAGGGTCTTGTTACAGGCTCGCGGCCAGTCCCCGGACGAGGGTGAGTCGCCGACCCACGTCGCTCGCCTCGCCGATGGCCACCTCCTCCATGAGCCGCGTCAACTCCGCCAGCGCGGCACGCGTGGCCGCCCGGTCCTTGCAGGCCACCTCGAGCCTCGCCCGTGCCACCCACACCCACGCCCGCGCGTAGGGCCGCCCGCCAGTGCCGAGGTTCGCCACCGCCGCGTCGAGGTCGTCGCGCGCGGCCTCGAGCTCGCCGGCCTCAACGAGCGCCCAGGCTCGCCAACCGAGGACGGTGCCGAGCAGGATGGGATCGGCGTTCTCTTCGGCCAGTTGGCAAGCCCGCGTGGCCGACTCCACCGCGAGCAGCGGATTGCCCTCGCGCGCGTGCAAAAGGCCGTAGAAACCGCGGGCGTGCGCCTCCATGCGACGGTCGCCGACACCCTGCAAGACCTCGATGGCCTCGTCGAGACGGAGGCGCGCCGCGTCGGTCGCGCCCTGGATCACCGCGAGGTAGCCGCGCAACGCGAGCGCTACACCCTCGCGACGCCGGTGGCCGGTGGCGCGGTAGAGCGAGAGGGCCGCCTCGCAGGCCGTCTCCGCCTCCTCGAACCAGCCGCGTTCCATGCAGAAAAGGGTCCAGTTGATATCGACGGTGGCCTCGAAGGCCCGCTCGCTCGCGCTCCCGCGGTGCTGCCGGGCGGCGTCGAACACCGGGATGGCTCGCGACGGGTGGCTGTACGAGGAGTGGTACACGGTGATCGCCGCGAAGGCGCGGGCGATCTCCCGGGGCTGTTTGCCGAGCGCGCGAGCGCCATGCCGCGCTCGTGGGCCGCGAGCGCCTCGGCCGGCTCGCCCGCCTGGATGAGCGTGTCGCCGAGGTTGCTCCACGCGGCGGCCTCGGTCTCGCGGTCCTTCACCAGGGCGGCGCGCGCCGCGCTCTCATTGAGCAATCGGCGAGCTTCGCCCGAGCGCCCCTGCTCGCGCGCCATCAGGCCGAGGGCCACCCCCGCGAGGTGGCCCACCGTGGGGTCGGGCAACACCTCGGTGAGCAGCACCTTGGCCTCGGCCACGTCGCCGCCCATGAAGCTCAGGATGCCGGTCTGCATCGTCAGGAGAGGGCGCTCTCCGGGCGGTGCCACGTCGAGGACCGAGCGCACGAGGCGTGCGCCGTCGAGGTAGGGACCGCGGGCGTAGAAGAGATTGCTGAGGCCGCCCGCGCACGGCACCGCCACGGCCATGTCGCCCCGTTCCACGGCCCGCGTGCACGCCGCCACGAAGTTGTCGGTCTCGGCGGCGTCGGGGTTCTTGGCGCGGGCCGCGTGGAACTGGCCGTGCCGCAGCTCGGCGCCCGCCCGGGCCTCGCCCACCAGCCGCTCGAGCGCAAACTCGCGCACGGTCACCAGCATGGAGTAGCGGCCACTGGCGTGATCCAGTCGCAGTAGGGCGTGATCGACGAGGCCGGCGATGTTGTGAATCGCGTCGTCGTCGGCGTTCACCACCGCCTCGGCCGCCTCCAGCTTGAAGCCGCCAACGAAGACCGAGAGCTGCGCGAAGACGGACTGCTCGTGCGGGTCGAGCGCCTCCCAGCTCGCCAGCAGCACCTCGCGCAGCGCGGAGTGCCGACGCCCGCCTGCGCCGCCTGTCAGGAGGCGAAAGCGCTCGTGCAGGCGATGGCGAAGCTGGACCACGGTCAAGACGCGGGTACGGGCCGCGGCGAGCTCGAGCGCGAGCGGCCAGCCGTCGAGCTCCCGGGCAATCGCCCGGATGTCGGCGGTCTCGGCCGAGAAGGTGGCGTTGGCCGCGCGGGCACGCTCCACGAAGAGGGCCACGGCGTCGTCTTCCGCGAGCGGCCCCGTGGAGGCGATCTGCTCACCGGGGATCCCGAGCGCCTGCCGACTGGTGACGAGAAACGTCGTGTCTGGCGACATGCCGATCCAGCGGCGAACCAGCGCGCCGACTGCCTCGACCACCTGCTCGGCGTTGTCGAGGATCACGCGCCCGCGGCCTCGCTCGGCCAGCATACGGCCGCAGTGAGCCGCCGGGTCGGCGGAGAGCAGCTCGCCGAGGCAACCCGCCAGCGCGCGGCACACCTCGGGCTCGGTCGTGGCCTCGACGAGGTCGCAAAACCAGACGGCGTCGGCCTCCACGTGGCTCGCGTGTTCGAGCGCCAGCCGTGTCTTGCCCGTGCCGCCGGGCCCGAGAAGCGTCACGACGCGAGCGCCGGTGGCGAACCGGCGGTTCAAGTCCAGTAGTTCCTGCTCGCGACCCACGAAACGATCCGCCGCGGCAGGGAGGTTCGAACGTTTCACGGCGCGCAGCGGAGGGAAGTGGCGCTCGCCCAGCGACGTGGGCACGACCTCCCAGACGCGGGTCGTGCCGGGCACGCCGTGGAAACGGTGGTCGCCGAGACAGGTCCAGCGCGCCTCGACGGCCACCCTCGCCCGCAGCGTATCGGTCACCACGATCTGCCCGCCGTGCGCGGCGGCGGCGACGCGCGCCGCACGGTTTACGGTGGGTCCGAACCAGTCCACCCGCCCGGTGACGGGGTCGAGCCTTGCCACGGCCTCGCCCACGTGCGCGCCGATGCGCACAAGCACCGGCCCCAGCGCGCCGAAGTCCTGGTCGGCCAGCGCCTCCTGGATGGCGAGGGCGGCGTTCACCGCGGCGGTCGGCTCGGCAAAGGCGAGGATGAAACCATCGCCGACGTGTTTCACCTCGTAGCCGCGGTGGGCCACGACCGCGGCGCGCACGATCTCGTCGTGCCGGGCCAACGCGCCCCCGAAGCGCTCGCCGAAGGACTCCCACGCCGCGGTGGAGCCCTGGATGTCGGTGAACATCAGGGTCACCTCCGGGCCAGCGGGTGGCTCGGCCGGGGTCGCGCTCCCGGGCTCGAAGGTGTAGCCACCGCCGTGCCGGGTGAGCAGGTGCTCGGGCTCGGCGGCATCGACCTCGACCTTCTCGCGGAGGCGTCGCATGGTGACGTCGATGGCACGCGTCTCCACGCTGGCGCGGTAACCCCACACCTCCGTCAACAGTTCCGCTCGCGACACCACTTGCCCGGGACGCCCAGCCAGCCAGGCGAAGAGGGCGGCCTCGCGCTCAGACAGCGACACCACCGCGCCGTCACGCACGATCTCGCGACGGTTCAGGTCGACCACACCGGCGCGTAGGTGAACGACCGTCGGGGAGGGCACGGGGGTACGATATCGTGTCGTCTACACCATGACGTGCCGCACGATCTGCCGCGCGTAGTGCTGCGCGTACTGTCGGTGGCTCGGGTGGCGGTTGGCGAAGCCGAGCACGATGTCGCCGGCCATGGCCAGCGTCTTGAGCGCCGGCACCGGGATCCCGTTGAACCACTCGGCGCGAGCGCGCTCGCGTAGCGCGGGAGGCAGTCCCGGCAAGATTCGAAAGAGAGCCTCGTAGTTGGTGAAACGTCGCAGTTCCTCGGGGTCGCGCACCGCGCCGTTGTCGTGGAAGGTGGGCGACAGGCCGTGGTCGAGGCGGGCGGAGTCCTCTGCGGAGAGCACCCCTTGCTCGACGGCGCGTTGGGTCATCTCCACCCCGGGGAGCCAGGTCATCCAGTAGGTGCTGATGCGCCGGGGGGGATGAGCAACGTAGAACTTCCGGGCGACTTCCTGCGCATCCGGCGGCTCGCCCGGGCCACCGAAGATGTGGTCGCCACGAACGCCGATCCCGGCCGCGCGGAAGGCGTCGAGCGCCCAGGCCACGTCGCCCACCGACTCGTAGCGACGCATCGCCGCGTGCTTGTACTGCTCGTCGAGGCTTTGAATGCCGATCTGCACCCAGGTGCAGCCAGCCTCTTTCATCCAGCGAACGATGTCCTCGTCCACGTACTTGGGGTGCGAGAGGCACATCCACGGCACGCGGATCTCGGCGCGGTAGGCGTCGAGGAAGGCCTTGAGCCAGGGCTTGTCGACGGTGAAGATGTCGTCTTCGAAGTCGACGAAGCGAAGCCGGAACTGCTGTTTTGCGGCCTTCAGTTCCCCGATCACGTGGTCGACCGAGCGCTGCCGGACGTAGCGACCGCCCTTCACTCCGGAGCGCTGGGGGAGCTTCGCCCAGAAGTTGTTGAAACAGAAGGTGCACCGGTAGGGGCAGCCCCGGCCGGTGATCGTCATGTAGGGATCGCCGACGTCGAATTCGTCGGCGTAGAGCGCCTTGTCGGGGAAGGGGAGCGCGTCGAGGTCCTGGATGAAGCCGGTCTGCGGGCCACGGACAACCTGCCCGTCGGCGCGCTTGAACCACATGTTCGGCACCGGCGTGTCCTCGTCGCCCCGGGCCCAGGCGTCGAGCATCCCCGGGAAGGCCTCGTCGCCCTCGCCCACGCACACCGCGTCGACCGCGCCCTCGCGGATCACCACCTCGGGCACCGCCGAGGGGTGGACACCGCCAAAGATCACCTTGGCGCCTGTCGACTCGCGGATCGCGCGCGCCATCGCGAGCCCGGACTGGTAGGTGCTCGACAAGACAGACATCGCCACCACGTCGGGGCGAAGCGCGATCGCCCGTTGAACCAGCGCCGCCTCGCGGTCGAAGCGTCGAGCGAGCACCGGTATCCGGAGCTGGAAGCGGTCGTCGAACAGGGACGGGTTGAAAACCAGGCGCACATCGTGCCCCGCGCGCCGCAGCACCGCCGAGAGGAGTTCCACCCCGATCTGCTCTGCGCCGATGCCGAGAAACACCACCCGCATGGGACGAGTGTAATAGTCCCAGGGGCAGGCCGTCGTGAACCTGAAGCTGCTCCTGCCGACCTACCGGGCTCGCGCGCAGTTCGTGCTGGCGACGGTGCGCGCGCTGGCCACGACCGGCCCGGGGGGCGGGCTCCCCCGCGTTCTCGACGTTGGGTGCGGAGAAGCGGA
>SXON01000200.1 GCA_005778355.1 Pseudomonadota bacterium | reverse complement strand
TGCATGGACACCATGGTATCGCGAGTACCACGACAAATCCACGCTTGTAGGATGAATTACATGACTACATCTCGCATCGACCAGACGAACGCTAGCCCGCTACAACGCCGAGAAGGCATGACTACGCGGGTCGAACTTCGGCTTAGGAATGGCGTGGCCGATCACTGGCACCTCTACGCCCACGGCTACCAGGTCATCACCGTGTCGGTCGATGCCCTCGACCTCTACCTCCTCGTCATCGAGCTCGACACGTCGACTTCGCCGCCCGTTTTCTCGGTAGCCCGCGAGGTGGCCGTTGCTTCCACTGGGACGGGGACGTCAACCTTCTCCTTCGGGTTGGACCTGGCGGACGCCGCCCGCACCAACGACCACCACACCGTCATCTACGACGACACGGACACATCCGTGGCGGTCTGCGTCGGCTCCCCGATCGAGTCCGCGCCCTCGATCGCGGGCCACTACGTCATCAAGGTCAACGTTTCCGACGGCTCGGTCACCGAACTGGGCGAGCTCGGCGACGCGGTGAACATGCCCTTCAACTTCGAGTCCTCCGCCATCCGCGTCGACCAGACCGACAGCCACTCGGCCTACCGCGCGCGCCTCATCTCCGCCAGCGGCACTGGGTACGAGTGGCAGGTGCTGGCCACCGGCGCCCTCGACACCGACAGCGCCTCCGCGACGTACGGCGCCAACACCCTCTACCTCCTCGCCAGCACGACCCTCGATGGCACCCCGAGCTCGCTCCGGCTGGGGGGTTCGGAGCCGCCGACGGCCATGCTGGAGATGACGCGAGCTGATCGGAACGGCGACTACCACGAGCTGGCGATGGCCACGCAGGTGCTGTTCACCAACGGCTGGCGCGCCGTGGTGTTTCGCGACCGGCTGGCCTCGCTCACCCTCGGAACCGGCGCCGACGCCGGCGACATCTTCCTCTGGCTGCTCGACGGCAACCTGGACTTCGCGATGTCCTACACCGAGGCCGTCCCGCTCAAGATCGGCGGCGGCGCGAGGGGCCTGCGGAACCGCCCCCACGCCTCCCGGTTCTCCGACGGCACCACCGACGACCTGCTGGTGTGCTTCGACGCCGCCGTCGGTGCCCTCCTGCGCGCCTACCGCATCGACTACGCGTAGCGGAGACTTGCCGCGAGCCGTCGGGTCCTCGTCGTCCCGCGCTTCAGATCCCCACTACCCCCACCACCGCCCGGTTCCCCGCCCGCGCGGCCACCACCACCTTCATCGACGAGGTGAGGTACAGGTCGACGTCATCCACCGCGGATAGATCCGTGTCGAGCTGGATCTCGCTCATCGAGCCGGGCGTGCCCCACGCGAACCAGGGCTCGCCGCTGCCGTCGGCGTACACCACGTAGGCGGTGCCGGTGGTGCCGACGGAGATATCCACCGCCGTCGCGCCGCCGCCCACGAGGCGCTGCGTGATGCCGTCGACCTGCACCAGCACGCTGCTCGCCCCCTCGGCCACGGCCAGGGCGCTACTGCTCACGCTGGTCTCTGCCTCGATGTCGTAGGCCGTCCACCCCGGGTCGGCGCCCTCGTACACCAGCCCCGCCTCGTCGAAGTACTTGTAGGCCAGCGTCCGGTTGTTGCCCGGCTGCCCGGCGAGGATCTCCTCCTCGGCGAGATTGAGTACACACGCGGTGCTGTCCGCATCGCTCACGTCGTCGCCCGACACATCGGTGTTCGCGAAGTAGCCCGCCGGCGTGGCGTGCATCCACGTGAGGAAACCGAGCTGCTCGTCGCAACCCACCACGTGCAGTGAGCCGTCGGCCACGGCGGTGAGCTCCACGTCGGCGAAGGGCTTGCTGGTGGGGTAGCTCCAGCCGGTCCCCCGGAAAAAGCCCGTCGAGGCCTGGTACACGTCGACCAGCAGGTAGCGGGTGCTGCCGTACTGGATGCCATAGGCCCAGGCCTGGTACTCGTCGTCGGCCCAGAAGTCCATCCCGCCCTGGATCTCGTAGTCGCTGCCCCAGTAGTAGGCGGAGAGCCCCACTGATCCCGCCAGCGGCTCGTCGACGGAGAGGTAGTGGGAGAGTCCGGCCGAGGCGTACAGCGTGCCGGACTCCTCGTAACTATCCGCCATGAAGGCGATCATCACGTAGGCGGAGTCGGCGCCGATACGCGGGCCCTGCAAACCGGACGCGCTCGACATATCGAGCAGCTGGAAGCGGTAGCCGTCCGGGTCGCCGTTGCAGTCGCCGTCGACGCCATCGTCGAGAGTTTCCTCGGCGAGGCTCGACACCAGGGGGTTCTCGTCGTCGCAGTCGTCGCCCGCGCCCCCGGGAACGGGGTCGCCATCGCCGTCCTGGTCGAAGTCGTCGTCGCCCGCGCAGTCGCCGTCGACCCCGTCGTACCAGGCCTCAGGGGCGCCGGGGTACACGTCGGCGCGGGTGTCGTTGCAGTCGTCGCCGCCGATCTCCACGGCGAGGAAGCCGTCGTGGTCCTGGTCGTAGTCGCTGTCGCCCGCGCAGTCCTGGTCGACGCCGTCGTACCAGACCTCGGTCGCGCCCGGGTACACGGTGGCGTCGTCGGGCACGCAGTCCTCGTCGTCGGGCCAGCCGTCGCCGTCGCTGTCGGGCGGCGGGGGCTCGCCGGTGTCGACGCTGTCGACCGGAGGGTCGCTGTCGTCCACCGCCGGGTCACCGGTGTCGACCTCCACCTCCGGCTTGCCCTTCTGGGCCTCGTAGGGGTCGGAGCAGGCGAGGAGGAGGAACATCACGACCCGGGACTATACGTCGAGTTCGTCGAACTCGGCGCCCGACTCCATGATCGCGTGGTAGCGAGGCGCGGCGTCTTTCCCCATGAGATCGGCGAACATCTGGTCGGTGGACTGGTGCTCACCGGCGGGGATGGTGACCTTGAGGAGCCGTCGTTTCCGCGGGTCGAGGGTGGTGTCGAAGAGCACCTTGGGCGGCATCTCGCCGAGACCTTTGAATCGGGTGACCTCGGGCGTGGCGCGGGGCGGCAACTTCTTCAAGACCCGCGCCTTCTCGGCGTCGTCGGCGGCCCAGTGTGTCTGCTGGCCCACGTCGATGCGGTAGAGGGGGGGCTGCGCCAGGTAGAGGTACCCGCCATCGATGAGCCCGGGCAGATAACGGTAGAAGAAGGTGAGTAACAACGTGGCGATGTGGTGACCGTCCACGTCGGCGTCCATCAGCAGGATCACGCGGTGGTAACGCAGCCGGTCGCGGTTGAAGTCCTTGCCGATGCCGCAGCCGAGGGCGCTCACGATGTTCGAGAGCTCCTCGTTCTCCATGAGCTTCTTGAGCGAGGCCTGCTCGGTGTTGAGCACCTTGCCGCGCAGCGGCAGGATGGCCTGCGTTTCCCGGTCGCGACCTTGTTTCGCCGAGCCACCGGCGCTGTCGCCTTCGACGATGAACAGCTCCGACTCGCTCGCGTCGTTGCTGGAACAATCCGCGAGCTTGCCGGGCAAGTTGAGCCGGTTGTTCACCGGCGACTTACGACGAACCTGGTCTTCGGCGGAGCGCGAGGCGAGGCGCGCCCGGGCGGCCTGGATCACGCGGGTGACGACGACGTCGGCCACCGTCCGGTTGTGGTTGAGGAACTGCTCCAGCGTGGTGCGGATGGCGTTCTCCACCGCGCCGCGCATCTCGGGGTTGTTGAGCTTCTCCTTCGTCTGTCCCTGGAACTGCGGCTCGGCGAGGAAAACCGAGGTGACGCACACCACGCCCTCGCGGATGTCTTCCGCCGCGAGCGTGATGCCCTTGGGTTGCAGCGAGTGGGTGTCGATGTAGTTGCGCACCGCCTTGGTGATCGCGTCTTTCGCCCCGGTCTCGTGGGTGCCGCCGCTCGAGGTGGGGATGCCGTTGGCGTAGGAGTTGAACAACTCTCGCGTGCCGTCGGTCCAGGCGAGCGCCATCTCCACCTTCACGCCGTTTTCTTTGCAGGCGTAGAAGGGATCGGGAACAATGGGCGTGCGACCCGTCTTCTTGGCCAGCGCCAGCGCCCAGTCGCGGATGCCGCCGTCGTGGCGGAACTCCTCGTAGCCCCCGCTCATCTCGTCGCGGAAGAGGATGCGCAGGCCCTTGTGGATGTAGGCAATCGTCTCGAGGCGCTCGCGCACGCGGTCGCTCTCGAAGGCGAGATCGCCAAAGGTGTCGGGGTCGGGTCGGAACTTGATGGTGGTGCCGGTGCCGCGCGCCTCGCCCACCTTCTCGAGCTGGGTGCGCGGCTTGCCGCGACGGAAGGTCTGGCGGTACTCGATGCCGCCGCGCTTGACGGTGGCGACCATCTCCTCGGAGAGGGCGTTCACCACGCTACTGCCCACGCCGTGGAGGCCGCCGGAGGCCGCGTAGGCCTTGCCCTCGAACTTCCCGCCGGCGTGCAGCGTGCAGAGGATCACTTCCAGGGCGGGACGCTTGGCGGTGGGGTGCATCTCCACGGGGATGCCGCGGCCGTTGTCGGTGACGGTGGCCGACCGGCCGTCGGCGTGCAGGGTGACGTTCACGGTGGTGGCGTGCCCGTTCATCGCCTCGTCGACCGTGTTGTCGACGATCTCCCACAACAAGTGGTGGTAGCCCTCGATGCCCGTGCCGCCGATGTACATGGCAGGGCGCTTGCGCACCGGCTCGAGGCCCTCGAGCACCTGGATGGTAGAGGCGTCGTACGTGGTGCTGGCCATGAGCTAGGCCTCCCCTTCGGCCGCGGGTTTGCCTAGCGCGATCTCGGCGGGGCGTTTCCAGCTGGCGAAGTACCCCCGTCGGAACAGCTGGTGTCCTCGCGCCGCGCGCTCGCCCTCGTAGGCCTTGGGGGCCACGACCTCGGTGCGACCGAGCGCGGTGAGCACCGTGGGGCCGTTGGTGCGGTCGGCCGACAGCTCGAACGCGAGTACGCTGTCTTCATCGCGCAGCTTGAGCGCCATCACGCCCTTGCCGGCGCCCTTGAGCGGCTCCACCTGGGTGACGGGGAAGGTGAGCACATTACCGAGGCTGCTCGCGAGGCAAATATGCTCGGTGCCGTCGCTCACATACGCGGCGATCACGGCGTCGCCTTGCTCCTCGAGGCGCATCACCGTGCGACCGTTCTTGTTGCTCGCCTCCACGATCATCGCGGTGGGCAGTCGGATCACCTTGCCCTGTCGCGACACGGCCACCCAGTAGGGCGGCGGCGGGTCGGCCTCGGATTCAACGGCGGCAGGCACGTTGCGCGGGTCGTGCGACACCACCCCCACGATCCGCTCGCCGTCCGCGAAGTTGAAGAAACGCTGGATGGGGTCGCCGTAGCCGGTTGTCGACGGGATCGCGTCGACCCGCAAGGTGTAGGCGGTCCCTCGCGAGGTGACCACCGAGAGCGTGGTCTTGGTGGTGGCCCGCATGGCCCAGCCGATGCTGTCGCCCTCGCGCACGCGCACCTTGTCCACCCCGGTGACGGTGCCCTGGCGCTTGATCCAGCCGTCGCGGGTGACGATCACCACCGCGTCTTCCGCCACCACGTAGGCGTCTTCGGAGTACACCACGCTGGTGGGCTCGGCGCCGAGGCGGGTCTTGCGGGGCTGCCCGTATTGTTGGCGAATCTCGCCGAGCTCCGTGCGCACCACCTCGCGCAAGGCCTCGCGGCTGGCGAGGATCGCCGCGAGCTTATCGGCGGCGGCGCGCTTCTCGCCCAGCTCTTCCTGGATGATCAGGATCTCGAGCTTCGCCAACCGGTAGAGCTTCAGCTCCAGGATCGCCTCGGCCTGCACGTCGTCGAGACCGAAGCGACGGATGAGCTTCTCCGCCGCGTCGCGCTTGCCCTCGCTGGCGCGGATGATCTTGATCGCCTCGTCGAGGCAGTCGAAGATCTTGGCGAAGCCCTCGAGCACGTGGATGCGCTCGCGCAGCTCGGCCAACTCGAACTCGGTGCGTCGCCGCACCGTTTCCACGCGGAAATCGAGCCAGAGCATCAGGATGCGCTTCAGGTCGAGCTTCTCGGGGGCGGTGACCTCGGGCTGATCCGTTGGCACCAGCGCCGTCATGTTCACGTGGATCGGCTCTTCCAGGCGTGTGTGCTTGTAGAGGAAGGCCATGGCGGCCTCGGCGTCGTCGGGGCCGCGGAGCTCGAGCACCACGCGCACGACGTCGGTGCTCTCGTCGCGCACGTCGGTGAGCTGGGGGATCTTCTTCTCGGAGATGAGCCCCCCGATGTTCTCCACGAGCTTGGCCTTGTTCACGCCGTAGGGCACAGCGTCGATCACGACGAAATGTTTGCGCCCCTTCTGCTCGCGCTCCCAGGTGCCACGCACGCGGACCTTGCCAGAGCCAAGCTCGTAGATCTGCCGCAGGTCTTCCGCCGAGGTGACGATCTCGCCCGAGGTGGGCAGGTCGGGGCCCTTCACCTTCTTGCAGAGCTGCATGACGCTGGCGTCGGGGTTCTCGAGCAGCATCAGGCAGGCGTCGATCACCTCGCGCAGGTTGTGC
>SXON01000199.1 GCA_005778355.1 Pseudomonadota bacterium | reverse complement strand
GGGTCGGCGTTCTCCACGTACAGGCCGGCGCCCGTCTCTGCCTCGCCGCCGGTCACCGTGAAGCCGCGGAGGGTGGCCGCAGCGCTCTCGCCGCTGTCGATGCGCACCACCGGGCCCACGCCGTCACCATCGATCAGGGTGCTGTCCGCGCCCTCGTAGCCCTCGACGACGAGGTCTTTCCCGCCGAAGTCGATGGTCTCGTCATAGGTCCCCGCTGCCACGCAGATGGTGTCGCCCGAGCTACTGCCGTCGATGGCGTCCTGGATGCTGCTGAAGTTGGTGGGCACGTGCCGACCGAAGTCCACCACCCCGTCGCAGTCGTTGTCCACGCCGTCGCACACCTCCACGCCGCCGTACACGGCGGGGTTGGTGTCGTCGCAGTCGCCGCTGTTGCTCACGTAGCCGGCGGGCGGCGCGCAGGCGCTCGTCGTGCTGGCCGGGTCGCCATAGCCATCGCCGTCGCTGTCGGCGTAGTAGAGCAGCAAGACGTCCTCGTCGGTCGAGCCGTCGCAGTCGTTGTCGCGGCCGTCGCACGACTCCGTGGCGCCGGGGTTCACCACCGGGTCGCCGTCGTCACAGTCCTCGTCGATCTGCCAGCCGTCGCCGTCGTTGTCGTGCAGGTCATCGGCCGAGTCGGCGCTGTCGGGGGACGAGTCGCCTCCGGAGTCGGGGGCACTGTCGTCGCCTCCGGTGTCGATGGCGCTGTCGTCGCGCCCGCTGTCCACGGCGGTATCGGCGCTGGAGTCCACCCCGGAGTCGGCCCCGGTGTCGCCCGCTGGGTCGGCCCCGGTGTCGGCGGGCTGGCTGTCGTCCTTGGTGGCGGCGGGGTCGCAGGCGAGCAGAAGCAGGGGGTAGAAGGCGATCAGGGGAGGCTCCGGTGCGAAACCACACTGCACCGGGAAACGCGGCGTCGGCCACTACGACCTTCGTCGTTGCCCCCGCGCGGCCAGCACGCCCCCGAGCATGCCGAAGAGGTGCCCCTCCCACGACACTTGCTCGGCCACGAAGAAGGGGAACGCTTGCCAGGCGAGGCCGCCGTAGGCCCCGAGCGTGAACAAGGACACCAGCATCGCCACGGGTTTGCGCTCGTAGTAGCCCCGGGCGAGGAGATAGCCGAGGAAGCCGAAGATCACGCCGCTCGCGCCCACGTGCACGCTCCCCCCCCGACCCACCACCCAGGTGCCGAGGCCACCCACGAGCATCGACGCGATGAAAACGCGGTAGAAGTCGGCGATGTACCGTCCCATGGCGAGAAAGCCGAGGGGCCACAGGGCGACGGTGTTCGCGAGCAGGTGCCCGAGCCCGGCGTGCAGGAACGGCGCGGTCAGCACCCCCACGAGCCCGGTCAGGGTGCGTGGCCGGATGCCGAAGCTGTCGAGCCCGCCGCCGAGGACGAGGCTGTCGAGCAGCTCGATGGCCCACAAGAGCGCCGTGAGCCGCCCCAGCACGGCGACGCGCGCCCGAAAGGCGGCGGCGACGCTGGTGGGTTCGCGGGGGTAGAGGTCGTTCACGCTGGGGGGAGGATAGCGCGGGGGCGGGGGCTACACATTGAACCTGAAATGCATCACATCCCCATCCTTCACCACGTACTCCTTCCCTTCCACTCGCATCTTCCCCTGGGCCTTCAGCGCCGCCTCGCTGCCGAGCGCCACGAGGTCGTCGACCGAGTACACCTCGGCGCGGATGAAGCCGCGCTCGAAGTCGGGGTGGATGACGCCGGCGGCCTCGGGGGCGCGGGCGCCCACCCGCACGGTCCAGGCGCGAATCTCCTTGGGGCCGGCCGTGAAGTACGTCTGTAGGCCGAGCAGACGGTAGGCCTCGCGAGCCAGCGCGGCGAGGCCCGGCTCACGGATGCCGAGGTCGGCGAGGAAACCCGCGCGGTCTTCCGCGGGCAGCTCCTGGATCTCGGACTCGATCTTGGCGCAGAGCACCACCACGGAGGCGCCGTCGGCGGCGGCACGTTTCCGCACACTCGTGACATAGCCGTTGTCGGCCGCGAGTCCGGCCTCGTCGACATTACAGACGTAGAGCACCGGCTTGGCGGTGATGAGCTGGTTCTCCTTCACCAGGGGCAGCTCCTCCTCGGTCCAGGTGCCCGCGCGGGCCGGCTTGCCGCTGTCGAGCAGGGCCTTGAGCTTCTCGGCCACGGCGAGCTGCGCCACCTGCTCCTTGTCGCCGCCCTTGGAGGCCTTGCGGAAGCGGTCCACCCGCTTGTCCACGCTCTCGAGGTCGGCCAGGATGAGCTCGGTGTCGATGGTCTCGATGTCGCGGTCGGGATCGGGGGAGCCGTCCACGTGCACCACGTCGGCGTCGTCGAAACAACGCACCACGTGGAGCACGGCATCCACCGAGCGGATGTGCCCGAGGAACTTGTTGCCCAGTCCCGCGCCCGTGGCCGCCCCGCGCACCAGGCCCGCGATGTCGACGATCTCCACGGCCGCGGGAAGCAGCTGCTTGCTCGCGATCACCGCGTTGATCTGGTCGAGCCGCCCATCCGGCACGGGCACCACGCCCACGTTGGGCTCGATCGTGCAGAAGGGGACGTTCGCGGCTGCCGCGCCGGCGGCGGTCAACGCGTTGAAAAGGGTGCTTTTCCCGACGTTGGGAAGACCGACGATGCCTGCTTGAAGGGCCATGCGAACCTCGCGAGGGGCCGCGGCTAACTCGCTAGCTGCGCATCGCGCGGAGCGCCGCGATCCGAGGTCGGCGGGATTCCGGACTATCCAAGCTGAAGGTCCGGAAGTCGCCCAGGTCGTCGCGGATGAATCGCTCCACCTCCGTCACGCGAGCTTGGGTGGCCTCGGAGGGCGGTGCGAAGGTCGTCCACACCAGCTCGCCCGCCTCGCCGTCGTAGTCCCAGAGGCCGATGATGCGGCCCCGGTCGACGATGGCCTGGTGGGGAAGGTCGACCAGCGCGCCCCCGGCCTGGCTGCCCGTCTCGGTCCAGAAGGCCCGAGTGGCGTCGGCCCCGTCGAGGCAGGCGGCCGCGTCGCGGCGATGCAAGAAGAGCCCGTCGGTGCCCGCAAGGCACTGCACCTGGGGCGAGGCCGGCACCTCGAAGTGATCGAAGGCGCGCTTGTCCTCGGGGAGCCAGAGCTGCTCGCCATCGGCGACGAGGTCGAGATCGGCCACGGCGGCCTTGCTGTCCTTGACGCCGAGCCCCGAGAAGGCCTGGAACTGGGCCAGCGACGCGGGACCGGCCCAGTGGAAGTACAGGCGGGCCAGTTCGGCGCGAATCTCGGCATCCGACCGCGGGAAGGGCGCCAATGGGTTGGGACACCAGCGCACGTAGGCGTAGCGCTGTCGGTCGAGTCGACCATCGAGCGGGATTCGACGGATGTCGCCGCGCGAATGGAGCCACCCGAGCGCCAGCGGCAAGGTGGTGGTTTGCCCGCGTTTCTTGCCCTCGGTGCCGAGGTTTCGCACGGCCTCGCCGAGGCGCTCCTTGAGTCCCCGAGGGTCGAGCGGACCCTCGGCGAGGGCCGCGAGCACCTCGGTGCACAGGCCTTCCTGCTCCGCCTCGGTGAAGCCGAGGTATTTCCGTGCCGTGGCGATCTGGGCCGCCTCGCCGAAGCCCTGCCCCAGGCGCAGGCCGAGGGCGAAGTGCTCAGCCGGCAAGACGTAGGTACAACCCCGGGCGCTGGGCAGCTCGTGGATGGCCAGCCTGGCCACGGCCGCATCGACCTGGGCGCGCTGGAGGCCAGCCCGGGCGAAGAGGCCGATGTACGGGCCGCCCCCGCCGATCGAGCGCATCCACCCGGCCTTCCCCAGGATGGCGGCCACAGAATCGCCGTGGCAGGAGCCGTCCAGCCCCTGGCGTGTCCAGCACCACGCCCGTAGACGCTCGCTGCTCATCAACTCTCCTCCCTCGCCTAGCGCCGACGAGCCTCGATATCGAGGCTCACGCGGCAAGGGTCGCCATCGAAGACGGGGCACAGGCCCTCGCTGCCCCGCGGGTTGGAGATGTCGATGCGGGCTTGCCCATCGACCGTGTCGTCGTCGCGAGGCAAGAGGTCGACGTCGGCCGTCATGGTGACCGCGCAGTCGCCGTACTTCACCTCGTCGAGCAAGACCGACTCCATCACCGAGCCGCGCACGTAGAGCCAGCCATCGCCGCCGTCTTCCACGTTCACCGGCATCTCCACGAAGGGCTCGCGGAGGTCGATGGTGTACTCGGTGGGCAACTCCTCGTAGCCGGGGATGTAGATCGGGTACTCGAACTTGTGAGGTGTATCCACGCCTTCCGGCATGAAAAGGGCCTCGAGCGCCCCACCCAGGCACTCGTCCATCGCGACGAGGGTGTAGAAATCGAACTCGCCGCCCGTCCAGGTAGCGGCCGCCTCGTTGTCGTTGGCGCAGGCGAGCAGGAAGAAGAGGGTCATCGCGGCGACCCGATCATAGCCCGGAGCTTGGCCCTGTCGATCTTGGCGTTGTGCCGCGGGTCCACGGGCACGCGGTCGACCCGGAGCACCCGGTCGATACCCGTGGCGCGGCGCAGCTCCGCCGTGGCCTCGTCGCCCTCGTAAGCGAGCACGGGACCCCCGGCGTCGACCAGAGCCGCCCGGTGCACCCCGGGCACCCGCTCAGCCCGGATCTCTAGCGGGAAGGGGTGTAGTTCCCCCACCATGTCGGCCACGCGCCCCACGAGCCAGAGCCGCCCCTGCGCGTCGAGGCGCCCGGTGTCGCCCGTGCGGTGCCACACCACGTGGCCCTCGGCGATCTTGTTGGCCGCGTCGGCCTCCGGGTCATCCCAGTAGCGACGGTTCACGTGAGGGCCACTCACGACGATTTCACCCACGTCGGCCGCGTCGAGCGTGCCCGGGCGGACCACCCGCACCTCGATCTCGGGGACGGGCGTGCCCACCAGGGCCCCAAGTCCCTCCCGCTCGCCGACCTCCATGGCCTCGATCGACGCGCGGACGTCGAGCGCGGCGATGGGCTCGGCCTCGGTGGAGCCATAGACCACCTCGACCCGAGCGCGGGGGAATGCGATACAAAGGTCGCGACCGAGTGACGCCGACACACGAGCTCCGCCCGTGAAACAACCGCGCAAGTTCTGATATGTGTCACCATGTTTCAAGAGCTCGCGGGCCAGCGGCGCGAGGAAGGCCGGTGAGGCGGTGACGTGCGACACACCCTGCGCGCGCATCTGCGGGAGCACCCGTCCAGGATCCACCGAGGCGGGCTTGCGCAGGTTGCTGTCGGGGAAAACGACGGTGGCCCCGCTGGCCAGCGACGACAGCGCGAAGACCGGGAGGGTGGCGAGGTCGACGTCGCCGGGACCGAGACCGAGGTGCTGGGACAGCACCCGGTGCTGCGCCACCAGGAAAGCGTGCGAGCGGGCCACCGCCTTGGGGCGCCCCGTGGAGCCGGTGGTGAAGGTGATGAGCGCTGGGGTGTCCTCGTCGAAGCGCTGGGGTAGCGGGCCCCCCACGGCGCGGGCGTAGGACGTGGCCCCGAGCCCACCCAGGTAGGCCGAGCCGCCGCGCAGCTCAGGAAACACGAGGCGCAGCGCCTGGGCCCACCACGGCCCCACCACGCCGCGCACGCCGATGCGCTGGAGGGTTTCTCTCACGCGGCGGTAGCCGGCCGAGGGATCGACGAGCACGCCGGTGGCGCCCGCCGCGAACAGGCCCACCACCACGTTGTACAGGTCGATGCCGACCGGCTGCATCAAGAGCACCCGCCCGCCGACGCCGAGTTGGCGGTGGAAGTAGCCCCCGAGGCGCCCCGACTCGCGATGAAGGTCGGCGAAGCTTGATACACGCCCATTCGGCTCGATGATCGCGGTACGTTCGCTTGGTTCGAGCAGTTGATACAGCCCCATGTTTCAGAGCCGCTTGCGGTAGAGCGCGTAGCGCCTCACCACCCGGCTCCCCTCGCCGCCAAAGGCGTTGGAAACCGCGTCCTCGTGCATCAGGTGATGGATGGCCCCGGTGAGTCCCGCGTCGCGCGCCTGCCGGTGCATCGCGGCCACCATCGGCCAGGAGAGACCCTTGCCGTGGGCGCTCTGGTGCAAGGCCAGGGTCTTGGCGAGCACCACCGGGCCGGCCACCAGCGTGAAGAAGTAGCCCTGCACCACGCCTTCCGGGTCTTCCACGACCCACACCCAGGCGGGGTCGACCCGCCCACGGAAGGGGGCGTAGAGCGCGTAGAAGGCGGGGTAGGGGATCGGCGCGTAGCGCCACGCGGAGGCGAAGGCGGAGAGCGTGACCCGGTACATGGCCTCGAGCTCGGCCTCGAAGCGCGAGGGGTCGAAGTGGCGAAGTGTCCAGCCATCGGGCAGCCCACGGTCGCGACAGAGGCGGTCGGAGTTGGGTGCGAAGACCGACACGAAGCGCGCGTCTTCACGGTAGCCTGCGCGGCGCCAGGGGTCGGGCCGCGCCGTGGGCTCCAGCGGCAGCGGCGAGCCCTCGCCGATGACACATCGATACGCGAAGAATGTATTGCCGTCGAGCGGGCCCACGGCTTCGCGGCAGCCAAGCTGGCGCAGTCGTGACTCCGCAGCGGCCAGGAGCGCAGGCCCGCCGGTGAAGTCACCGATGGTGCCGTGGTGAAACAAGAGCGCCCGGCCGGATGTATCAGAGAGGGTTGATACATCCATGAACGAGCGGTAGAACGAAAGCTTCTGAGCGTCACCACCGGCCGCGATCCAGTTGTCCATCAAAACCACCTCGCCTGGGCCGCGCCCCAGGCCACGACGCCTGCGACCATCGCCGCGACGAGTCGTCGCCCCGCGCGCGGGAAGTGTCGCAGTGGCAACCAGGACAAGGCGCCCACGCTGGCGGCCCCGATCACTAGCGGCCAGGCTTTCAAGGGCGAGAGCGTGAACGGGGGCCAGAGCATGGCAGGCAATAGCGGCAAGAGCGCCCCGATGGTGGCACGCAGCGGCATGGGGAGCGCGCCCAGCCCGCCGCGCAGGCCGGGCTCCCCCGAGTCGACGCGAAGCCGAGCGAGGGCGATGGCGCCGCTCGCCGAGAGGGCTGCAAGGTAGGGCACGGCCTGGGCGTCGCGCGGGCCGAGGAGCTGCAAGGCCCCGAGCACGCCGACCGAGCCGAGCGCGAGCGGCGCCACGTGCTCGAGGTCGACGTCGCGTTCCCGGGGGTGAAACACCGCGATGGCGAGCCCGAGCGCGGCGATGGGCAAGAACCAGCCGAGGCCCCCCAGCGCGTAGGCCACCGTGCCGAACACGAAGGCGGCCACGGCCGCGGCAGGCTGGAGCCGCGCCGCGTTCCAGCCCACCAGCACGCCGATGAAGGCCACGAGCATCCCCTCCACCCAGCTCGACATCTCGGCGAGCCCGAGCCGGAGCGTGCGGTCGATCACCAGCCAGCCGGCCCAGGGGATGAGCACGTTGTCGATGCCGCGCACGCTGATCGCCTCCACGCAGGTGGTGAGCACTCCGCCGATCAGCGCGATGAGCAAGACACCCGGCCAGCCGCCACGGCCATCGAGCGCGAGGCCGGCGAGAAAGATCGCGAAGGCGATCGCGAAGAAGGTGAGGCTGCCCTCGAGTGAGCGCGCGCCGTCCATCACCCGGAAGCGCACCGTGCCCATGCGCTTGCCCACGAAGGCGGCCCCGGCGTCGGCTGCCGCCATGACCGCCATCGGCACGCAGAAGGCCAGGGGCTCGCCGCCCGAGAGCCACCAGGTGCCCATCACCGCCGCCGGGTAGAGCTCGGCGCCCGAGGTGCGCCGGTCCACCCCGTGCACCGAGCCGAGCACGCCTGTCACCCGCCCCACCAGGAGGATGAGGAAGAAGGAGGCGCTCAAGACCGCCACCGTCCATGATGAGCTCACGATCCACGGGAACATGAACACCACCGCGCCCCCGCCCACGTGGGCGAACTTGCGCGTGGCCTCGGCCTCTACGCCGAGCCCGCGTCGGAGCAGCTCACCGATGGCGAACATGCACACGATGGCGATGCTGATCCCGGCCATCGCCCAGGCGTCGTGCAGCAGGGCCTCGGCGATCGCTGCCATGCAAGCAGGCACCTAACGCCCCCTGGGTGGCGGGTAGGCCTGCCGCCGGGGTATTGCCGCCCTAGATGTTCCCCTGGTTGTTGCTTGCGTGCTCCGACGACCCCGAGGCCCAGGGCGCCGCCGCGCCCGAGATGTCGCCGATCAAGGTGCCGGTGATGACCGTCGAGGAGCCCGCCCGCGGCGCCTTCACCGGTGGCGGCGACACGGTGGCGGTGGCGGGAAAGGTCACCGTGGGTTCGGCCCCGCTCACGTCGCTCACGGCAAACGCCCAGAAGCTAGACATCAGCGCGAAAGGCGGCGAGTTCGACGGCAAGGTGCCGGTGGTCCCCGGGGTGAACATCCTGGGCTTCCGCGTGGACGCGAGCGACACCGGCCGCGCCGTGGACGGGCGCGCGATCATGGCCGGCGAGGTGTGGGACCCCGGCGACCCGCTGGTCGACACCGTGAAGATCCAGCTCGGCCCCGAGGGCCTCGACGACGACAAGTCCGACCTCGACGATCTCGCGGCCATCGCGGAAGAGGTGATGGCCGACCCCACGCTCTTGCGCAGCTTCGTCGGCTATGCCATGCCGACGGAGTACTACACCATCACGCTGACCGACGCCGACATGGGCCGCGCCAGCGTCGACATCGAGAGCGGCAACGGCGAGCTTTACATCGACGTGGCGGTGAGCGACCTGTGGGTGGCCTTCGACGTGGCCGGGGTGGACTGGTACGACTGGCTCAGCACCACCGGCGAGGCGGGCGCCGAGACCGCCACCTTGTCGATCACGCTGGAGCTTCTGGCCGACGATGGCGAGGTGAAGGCCACGCCCCTGTCGACGAGCGTGCGGCTGTCGGGCTTCTGGGTGACGGTGGACTGGTTCCCCGATTCGATGGAAGACGACCTCGCCGACTGGACGCAGGCCACGCTCGAGGAGACCGTGGCGGAAACGGTCACCGACTCCATCGAGACGCTGGTGGCTGACTATCTATCAGCCTTTGCCGCTGATTTCTCCTTCAGTGGCTTCGACATGCACGTGGCGCTGTCGTCGCTCCGTTGCGCCGAAGATGGCCTGCGACTCACGCTCGACGCCTGGGTCGACTTCGCCACCAAGATCGACCTTCCTCGCGGCGCCGGCTCGCTCCGCACCGACGGCGACGGGCCGAGTTTCCCGCTGACAACCACCGAGCCCTTCGCGGCGGCGGCCGACGACGACCTGCTCCACCAGTTGCTGTTTGCTTTCTGGGCCAGCGGTTCCACCAGCGGCATCGAGTTCGACGGGCTCACCCTCACGGCGCTTGCCGGCGAGATCCCGCCCCCGCTGGGCCCGGTGTCGGTGGCCTCGGTGGCGGTGAACCTGCCGGTGACGCTCGGCGACCCGACCTACGACGACATGGCCCTCGACCTGTCGATCGGCGAGATGCGGCTCAAGATCACCCGCGAGGATGGAGAGAAGATCGACGCCAGCGTGAACCTGCGCACCGGCGCGACCGTGGCGATCGACGACGATGGCGAGGTGGGCATCACGCTCGACGAGCGCCCCGCCTACATGACCCTGGAGGTGGGCATGGAGGCTTCGCCGAAGGGGCTCGACCCGGGCGACATGGCGGCGCTGGTGCGATTGTCCGTCCCGCCCCTGCTCGGGACGGTGGCGAGCTTCATGCCGGACATCCCGGTACCGGACATTCCGCTCGACAGCTTTGCCGACAGCCTGCGCGGTCAGAGCCTCGGCATCGCCGACCCGGCGGTCCGGGTCGACGACGGGTGGCTGGTCATCAGTGGAGAATTAGCCGAGAGGTAGCCGTGTCTCCCGAGAGAGCGCCGGCTAGCCAGTCGGCGCGGAGGAAAACCCACGGCGCGCGGAGGAAAACCCACGGCGCTGCCTACTCCAAGTTGACGCTGATCTCGTCGAACACTCGCGGCGAAAGCTCGCTGTGGTCGTTGTTCATCAGCTCCACCCGCAGCGTGTGCTCACCGCTGGAAAGGCCGGACACCGCGAACTGGCCGTCGGTGGAGAACACGTAGTAGGACTCGTCGACGTAGAGGTGCATGTGGCCCTCGTCGGCCACGTTGGCGCCTTCCACGTCGGTGCTGAGCGTGAAGTTCTCCGCGCTCGCCATCACGTAGAAGCCGTCGGACACGATGTCGCCGGCGAGGGGGCTGTCGATGGTCACGTCGGGACGGTCGGCGCTGATGGTGACGCCCACGCTGTCGCGTGCCGCCAGCTCAGTGTGATCGTTCTGAGCGAGGATCACCTGGAAGTCGTGGTAGCCCGGCGTCACGTGCATGAACCAAGGCGTCGAGGTCGCGACCGCGTCGTAGTAGGTGCCGTCCATGTACACGTGGTAGTGCCCCACGCCATCCACCGGCGTGCCATCCATGCTCTCCTCGTCGAGCGTGTAGTTGGTGAGCAACACCTCGAGCGGCAGGGTGGCCGAGTCCCAGTCGCCGGAGAAGGTCGACACGACCTCGATGTCGGCCGCGTCGTCGGGCACCATGATGGTCGTTTCCGCCATCACGCCGTCGACGGGCAGCTCACTGTGGTCGTTGTTCACCAGCATCACGCCGAGGGTGTGCTTTCCCGGCGTGAGGTGGAGGTACCAGTCGTCGGTGGAGCTGGTGGAGTAGTCGTAGTAGGCACCGTCGAGCATGAGGTGCACGTGGCCCTCGCCCACGGTGGTGGCCCCCTCGAGGTTGTCGACCACCGAGAAGTCGCTCACCGTGTACTGGATCTGCACGGCGGCGCTGTCGGTTTCCCAGCCCTCGGTGGGGGAGCTGATGCTCACGCTGGGGCTCAGCACCGTCACGTCGACGGAGGCGTTGACGCCGAGCTCGTCGTGACTGTTGTCGGCCAGGCGGAACTCGACGGTGTGCGCGCCAGCGGGCAGCTGCGTGCTGTCGAGGGTGACGGTCGTCTCGGTCGTGGCGAGCACGTACTCGCCATCCACGTGCACGTGCACGTGACCATGGCCTTCCTCGTCGGCAGCGCCGATGGCGTCGGGGTCGAGCGCGAGGCCCTCGACCTCGTAGGTGAAGCTGACCCCGGGGTAGCTGTTGGTGCCCGTGGCCGGGCTGGTGACCGTGACCGTGTACTCGGGGGTCGCGGTGTCGTTGCCACCGGTGTCGGTGTCGGTATCGGTGTCGGTGTCCGAATCGCTGTCGGTGTCGGTGTCGGTGTCCGTATCGGTGTCAGTGTCAGCGTCGGCGGTGTCCTTCGGCTCCTCGGCAGGGCAGCCGAAGAGGACGAGGGCGGGGAAGAGGACCAGAGTAGAACGAGTCATGGGCTTGGGCTCCGTGCGGCGGGGGTACGGGCGGCCGTCTAATCCGGATCGTGCCGGTGCGAAATCACACAAAAGAGAGAGTCGCGATCTTCCATCGATCCGGCGGGCCGGGATACCCGTATTGGGCGAGATGGCCCACCCCGGGTCGTCCACGGAGACCTCGCATGGCCTTGATCACGCCTCTACGCGCGGGATGGCTCGCCACCCCGCTCTTGCTTCTCGGATGCCCCGAGGAGGTGAAGGAGACCGGCGAAACCGACGCCGACACCGACACCGACACGGACACCGATACCGACAGCGACACGGACACCGACACCGACACTGACACTGACACTGACACCGGAGAGACGGGCGAGCCCGACGACACCGGCGACAGCGGCGATACGGGTGAGCCTGCACCAGTGTTCTCGGTGTTCACCGACGACGGCGACCTCGTGGAGGCGATCGACGTCGTGGCCACCGAGGCCGGCGCCTACGTGGTCGGCTTCAACCTCGCGGGCGAGGCCGGGGTCTGGTGGTTCGACGCGGCGGGCGGCGCGGCCACCGAGGTGTACGCCGGCGACCCCCTGGTGATGCCCACGGGCCTGGCCATCTCGGGCGACCTCTCCACCTTGTACGTGTCGGATCTCGGGGTGCCCTCCACCTCGGGTGCGATGAACGGCGCGGTCTACAGCCTGGCCTCGGGCGGCGGCGCGCTCAGCGAGCTCGGCGCCGACGACGCGATCGATCTCCCGGGCGACGTGGCGGAGCAGCACGGCGGCAGCGGCCTGTACGTGTCGGGCTTCGACAGTAGCGGCAACGCCGCGATCTTCTCGCTCTCGGGTGGCTCGGCCACGGCGGTTGCCTCGGGGGGCTCCCTGGTGGATCCCACCGCGATCGCGGTGACGCCCGACGGCAACTGGCTCTTCGTGGTGGACTCTCTCGCGGCCGACGGTCGCGCGGCCATCATCCGCTTCGAGCTACCGGGCTTTGCCTCCACCGTGGTGGCCAGCGGCTTCCAGGTTGCCTTCCCGGGCGGCGTGGCGACCGACGGCGCCGCCGCCTGGTACACGACGATCGGCGATCCCGGCCTCGTCGAGATGAGCATCGACGGCAGCGCCATGACCGTCACCGACACGCTCGGTTTGATGGAACTCCCCGGCGGCATCGGACTCGCCACCGACCGCGTCTACGTCACCGAGATCGCCTCGGACGCGGGCGCCGATCTCTACCTCCTTTCTTACTAAACATTCCGGATCCACGAGGACAAACCCATGACTAGCCTTCTCGTCGCGACCGTCCTGTCGCCCGCTTTCGCCTCCAGCCACCGCGAGGCCCCCGGGATCTCGCTCGACCCCTCGGCCGACATCACCGACTTCTACATGTTCAACGACCCGAACGACAGCTCGAAGGTCGTGTTCATCATGAACGTGATCCCGATGGAGCTGGCCGGCGGCGGCCCGAACTTCTACCGCTTCGACGACAACGTGAAGTACGCGATCAACATCGACAACGAGGGCGACGGCGAGGAAGACATCGTCTTCCAGTTCCAGTTCGCCACGACCTACAGCGAACTCGACGCCTTCGGCCTCCCGACCTTCCTCTACAACATTGGCGACGTGGCCACGCGCAGCAACTTGTACCAACAAACCACCTACTCGGTCACGCGCATCGACGACGGCTCGGCCACGACGCTGGCCACCGGACTCGAAGTGGCGCCCACCAACGTGGGTACCCAGGGCGGCTCCGGCGGGTACAACCCCGAGGGCAGCAGCGCCGGCGCGATCACCGCCGCGCACGTGGAAACCAGCGGCGACTACAGCTTCTTCGCCGGCCCCCGCCAGGAGGGCTTCTACGTCGACCTCGAGCGCACCTTCGACCTGCTCAACGTGGCCGGCATCGACGAGGGCGCGAACACCAACACGCTCCTCGGCTACAACGTCCACAGCATCGCGATCAGCGTGCCGAAGTCGATGGTCACCAAGGACGGCGCGGCGCCCACGGCCGCCGGAGAGAACCACGTGATCTCGGCGTGGTCTACCACTTCGCGTCGCGCGATTTCCGTCCGCCGTGCGAACGGCGTCGACAGTGCCGCGCGCGGCGAGTGGGTGCAGGTGGCGCGTCTCGGCAACCCGCTGGTGAACGAGGCGGTGATCCCCACCACGATGAAGGACGTGTTCAACGCCAGCCACCCGCGCGACGACATCCAGTTCTTGTCGTACGTCCAGGATCCCGCCCTGGCCTACTACATGAATCTCCTGCTCGGCACCACCGACCCGGCGGTGCTCATCGCCGACGCGGAAACCACCTACGGCCTTGGCCTCACCGGACGCGAAGACCTCATCGCCACCTTCCTCACGGGCAACGCGGCGCTGGGCCACCAGATGTCCGGCTGGGCCCTCGGCGGTGGTATCCCCGGCGAGGCGGGCAAGACCTTCGCCGCCTACGAGGCGCTCCGCATCAACCTCGAGGGCACGGGCTTCGGCCAGTGGCCGGACGGGCGCGGCGTTTCGGACGACGTGGTGGACGTGGCCCTGTCGGGCGTGGCCGGCTACCTCATCTACCTGGACGCGGGCTACTACGTGATGGATGGTGTCGACAGCACCGGACTGTCCTACCTGAGCACCTTCCCGTACCTCGGCGACCCCTGGGCGGGTGACGACCACCCGGCGAGCTACCACGACCTCTAGGCGAGGATAGTTCGCTCCGCGAGCCAGTAGAGGCCGGCGAGGGCAACCAGGGCACTGAGCCCCCGCATCAGGCGGGGCCAGGCCGCCAGGCGTCCTAGGCGCAGCAAGAGGGGCAAGGCGAGCGCCACGATCACCGCCTGCCCCAGCTCCACGCCGCCGTTGAAACACAAGAGCGCGATCGCGAGGTTGTCGCCCGGCAGGCCAAGCTCGGCGAGCAGCCCTGCGAAGCCGAAACCGTGAACGAGGCCAAGAAGGAAGGTGATGAGCACCCGCTGCCGGACGCCGGGGTTGAAGAAGTTCTCGACGCCGACGTAGGCGATCGACGCGGCGATGAGCGGCTCGACCAGGGCGGACGGCAGGGTGAGTAGACCCGTCGCGGCCAGGGACAGGGTGATGCTGTGGGCCACCGTGAAGCCGGTGACGATCACCAGCATCTGGCGGAGCGACTTGGCCGCCAGCAAGAGCCCGGCGACGAAGGCGAGGTGGTCGTAGCCGGTGACGATGTGCTCCACGCCGAGCTGGACGAACTCGGCGGCCACCTCGCCCGTGGAGGGGGCCGCCTCGAAGCTGGCCGAGGGCGAGTCGGCCGAGAGCATCGCCACCGGGCGACCGCTCACCTCCAGGTATTGCCGATGTCCCGGGGCCAGCGCGTCGAAATAGTCAGCGCTGAAGGTGTGTGTCGCCGCGTCGACGGGACAGGTGTAGCGCGCGAGGATCTCCACGCCATCGGCCTCGACCTCGCGCACCTGCGGCTCGGCGAAGGTGCACGCGGAGCCACCGGCCGACAGTGATACACGGTCGAGGGTGGCCTCTTGTATCAGTAAACGCCCGGCGCCTACGTCTTCAACAGGAGCAAGCTGTCCTATCTCTGGCTTCGCGAAGACAAGTGATACATGCGATGTATCAATCCGAACGGCGGACAGGCCGGGCTCGTGGGCACGGGCAGGAGCCAAGAGGGGGAGCACGACGCCTTGTTATTCCGCGAAGCGGGCGCGCAACTCGTCGCGCTCGGATCGGGTGAGCCCAGCCCCCATCCACAGGGCGCGGTCGGCGGCGGCCCGATCGCCGAGGATGATCGCGGCGTGGTGCAGGAGGCGCGGCTCGGGGTGGTTCGTGGCGAGCACGGCGCTGGCCTCGGCGCGGGCGTCTTGCCCCGCGTGGTGCGCGGCCCAGGCCCGCATCACCCGGGTGACGGGGTCGCGGCGGGCGTTGAGCTCCTCGTCGAGCACGATGAGCGAGGGCCCCGGTTCGGCGGGGGCGGTGGCATCGGCCCAGCCCCGGGGGTCGGCCGCCCGTGGCAACTCGAGCCCAAGCTGGCGCATGGCCTCCAGGTTTCGCGGCAGGGCGCGCAGGTCCGCCGCCCCCCCCTCGGGGTCGTAGGCGGGCCCATCCTCGTGCAGGCGGGCTCGTCCCCGCGCGAGCAGGGCGGGGGCGTAGGCGGGCACCAGCTGCAAGGCGGCGTCGAGCTCGGGGGCCGTCTCCCGGTTGAGCACCTTGAGCCAACCGAGCCACGAGAGCGCCCATGCGTAGGGCTCGGGGTCGGCGGCGCTCCCGCTCTCCACGGCCCAGGTGGCCGCCTCGCGCGAGCCCTCGACGTCGCCCTCGGTCCAGCGGAGGTGGCTGATACGGTCGTACACCACGAGGCCCGGCCGGTGGTCGGCCGCCTTCTGGTAGACCATCGCGGCGCCGTCGACCTGGCCCTGCTCGATGAGCGCGTCGCCCACCACGATCCAGGTGGCCCAGTCGCCCGTTTCCCGCGCCAGCGGCTCGGCCAGCGCGGCCGCCTCGGCGAAACGATGCTGCTGCACCAGCACATGAGCCTGCAATCGCCTCGCGGGCACGGCGCCCGGCTCGCGTGAGAGCGCGCAGCGCACGCCGGCGTCGGCGAGCACGTAGGCGCCCTCGTCGCCCTTCTTCCGGCCGTCGGCCACGGCGGCCTGCGCGAAGGCGAGCGGATCGGTGCCACCGGCGGCGCTCACCACGTCGCAGGGATCGGGGATGGTGGCCGGCGGGGGCTCCCCGCAGCCGAGCAGCCAGAGCATCACGGCGCGTTCATCTCGTCCCACCAGGTAGCAAAAGCGGGCGTGTCGACCAGCGCCCGCGCCCGCTGGCGCAAGAGATCCCGCACGAGCCCGAGCGCGTGGTCTTCGGTGCCCTGGAGCAGCGCCCGCGGCGTCCGGTTGCCCGCCAGCTCGACGGTGGCCCGGATCACACTCGTGGCCTCGGCTTCCATGTGCTCGCGCCCCACGTAGCTCCGGATCGCGGCGGCGGTGGTGGCCACCAGGGCGTCGGGATCGAGTTTCTCGAGCTCCCCCGCGAAGGTCTGGGCGTCAGTGTCGAGCACGACCTCGAGCATGTGCGCGCGCATCGCGCCGTACTCGGCCGCGTGCGTGCGGTCGCAGATGCGGTCGGCCATCTTGTCGACGAGCTTGTGAACCGCCGCGTCCATGAACTCGCGGGCCTTGGACTCGACTTGTCGTTCCACTTCCTCGCCCACCGCGCCGAGCATCCCCCCGCCCAGCTTCCCGAGTGCCCCGAGCGGCGATTTGCCCCCGAACGGCGATCCCCCTGGGAGTGAAACCGGCGGCCGGAGCTTGCGTGCGAAGGCCACCAGGAGGTCCTGGAACAGGTGACGCAACAGCCCGCGCACGGCGTCGTGGTCGAGCAGGCGGCCTACCAGCGCCCGGTCGGGCACATAGGGGCGGGCGAGCACGTCGCGGAGGGGCTTCCGCAACTCCGGGGGCACCGGGAGTTTCCCCGGCGACACCCTCTTCCGGGCGTCCTGTACCCGCTCGCGGATGGTGGATTCCACACGGGGGTCGGCGGCGGCGCTGCGGGCGGCGGCCACAAGCTGGCGCGCCATCCATGCCGGGTCGACCAGCTCGTGCACCGGGCGGTCGAGCAGGTCGTCGATGAGCAGGTCGACGAAACGGTCGGAACCGCCTTGGCGCAGGCGCGCGAGCGTGGCCTCGGTCACGACTGCTCGCGGGGACGGGGCGGTGGGCACATGCCGCTTGCGTATTCACGACACCCGGGCGCGGCGACCGTGGCACGTCGCTTGCATCACCACGTGGTCACGGAGTTCACCATGACCCTCGCCCTCATCTTCGCCTGCAGCACCGGGGCCGACGACACCGGCAAACAGGATGGTACCGACGAGGCTGCCTCTTCCTGTGATCGCACGGAAACGAGCTTGTCTCTGGACGAGGTCACGCCGCTGGGCTTCTCCGCCGCCGAGGTCTGGGCCTGGCTGGAGGGCACGCACACCACGTCGTTCTCACTGGTGGAAGACGAGGTGGAGCGCGACCTGGCGATCACGGTCGACGCGGTGGGCACCGCCACCTGGGTAGACCTCGAGCCGGCCGAGTCGACGGGCGGCATCGAGCCGGCCATGGAGGCCTGGTGCCCGGACACGCTGGAAATCGACGCGGTAGTTGACTTCGAGGTGAGCGACGGGAGCTTCGCCGAGCAGTGGACCCTGGCCCTGTCCGTCGACCAGGTGGAGGCCGCCAGCGCACGGTTGGAGGTGGCGCTCGACGGCCTGTCGGGCGCCTACACCGTGCCCGAGGGCATGACCGAGGATTGTGACACGAGCAACTTCGTGTTCGAGCAGTCGTATTCCTCCGGCGGCGGCCCGAGCGGTGAGCTCATGCTCTGGTGCGAAGGCACCGACGGCGACGTGGCCTGGGCGGGGCAAGACCAGCTCGGGGTGTGGGGCGAGGGGGAGTTCGAGTAGGCAGACAACCGAGGGCAGCCGGATTCGCCACCCGACGGAATCGGCTTGCGGAACGGAACTCAGTCTGCTACAGGCCATCAGGTAGGAGGTTTGTTTGATTACCCCCCCCCCCCCCGTCGCAACAGCGATATTGTTGAAGTTCTGATTGCGGCGTGCGTGGCCTCGTCGATCACGGGTTGCGACATCCCGGATTCCATCGTCACGCCTGACTATTCAAGCATCGCGGACTTCCCGGTCTCGCCCTTTGCCGGAACCTACCCCAACTGCACGGGGACCTCGGCCCATCAGGATTTCTCGGGGCGAAAGATCGTGACCTACAAGACGCGGGGTCTCCACAACGAGGGCGGCGTGTCGCTCTACCCCGGTGCCGGCGGCGCCAACGTGTACACCAAGCGAGCGACCGGCCCCTGCCAGGGCAGCACCAATGGCCGCTCGGCGAGCTTCGTGGGTGGCGACGACGACGTCGAGTGGCACGCCGTCGGGGGCACGGGCGCCTTGGCGTCCTGCTACTCGGACAGCGCCTCGGGGTGCGGATACGATGACCCCGACTCGTGCGCCGGGAAGTACGCGGTGCAGATCAACCCGGGGCCGTCGGGCAGCTACCAGTGCAGCGCCTTCGACGAGGTCTGGGTGGCCATGGACTCCACGGCGGTCCTGAAGCGCCCATACCCCTCGGCTGCGGAGGACAGCTCCGGCTCGGGTCGTTTCGCGCTCGTGCCCGTGTGGGCGCAAGACGTGGACAAGGACGGGCTCTTCTCCGTGGTGTGGGCTCCGGTGATGGTGTCGGGGTCGGGAACCATGACCAGCGAATCGTCCATCACGGCCATCGACGAGGTCGACTACGGTGGGGCCACGGTTCGCGTGGCGAAGCCCAGCGTCGAATTGCACTTCGATGGTGCCGATCAGCTCGACTACCCGAGCACGGTGTCGTACGCGCTGACCGGCAGCGACGACTTCAGCACCGGCCAGGTACAAGGCAACGCCTGGTTCGTCGCCAACGAGGTGCCCCAGGGCGACGTGCTTGGGCTGGAGGTCGACCTGGCCTGGAGCGCAGGGACCGGGGGCGACACGGTCAGCCGCCCGCAGGGGTGGGTGGTGGATCTCGACGCGCTCGGCTGTGGCGCGAAGCAGAAGCTGACGCTCCGGTACTTGACATCCCCGAATCGCGTGGAGTTCGAGCAGTACGGCAGCATCTCCTGGGTACACGCCGAGCCCACGGTCGGAACGCAAGAGGGTCAGGCCTTCGCGGTCGACATGATGGGCCTGGAGATCGATGGGGTGGTGCTCTCGACCTCCTCGCAACAGGCCGTGGTCCGATTCGACATGATTCGTTTCAATGGCGAGGACGTGTGCGAGACGGGTAGTTACACGTTGCCGGCGGAGTAGGTGCTCGCTGCCCTGGTGGTGCTCGGGTGCAACGAGCGCCAGGTGCCGGACCAGCTCGCGGGCATGATCGAGGAGGTCTGCGCCCGCGCGGGCACCGCCGTCGAGTGCGTGGCCGTGGAGCCCTGGGGTGAGCCCGGCGCCTATCGCGCCCCGGATGGTGAGTTTACGAGTGTTGCCGCTGAGGATTGGTACGCCTGCGCGCTCGATGCCGCCGGGGAGCTCACGTGCTGGGGCTCGGCGGCGCGGGTGTACACCACGCCCCCGGCCGGACCCTTCGCCTCGGTATGGCTCAACTACAACACCGCGTGCGCATTGCGTGCGGACGGGTCGGCGGAGTGCTGGGTGATCCCGCAGGATCTGCCCGATGGGACGGTCCTCGCCCCGTCGAGTCACGTGGGTCCCTTCTCGCGCGTGACCGCCGCAGGTATCAATACCTGCGGGCTTCGGCTCGATGGCTCCATGGAGTGCTGGTACGAGGTTGAGACCTACTTTCGAAAGCTGCCGACTGAACGCAGCGGGATGAAGGAAATCGACGGTGACGGAGCGGTGATTTGCGTGATCAACGACGACGACAGCCTCGAGTGCTTCGGACGTTCCGGTGGCGGCCTCTGGCGAGGACCGAAGGTGAACCAGCCCCACGGCGTGGAAGTCGGCTCGGGCGGGGCCTGCGTGCTCGATGCGTCGGGCGAACCACATTGTTGGGGCGACAATCCCGCCTGGATCGCTCAAGTCCCCGAGGGTCCATTCACGCAACTCGCGGGAGGCGTGCGCTACATGTGCGGCTTGCGGCCAACCGGCGTCATTTCTTGCTGGGGCTGTGCCGCCGCGTCGGCGTGCCCAGCCGATTTCGAGTGGGTGGGCGGCGAGTTGCGGCGCGTCGAGTAGGAGCCCCCCTCGCTCAGCGCCCGAGTGTCTCCGCCACTGCCTCGGTGGGCTCACCCACGCAGGCCACCCACAGCTGGTGCACGGCGCGAGTGGCCGCCACGTGCAGGAGGCGACGGGGGTGCGGCCGGTCTGCCCAGCGCCCCTTGCTGGCGTCGAGCACCACCACGTAGTCGAACTCGAGGCCCTTCACCTGGGCCACGTCGACCACGTCGATGCCGGGTGCAAAGCTGAAGGACTGGTCGGTCACCAGTCGCAGGTTCGGCACCAGCATCCGGTCGAGACCGTCGTAGTACAATCGCGCCGTCGACTCGTCGAGGGTCACCAGCGCCACCGACGCGAGCGGCTCGTCGCGCACCAGCTGCCGCAGGGCCTGGCCGAGGGCGTCGACACACTCCCCGTGGTCGCCGAAAACGAGGATCTCCACCGGCGGGCCGTTGCGAGTGGTGGCCGCAGGCGCCTCGTCCTCGGCCTGGGCGCCGAGCACGCCCCGGGCAAAGGTCGCGATCTGCGCCGTGGAACGGTAGGAGATGCGCAGGGTGGACAGCTCGGTGCTGTCGATCCCGATGCCCTGGAGGAGTTCTTGCCAGGACAACGAACCGCCGTTTTCCATGATGTGTTGCTGCGTGTCGCCGGACAGGGTGATGCAGCGATTCTTGTCACACGCCGCGATGAGCACGGAGATCTCCATCGGGGAGAAGTCCTGCACCTCGTCCACCGCGATGTGACTGTATTTTTCCTGCCCGCCGTCGCGCTTCTTGAGGCCACCCACGCGGAGCTGCCAGGCGCGGAGCAAGATCGCGTCGTCCTCCTCGTCGAGCCAGGGCTCGGCCTGCCGGTCGCCCTCGGCACGGGCGGCGAGCTGGCCTTGCTGCGACCGTGCCCAGGTGAGGGCGAGCTGCACCTCGTCCGGTGTCACGCCGCTGAGGCGTGACAGGATCCCGCTGTCGGAGACGAGGTGTTTCCAGTCCTCCACGGCGGCGCCGCCGGTGGCGGGCGCGGGCCTCTGGGCCACGAGCCGCTCCAATTCGAGCGGCAGCTGCGGGTGCAGCTTGATGCGCGACACGACGCTCGGCGTGTTGGCGTTGTCGTTGCCCGGCAGGTGCGGGAAGTGGCGCTTCACCAGCACGCGCGACCACTCGGCCCAGGTGACCACCCCGACGCCCTTCACCCCGAGCGACGGGAGCACCTTCGACACGTAGTCGCGCAGCGCCTTGCCCCACACCACCACCAGCATCTTGTGCGACGCGAAGCGGTTGTTGTTCTGGTAGGCGAGCCAGGCGATGCGGTGCAGCGCGACCGTCGTCTTGCCGCTACCCGCGCCACCCCGGATGATCACCGGGCCACTGTCGGCCCGGCTGATGAGCTGGAATTGCTCCGGGTCGATGAGCGCGGCGATGTCTGGGAGATGTTTGTCGGCGCGGAGCGCCTGCCCGGTGCTGAACTTGCCCGTCTTCTGGCCGGATTTCGTCTCGGGACGCGGCGCGAGCTTGGGCGCCTGGGCGCGCACCTCGCGCCAGTCGTCGCCCTCGCGGAGGAAGTTGCCCTGGGGGGCGTTCACGCGGTCGAGCTCGGCGTTCTTGATGCCCACGGTGCGGCGCGCCAAGAGCGTGCCCTCCACGGTGCGCGGGCCGATGTCTTCCTCGTACTGCTCCCCCTCCTGGTAGCGGTAGTACACGCGGCTGATGGGGGCGTGACGCCAGTCGATGATGCGCAGGCCGTCGTCGAGGCACGTGGCCTTGCCGAGCATCACGTCGAAGGTGCGGCCGTCGGAGTTGACCCGCATGTGCGCGAAGTAGGGGCTCTGCGGATCGGGGCGCTCGGCGGGGCGCCCCTTGCGGAGCTGCTCCAGGAGGCGCACGAGATGGTCGTATTGCTGCTCGTAGGCGCTCTTATCGTCGCTCTTGCCGTAGCGGATCTCCTCCTGGATGTGCTGCAGCTCGGCCACGATCTCGCCCTCAGACGCGTAGGTGCGACCGGCGTTTCGGCGCAGGCGTTCGCGAACATCCGCGAGCAAATCCAGTTCTTCGGCAACGACGGGGGGTGGGTTTGGCATAACCCCGCGTGCTAATGCGAAATCGGGGGAACCGCTCGCCGGGATACCGCGCCGCCATGCCCCGGTGGACCCGTCGCCTGCAACGTTGGCTCCAGGGCCCGCCTCGCGTGGTGTTCCACCCGGAATACCGGCTGCCTTTGCCCTCGTTTGCCGCCCGCACCGGGATGGATCCCCGACGCGCCGAGGAGGCGCTCGATGCGCTGGTGGAGCTTGGCGTGCTCGGCGAGGACGACACTATGCTTCCTGAGCGGGCGGCCTGGGCCGATCTCGGCCGCGTGCACCACCCGGCGTGGCTCGAGGCGCTGACGCACCCGGAGGGCGCGGCGGGTGTCTTCGCCGTCGATCCCTGGGAGGTGGGTGACGGCGTGGTAGACAGCGTCCGCCGGGTGTGCGGGGGCACCCTGCTCGCGGCACGCACTGCCGTGGCCGCTCGCACGGCGGTCCTGAACCTTGCCGGCGGCTTCCACCACGCCCGCCGCGATCGAGGTGCGGCCTACTGCGCGATCAACGACTTGGCAGTGGCGGTGGCAGTGCTCCGGGCCGAGGGTTTCTCGGGCAGCGTGGTCGTTCTCGACTTCGACGCGCACCCGCCGGACGGCGTCGCGGACTGCCTGGGCGACACGGCGTGGATCGGCTCGGTGTCGGGCGACCGGTGGCCAGCGCCCCCCGGCGTGGTGGAGGTGACCGTGCCTGCGGGCTGCGACGACCCCCGATACCTCCGGGCCGTCGAGCAGGTTTTGTCGCGACGCCCCCACGCCGACCTCTGCTTCGTCGTCGCCGGCGGCGACGTTCGCCAGGGCGACACGCATGGCGGCTTGTCGGTGTCCGAGCGCGGCGTGCGCCAGCGCGACATGCTGGTGGCGGAGAGCCTCGCCGGCGTGGCCAGCGTCTGGTTGCCCGCGGGCGGCTACCGCGAGGACAGCTGGCGGCTCCTGGTGGGGACGGCGCTGGTGCTGGCCGGCCACGGGGACGTGGAGGTTCCGAGCGGCCTCGACCCGGTGCGGGCTCGCTTTCGCCGCGTGGGACGCGGACTGCGACTCGACGAGCTCGGGGCCGACGTGTCGATCACCGCGGCAGACCTCGACGAGACCCTCGGGCGACGGGCGCCCGAGACCCCGCGGATGCTGGGGGTCTATACCGTTGCCGGCGTGGAGCTGGCGCTCGAGCGCTACGGCATCCTCGAGCCGGTGCGCCGCCTTGGCTACACCGACCTGCGGGTGGAGGTCGCGCCGGTGGAGCTGGGTGATCGCTTCCGCGTGTTCGGACGTGCCCGGGGCGCCGAGCACTTGCTCGCGGAGTCGGTGCTCGCGCGGGAGCTGGCGGACGGCGAGAGCTGGATCTTCGTGCACTGGCTGACGCTGCGGCACCCGCTTGGGGCCTTCCCCGCCGGGAAAGCCCCGTTGCCCGGGCAGGAGGTGCCGGGTCTCGGTTTGGCGCGCGAGGCCTTCGAG
>SXON01000198.1 GCA_005778355.1 Pseudomonadota bacterium | reverse complement strand
GGCGGTGGCGGCGGTGGCGGCCAGGGCGGCCCGTCGGGCGGCGGCTACGGCGGCGGCCAGAGCGGCGGTGGCGGCGGGCAGGGTGGCGGTGGCGGTGGTGCCGGTCCGGGCGGCGGTGATCCCGGCCCGGGCGACGACGACATCCCGTTCTAGGCCGACCGACTAGGCGTCTGCGTCGACTACCAGGGGCGATCCACGTCGATGGGGCTCTTCTCGGTGTCGACGGTCCAGCCGCTGGCGTCCATTCGCCAGCGCTGTTCCACGCTCTCGGTCACCACGCGAGTGCCCGCCACCTCGTACCACTCCACGTGTACGAGCACGACGCCTTCGCGACGTGTCGTCGTGAGCTCTCCCTTGTACGGCGGCGACAGGAGTTCCGGGTCCACAGCGACTTGCAGTAGCCGCACGTCGCTGATCCGCATCACCGGGGTGGCGGCGATCTTGGCGACGGCGAGCTGCTCCTCGGCGCGCGGGAGGTACTTGCTCTGCAGCGCCACGTCGCTCCAGCGCACGCCCTTCCAGTACTCTCCGCTCGCCTCGCTGAGCCCGGCCTTGTCGCGGGACTCTCGCGCCTCCAGCTTCCGTGCGGCGCTGCAACCGGGCAAGGCACTCCAAGCGAAGAAGGCGGCGAAGGCGAGAGGAGCGGCGCGCGGCATGCCGAGCGGCTATCCCGCCGCGTGAGCGCCCCGGTCGAGGTCCTGGAGTTGTTCAGCGGCATCGGTGCGGCGGGCGTCGCGCTGGGCGAGCAGGGTCGCGTCGTGGCGGCCTTCGACCAGGACCCTGCCGCAAATCGCGCCTACGTGGCGAACTTTGGCCTCGCCCCTGTGGCCAAGAATCTGGCAGGCATCAAGCCCCGCGACCTCGCCCCCTTTGCCCACTGCCCGTGGTGGTTGTCGCCGCCCTGCCAGCCGTACACCGTGCGTGGCGCCGGTCGCGACCTTGACGACCCCCGGTCTGCCGCGCTGGTGCGAGTGATCGAGGCGGCGCGGCAGCTCCGGCCACCGGTACTGGCGCTCGAGAACGTCCCGGGCTTCGCGGTGTCGTCCGCGCGGCTCCTGGTGCGCGAGAGCCTGGACGGCTACGGTTTCGCCGAGGCGGAGATCTGTCCCACGGCGTTGGGCGTGCCGATGCGGCGGCGGCGCTACTACATGGTGGCCACGCGCGACCGTCAGCCGACGCTTCCTCTCCCCGAGGCCGTCGCGATGCGGCCGCTGTCCGCGTTCGTCGACGAGCCTGGTGGCGACTACCTCCCCGAGGCCGCGGTGAGGGGCTACGGCCACAGCGTGGCCATCCTCGACGCCGACGACCCCGCCGCCATCGCCAACTGCTTCACCTCCGCCTACGGCAACTCCCGCGTGCGCGCGGGTGCCTATGTGCGCGATGCCGGCGGGGTTCGGCTCTTCTCGCCCGGAGAGGTTCTCCGCCTGCTCGGCTTCCCCGGAGACTGGCACTTCCCCGGCGACCTCACCGCCCGGCAACGCTACGAACTCGCGGGGAACAGCCTTTCCGTCGATGTCGCGCGGTGGGTCTGGCAAGCCGCGCTCGGCCGCGACCCTTGACGCCCGGGCCGCCAAGTGTAAGGGGCGCCGCTCTTTCGGAGCCCCGATGTTGTCGCTGGTCCTGTCTCTCCTCGTTGCTTGCGAGCCGCCGCCCCCGCCCATTCCTGGCGAGGTCGAGCGCTCCGGCGAGACGATCAAGGTCGTCAACGGCAAGAACGTGACGCAGGGCATGGTCGACGCGCAGCTCGAGCAACTGCCGGCGAACGTGCGCGACCAGGTGGTGGCCCGTGGCCAGATGGACCAGGTGAAAGACCAGGTTGTCATCGGCGAGTTGCTCTACCAGGAAGCCATCAAGCAGAAGCTCCACGAAGACGCGAAGGTCAAGACCCAGCTCGCGCTCGCCGAGCGCAATGCCCTCGCCAGCGCGCTGCTCGAGCGCACCGTCGAGGCGCGCAGCACCGACGAGGCCATCCAGAAGTGGTACTCCGAGCACGAGGTGCAGTTCGCCCGGCCGCAGGCCAAGGCGCGGCACATCCTCGTGAAGGACAAGGCCGAGGCCGACAAGATCCTCGCCGAGGTGAAGGGCGGCGGCGACTTCGCGAAGATCGCGATCGAGAAGAGCACCGACAAGGGCAGTGGCAAGGAAGGCGGCGATCTCGGCTGGTTCGAGAAGGGCCGCATGGTGCCGGAGTTCGGCGACGCGGTCTTCGCCGCTGAGAAGGGCTCGATCATCGGCCCCATCGAGTCGAAGTTCGGCTTCCACGTGATCGAAGTGCAGGACAAGCGCGACGCGGTGCCGGTCGACGAGGTGAAGGACAAGATCAAGTCCCAGCTACGCAACGAGGTCGTGGAGACCTACATCGAGGAGCTGAAGAAGGGCGCCACCATCACCGAGTCCGGTGGAGCCGCTGCCGGCGCCGCGCCGGGCGCGGAGGTGAAGCCCGCTGCGGACGCTACCCCCGCCGCCGAGAAGCCTGCCGCGCCTGCCGGCGGCTAGCACCTTGGCCAGCATCGTCGTCCTCGGGGCGTCCTCGGGTTTCGGCGCCGCAGCCGCCCGTGCCTTCGCGCGGCATGGCTACGACATCGTGGGCGTCCACCTCGATCGCCGGGGCACCCAGCCCCAGGTCGACGCGGTGGTGGCCGACATCGAGGCGGCCGGCCGTCGAGCCTGGTTCTTCAACGTCAACGCGGCCGACGAGGAAGCTCGCGTCGGCGTGATCGCGTCGTTGTCGACGCAACTCGCCGCCGGCGAGGTGACGGGGCTCTTGCACTCGCTGGCCTTCGGCACCCTCGCCCCCTTCGTGGGTCCGCGTGCGGTGTCGCGCAAGCAGATGGAGATGACGCTCGACGTGATGGGCAGCTCGCTCGTCTACTGGGCCCAGGGCCTTGTCGGCGCCGGACTCCTCGGCGACGGCGGGCGCATCTGGGCGATGACCTCCTCCGGCTCGCACATGGTCTGGCCCGGCTACGGTCCTGTCTCGGCCGCGAAGGCGGTGCTCGAGGCCGCCTGCCGGCAGCTCGCCGTGGAGCTCGGCCCGCGCGGCATCACGACCAACGCGATCCTTGCCGGGGTGACCGACACGCCCGCCCTACGCAAGATCCCGGGCAACGAGGTGCTCGTGCAGAAGGCGCTCGCCCGCAACCCGGGGGGGCGACTCACTACCCCATGCGACGTGGCCAACTTCCTGGTCTTGCTCGCCCAGCCCGGGGCGGCCTGGGTGAACGGCAACGTGATCCGGGTCGACGGCGGCGAGGACATCTCGGGCTAACTACCTGAGAAAGCCTTTCTCCAGGCTCTCTTCCACCTGGTCTTCGGCGTAGAGCAAGAACTGGTCGAGCTGCGCGCGCGAGGGCTGTGCCTTCATCTCTTCCACGTGACGGCCGGTCGCGACTTGCCACCAGGCCGGTTGGCCGGTGTGGCGGTCGTACACCACCAGCATCGCCTCCACGCGGGCGCCGCCGGAGCAGCCCCACTCCTGGCCGATGAACCACCCGCCGTTGTGGGCGTAGTAGGCGCGGAGGTAGGGCACCAGCGCGTAGCGGGGGGCATCGTTCGACGGCTGCATCGCGGCCGGGCTGACTGTCACCCGGGGCAGGTTCACGTTGTCGCGACCGTCGAGATCGTTGGCGCCCCGCGCGTTGGCGCGGTTGACGGGCGGCGCGCCGATGTCCCGCACAGCCCCGGGGGACAAGCGGGCCCCCGTCAACAACTCGGCGACGGTGGCATCGAGCCAGGCGCTGCCTTGCTTGCGGAGCTCCTCGCCCTGGTGGAACTCAATCAGTCGCGCCCGCACCTCGAGCGCGGTCTCTCCCATGCGAACGAGGCCGCCCCCGAAGCGGAGGATACCCACGAAGTCATTCCGCAGGTAGGCCGCGATCTCCGGGTTCTCCGGGTCGAGCACGGTGGGCGTGGCGAGGTGGGCGTCGCCCTCGAGCAAGTGTTTCTCGATCTCGGTGAGCGCGTGCGGCGGCGGCAGCGACGGGGCGTACTGGTCGGCCACCACGAGGGTCGGGGAGAGCACAAGACCGCTGGCGAGCGCGTCGTCGAGCCCATCGTAGGCCAGGCCGTGGTGGGTCTCGGGCAGCTTGGCGCAGGCGATCACGAAGAGGAGCGCGGTCATGGGCCGCCGGGGCTAACTCGCCGCTTCCTGGCTCTTGGCCACCACGTCGCGCAGCGAGAGGCCCTCGAGCATCAGGAAGCCGAAGCCCACCACCGCCGTGAAGGCGAACTGGCCGAGGTGCAGCAGGATCCCGAAGGTGCGCGCCTCCGACGCGCCCACGCCCTGGAGCTCCAGCGCCGCCGCGCAGGCGGCCTCGAAGCCACCGAAGAAGCCTGGTGTCGGCAGGGCCGCCATCCCCGCGAGGGTGGCGGTCCAGGTGGTGAGCGCGGCGCCGAAGCTGCTCGGTAGCCCCGGCGAGGCGGCGAGCTGCACCTTCACGGCGAGGATGGTGATCGACCAGATGGCCACGGAGTGCCCGAGGGCCTGGACGCCTGCGGAGGGTCGCGACCGCAGGCCGACGATGGCGTCGTGGAAGCTCCGCGCAAGCCGCTCCACCGGCGTCTTGCCGAAGAGCCTGACCACGGGCTCGCCCACCACCCCCACGGCGACCAGGCCGAGCACGCCGAGCCCCACGGCGATGCCCGCGCCTTTCTGGCCGACCGCGAGCAAGTCGACGCCGTTGACGACGATCGACGACGGCAGGTCGACGAACCACGCCACCGAGAAGAGCATCAAGAGCAGCATGGTGACGTCGAGGATGCGCTCCATCACCACCACCGCCAGCGACGCCCCGAAGGGCACCCCGGCACGCTCCCGGGCCAGGTAGGGCCGCACCAGCTCGCCGAAGCGCAAGGGGATGACGTGGAGCGCGAGGTAGCCCACGCTGAGCACCGAGAGCGTGGTGCGTCGCGACATCGTCACGGGGAGGAGCACGCGAAAGCGCTCGGCGCGCAGGAGGTGCGCCCCGACGTAGAGTGCTTGCGCCAGGCCCATCGCCCGCCAGTCGAAGTTCGACAGGCTCTCGACGAAGACGCTGTACTCCAGGCCCTTGAGCACCCACGCGAGGCAGGCGAGGGTGACGACCAGGACGATGCCGACGCGCAGCTTCAAGCGCCCGCCCGGGGACGAAGCAAATGCAGGCCCAGGAAGCTGTCTTCCAGTGGTCCCTTCGCGACGCCGTAGATCTCGGGAGGCACGGCGCGGGCCACGTCGGTGCCGAAGAGCCGGTCCCAGACGGGCAGGCAGTTGGCGTAGTTGCCGTCGCAGAGGTGCCCGTCCCGCACGTGGTGCCAGCTGTGGAACAGGGGCGAGTTGAACGTGGCGTACCAGAATCGCATGAGCGGCGAGTCGAGCGTCATGCGCACGTTCATGTGTTCCAGCGCGTCGGCCACGATGCCCACGCTCAGTGAGGCGGGCAAGACCCAAGGAGCGAAGCCCGAGATGTCGAAGATTACGCCGAACAGCAGCACGGGGATGGCGCTGAGCTGCAGGAAGTCCACCACGTGCATGCGCAAGCCGGTGCTCGCATCGAGACGCTCGGCGCTGTGATGCACCCGGTGGAAGCTCCACAAGAACGGCACCCGGTGGTCGGCATAGTGCACCCAGTACTTCGCAAAGTCGAGGATCAGGAACGCGAATAGGAACTGGAGCACGGGGTGCCCCAGCGCGCCCAGCGGAACCAGCGCCACCTTCCCCTCGTAGAGCGTGTTCACGCCGAGGAGCGTGAGCCCCAGCCTCACCGGGAAAAGAAGTGCTCCGGTCGCGACGTTGATCCAGAAGTCGCGGGAGAAGATGGGCTGTGGTTCACGGGGCCACAGCGCGCCCGCCGCCGTCCCGAGGACGAGCGCGAGCGCCTGCACGATGGTCGTGGCGTACATGCCCGGCGAGGTTAGCCCGGCGGCCCCCCGGAGGGCCGCCATGATCACCGTCAACAACATCTCCAAGAGCTTCGGCGGCCGCAAGCTCTTCGAAGACGTCAACACCGCCTTCGGGCCCGGGAAGCGCTTCGGTCTCACGGGGCCCAACGGCGCCGGCAAGTCGACGTTCATGAAGATCCTGATCGGGGATCTCGAGCCCGACAGCGGCAGCATCAATCGCCCCAAGCGCCTCGGTATCCTGCGGCAGGACCACACCCTGTTCGACCACATGCGCGTGATCGACGTGGTGATCTGCGGCAACAAGCGCCTGTGGGACGCGATGGTGGAGAAGGAGCAACTCCTCGCCCAGCCCGAGCTGACCGACGAGGACGGCGAGAAACTCGGCGAGCTCGAATGCATCGTGGCCGAGGAAGATGGCTACTCGGCCGAGGCCGAGGCGGCGGTGATGTTGGAGGGACTCGGCATCGTCCAGGCCTCGCAGGAGCGCCCCCTCTCGGAGCTGAAGGGCGGCTTCAAGCTCCGCGTGCTCCTCGCCCAGGCGCTCTTCGGCAACCCGCAGGCGCTCCTGCTCGACGAGCCCACCAACCACCTCGACTTGGAGTCGATCGAGTGGCTGGAGGACTTCCTCATCTCCTACAACGGCGTTCTCGTCGTGATCTCGCACGACCGGCACTTCCTCAACAGCGTGTGCACTCACATCGCCGACATCGACTACGAGACGATCATCCAGTACTCCGGCAACTATGACGACATGGTGCGCCAGAAGGCGCAAATCCGCGGCCAGGTAGAGGCCGGCAACCAGAAGAAGCTCGAGAAGATCAAGCAGCTCCAGGACTTCGTGTCGCGTTTTGCGGCCGGCACCCGGTCTACGCAGGCGGCCAGTCGCAAGAAGGAGATCGAGCGGCTTCGTCCCGACGAGATCAAGCGCTCCAACATCCAGCGCCCCTACATCAAGTTCGAGATCGACAAGCCGGGCGGTCGCGAGGTGCTCACCGTCCACAAGCTCGCGTGCGGCTTCGGCGACACGCGGCTCTACAGCGGGCTCCACCTCCAGGTCGACCGCGGCGACAAGGTGGCGGTCATCGGCCGCAACGGCGTGGGCAAGACCACGCTGATCGAGACCTTGATGGGCAAGATCCCGGCCTTGCAGGGCAACATCAAGTGGGGCCACGAGATCAACACCGGCTACTTCCCGCAGGAACACGAGGGCCTGATCCCGCCGGGCTTCACGGTGTTCAACTGGATGTTCGAGCAGAAGCCCGAGGCCGGCAAGGAAGGCGTGCGCTCGGTGCTCGGCCGCATGCTCTTCTCGGGCGAAGACGGTGACAAGCCCACCGCCACCCTCTCCGGCGGCGAGCGTGTGCGCACCATCCTCGCGCGGTTGATGTTGCTCAAGCACAACACGCTCGTGCTCGACGAGCCGACCAACCACATGGATCTGGAAGCCATCAGCTCGCTGCGCGACGGCATCCAGACTTTCCCCGGCACCTGCATCTTCGTCACTCACGATCGCGACCTCATCGAGACCGTGGCCAACAAGATCATCGCCGTCGAGAACGGTCGGATCGACGTGTACCCGGGCGGCTGGAGCGAGTACCGGCGGGCGAAGAAGGGGTAGGTTTCCCGCTCGCAGGGAGTTCAGGAACACCACCAGCTTTTTGTGTTTCATACCAAATTCGGACTGTCATGCCGAGATTGGTATGATTAGACGTGGGTGATGGTTCAACGCCCCGTCCAGCTGACAGCGCTCCGCGAGCTCCTCATCCACAACCCGGTGGTGACACTTCTCGGCGCGCGACAGGTGGGCAAGAGCACGCTCGCGCGCTCGCTTACAGAGGGCGGCGGTGCCACGTGGTTCGACACCGAGAATCCTCGCGATGCCGCCCGGCTCCACGACGCTCTCGGCGCGCTGGAGGCGCTGCGGGGCCTGGTGATCATCGACGAGGCGCAGAGGATGCCCGAGCTTTTCCCTGTGCTTCGTGTCCTGGCCGACCGGGCGGGCACGCCGGCGAGGTTCTTGCTCCTGGGCAGCATCTCGCCGCTCTTGGTGCGGGGTGTGTCGGAGTCACTGGCCGGGCGGGTGGCCTTCACCCAGCTGACGCCCTTCGGCCTCGACGAGGTCGGCTCCATGGCTCGGCTGTGGCTGCGCGGCGGCTTCCCGCGCGCCTTCCTCGCGGACAGCGACGCCCTCAGCCTCGACTGGCGCACCGACTTCATCGCGACCTTTCTCGAGCGCGACCTCGCATCGCTCGGCATCGACCTGCCCCCCGTCACGTTGCGGCGTTTCTGGATGATGCTCGCCCACTGGCATGGTCAGCGTTGGAACGCCTCCGAGATCGCGAGGAACTTCGGGATCAGCGACAAGACCTCCACCCGCTGGCTCGACGCGCTCACCGGCGTGTACATGGTGCGGCAACTCCCGGCGTGGCACGAGAACATCTCGTCGCGACAGGTCAAGACACCGAAGGTGTACCTCTCGGACTCGGGTCTGCTGCATGCGCTGCTGGGCGTCACCACCACGGAGGAGCTGGAGGGCCACCCGAAAGTGGGCGCGTCCTGGGAGGGCTTTGCGCTCGAGGCCGTGATTCGAGGACTCAGCGCCCGCCCGGCGGACTGTTTCCACTGGGCCACTCAGGGCGGCGCGGAGCTCGACCTGCTGGTCGTCCGCGGCACGCGGCGATTGGGATTCGAGTTCAAGCGGCACTCGGCCCCGACGCGCACCCGGTCGATGGTGGAGAGCGTGGCGCGCCTGGGGCTCGATCGACTGGACGTCGTCTACCCGGGTGACGTCGCGTACCCCATGGGCGACCGCATCCGAGCCGTGCCGCTCGTCGCCGTCGCGTCGGAGGCATGGGGGCACGAGAACGGGAGGGGCTCCTCCGCGATAGGTCCCGCCGAGTGACCGCCCGCGATCGAATGCCCGCGGTGCGTCGCTTCCTCATCGCCGCCCTCGCGATCTTTCACGCTGCGGCCGTGTTGGCCTCGTCGATCCCGAGCGCGGGACAGGGGATCACCCGGGCCAACTGGGCCGACCCCACCGTGCAGGGCGAATTCGAGAGCTGGGCGGCGTTGCTGGGCGTGGGCAGCGACGCGCTGCAGGATCGGGTGTACGGGTGGGCCGTCGCCCTGTCCGACGCTCGACGGACAATCCTGGTGCCCTTCAACGCCTACCTCGACAGCACGGGCACCCGACAGGGCTGGAAGATGTTCGTCGGCGCCCACCGTTACCCGACGCGGGCGGAGATCGCGGTGCGCGAGGGCGTCACGTGGACCACGGTCTTCCGCGAGCGCGACTCGGAAGCGGCGTGGCGCGCCGAGCGCTTCGACACCGAGCGCGTGCGTGCCAGCGTCTTCGCCTGGGGATGGCCCTCGGGGAGCAAGCGATGGACGAGCGCATGCAAGGGCATTGCTGGGGAGTTGTTCGAGGAGATGCCTGAGATCAACGCGGCACGCTGCCAGTTCACCAAGGCGAGGACAAGGACGGCCGCCGAGGTGCGCGCGGGCTCGGTCATCGAGGCCGAGCCGGTCTTTGTGCGCGTGGTGCAGCGCCCATGATCCCCTGGGACCGTCGCGAGTCACCGCACGCGGTGGCCCTCGTGCGCATCGTCTACGGGCTGGCGATCGCCGCTCACCTTGCCCGCATGTGGGCAACGGGCGCCTGGCGCTGGGCCTGGCAGGGGCCAGACGATGGCGGCCTCGTGGGTCTGCTCCCCACCCCCATCGACTGGATCGGCGGCCCCACGCCCGGAAACGTCGAGGCCGTCATGGCGGCGGGCATCGTGAGTGGCCTATGCTTCGCTCTGGGCTTCCTCACGCCGGTGGCCAACCTGGTGCTGGCCTGGTGCTGGGCGGCACTCAGTGGCCTCGGCCCCAACGCCGGCGGCTCCTACGACTACCTCGGCGGCGCCGTGCTCTGGGTGATGCTCTTTTCCGGCGGCGGGGGCGCATGGTCGGTCGACGCCGCCCTTCGCGCGCGGCTCGGCCGCCCCCCGGCGACGGCCCTCGCCGTGGCGCGCTGGTTGCTCTGCTGGCAGCTCGTCGTGATGTACGACAGCACGGCCTGGCACAAGCTCTCGTCGGGGTGGGTGCCATGGGGCAGCCTCGACGTGCTCTGGTACGTCTTGCAGCAGCCCACCTGGCACCGCGTCGAGATGAGCTGGCTCGCACCGCTCTACCCGCTCACCCAGCTCGGGACGCTCACGACCTGGTGTTTCGAACACGCCTCGCCGGTCCTTGTGCTCGCGGCCTGGTACCGTCACACGCGGGCGCGACCGGGCTGGCTCCGGGCGCAGTTCAACCGCGTCGACTTCCGCTTGCCCTTCCTCGCCTTCGGCGTGCTGCTGCACCTCCTCATCGAGGCCACCCTCGAGGTGGGCTGCTTCTCCTTGTTCACCCTCGGCCTCTACGCCGCGTGTTTCTCGGGTGACGAGGTTCGTCGCGCCTTTACTCGACTTCCACGAGCGTGAGCCCCGCCTGGTAGGGGGCGGTGATGTCCTCGCCCACCACCGTGAGGCAGTAGTCATTGCCGTCGGGACATTCCTCGCAGTACACGCCGAAGCTCGAGGCGTAGTCGCAGATCGCCTCGGGGTTCTCCGGGAGGCCGAGGAAGGCGTACATCTCGCGGGTATCGACGAGGCCGCCCACTCGGCCGGCCTCGATGGAGGTGCCATCCGAGGAGAAGACGCCCTCGAAGCTGAACCCGTAGATCGGGATGGGGGTGCCCGCGTAGCTCAGCTCGATGTAGTCGGAGTAGGTGACGAAGTAGGGCAGCTCGGTGAAGTCAGCCGCCGGGAAGTCCCAGGTGGGCTCGTCGACCACTTGCGAGTAGCTGCCGCTCTCACCCTCGCCGGGGGCCCCGAGCAGGGTGACGGTCGCCGTGTCGGCCTGAGTGACCATGAACAACAGCGGCTGCGTGAAATAATCGTCGTCGAAGCCCTCGATGATCGAGGGCGTGGTGATGTTCGCCTCGTTGAGCGCGAAGGAGAAGCTGCGGCCCTCGAGGTCGCCGGGCGCGATGGTGAGCGGCGTGCCGATGTCGGAGGTGGCGAAGCTCGTGGCGTAGTCGCAGTCCTCGATGGTGACGGCGAGGTTGTAGCTCTGCGCGCCCTGGAGCTCGGCGTACACCCACACCTGCACGTTCCCGTCTTGCCAGGCCTCGCTGGTCGCCACCTCGGCGCCGGCGCTGTCGGTCACCCGGATGTCGGCGGCGGTGCCGTCGCCGTCGAAGCTGAGCACCAGCGGGTCGCGGTAGTAGAAACCCGCTGCCCCGTCGGCGGGGTTGACGTCGGTGAGGTGCACCGAGCAGGAGTTGCCGGTGCCGCTGTCGGTGGTGTCGGTGTCGTGGGCGCTGTCGGTGTCGCCGTCCTTCTGGGTGTCGTCCGCGAGGTCGACGCAGCCGACCAGCGCCAGCGTCAGGAGAGTCTTCGCTACTTGCATGCTTCGTCCTCCGCCTCGCCGTACTCGGCGAAGGCCTCGATGGTGTACCAGTGAAACATCCCTGCGCCCGTCACTTGTTCCGCGGGGTCGAGCTCCAACTCGAACACCACCCCCACGTGATCGGCGAGGTTGGTGCACACCTCTGCCCAGGGGTCGTGGTCGTAGTCGCTGTGGCCGTAGTTGTCGGTCCAGATGTGCTCGTTGTCGTCGTTGCCAAACACGCCGTCGTCGTCCCACCAGATGTCCATCTGCATGTCGGCGGCGGAGCCAAACTCCCAGGCGTCGACTTCGAGGTGGAGGCTCGTGGCCCCGGGCGGAATGGCCACGTAGTACCAGTCCTGCTCGTCGTTCTCGCCGAGGTGCGCAAAGACGCGGTAGTCGGCGTACTGGCTCTCCTCGGCCTCGGCGGGGCGCACGGTGAGTGTGAGTCGCTCGTCGTAGTCGCCGTGCTCCACGCTGTCGCGACCGTGCTCGGTGGAAAGCTGTTCCTCGGTCTTTCCGTACTCCACCGGCGACTTGGTCATGCTGGGGATCACCCACCAGCGATATTCCTCGCCGAAGGCGGCTTCGGTCTCGCCCATGAAAACGTTGTAGGTACCGGGGCCGGGGGCCAGCCACACGTTGAGCGGGTCGCTCGAGAGCTGGCGTTTGAGCGTGCGGGTGGTCTCGTCGCCGCCGTCGGTCATGAACAGCTGGTACATCAGGTCGGCGCTGGAGCCGCGCGCCGCGGCCTGCGCGTCGAACTTCATCCAGCCGCCCTCAGTCGTCGTGAACTCAAACCACTCGGTATCGCCTTCCACATCGATATTGCCGCAGGCGTAGGACTCCATGGGCACCGAGAGGATGCGGCCGTAGTCGCCTGCAGGGTCGTCGTCGGGCTCGAGCTCTTCCACCGCGCAGAGCTCCGGTGGGCCTTCCTGGGTGTCGGCGGTGTCTTGCGCCGTGTCGTCGTCGATCGGCGGCGGCGGGATCTCCTCGTTGTCCTCCGTCGACGAAGGCGGGAGCCCGTAGCAGGAGGCGCAGGCGAGAGCGAAGAGGATCCACATCGCGGCGCCACCATACCCCCCTCGGCCGCAGATCGGCCATTCCGGGGCTAGACTGCGGGCCGGAGAAGACCCCTTATGCGCGCCGGCCTCGTCGCCTTGATCGCCCTGGGCTGCACCCCGAGCGAGAACAACGTCAACCGGGTGTACCCCGACATCACCGTCACCCCCACCTCGCTCGAGTTCGGCGAGGTGCCCGCGCTCTACGCGCAGACGGCCGAGGTGACGATCATCAACGCCGGCCTCGACGAGCTCGACATCGAGCGCATCGACGTGGTGAGCGACCCGGGCGCGGTGTTCTCGGTCGACCAGCAGGGGCCGCTGGTGCTCCAGAACGACGAGCAGCTGGTGATGCACGTCGTCTTCCAGCCGGAAACCTACGTCGACTACACCGGCACGGTGACCATCTGGAGCGACGACGAGGAAGAAGGGCAGTTCATCATCCCCATGTCGGGCACCGGCGTGTACGCGCCCACGCCCGACATCGCGTTGAGCCCCCAGGTGATCGACTTCGGCAGCGTGAGCCCGCCGCTCTTCAGCTACGGCACGATGCAGATCGTGAACGAGGGCGGCGCTTCGGTGACGCTCGGGAACATCGAGCAGTCAGGCTCGAGTACCTTCACCCTCGTGGGGGAAGATCCCTCCGGCTACAACATCCCCGCCGGCCAGTCGCTCACCCTGGTGTACCTGTACACGCCACTCGACGAGGAGGGCGACAACGGCACCGTCACCATCCCGAGCGACGACCCCGACGAGCCCGAGGTCACGCTCACCTTGCTCGGCAACGGCGGTGGCGACTTCGACTACCCGGACGCTGAGATCGACTGCCCGAGCCCGATCGAGCCGCGCCGGACGGTCACCCTCGACGGCACCGGCTCCTCCGACCCCAACGGGCTGTCGCTCACCTACCAGTGGGCCATCGACGGCACTCCGAGTGGTTCCGCCGTGTCCGGTCTGACCGACGACACCTCCAGCGTGGCGTACTTGCTGACCGACGTGGCGGGTGAGTACGAGGTGTCGCTGGTGGTCACCAACTCCGACGGGGTGTCCAGCGCCCCCGCGCGCTGCCAGATGGACGCGATCCCCGAGGAAGATCTCCACGTGGAGCTCTCCTGGAACACCGCCAACGCCGACCTCGACCTGCACCTGATGACCAGCGAGGGCCAGTTCTTTGCCGAGCCCTACGACTGTAACTTCTGCAATCAAACGCCGGACTGGGGCACGGCGCTCGACGCGGTGGACGATCCCTCGCTCGATCTCGACGCCCGCTGGGGCTACGGCCCCGAGAACATCAACATCGACGCGCCGATCGACGATGACTACCAGATCCTCGTCCACTACTACGACGACAATGGCGACGACACGGTGGTGGCCACGGTGAAGGTGTGGAGCTACGGCATCGAGGTGTACGAGGGCAGCTACGCGATGAGCCGCGACTGGGTGTGGCAGCCGGGCGACATCAACTGGCCGGAGGGCACCGTGGGGGTGCGCGACGACTACTGGGACAACTCGCCGAAGGCGGAGGACGGGACGACCGACTCGGGACCTCGGGGTTGTTTCACGCCGTAGGGACGGCCACGCCCGGCCCTTGGTCGCGACGCGGGTCCCCCGATCTCCAGGCGATCCGGCGCCCGGAACCATGACTTTGCGGGTCCTGCCACCCCCGGCGTCCCCATCGGCTTCGCTGCGCTCAGCGATGGGGCGCGCCAGGGGCGTCACCCGCCTCCCTCGCTGTGCCGGGCGCCTCGATCACGTCGGCTCGACCCCGCTGCGAATGGGCCGGGCGTGGCCTCGATCTGTCGCGGGTCAGCGCCTCGGAAACACCGACACTATCCGCTGCAAAACCCAGTACCAGCGCAACATGTCGTGGTCCATCATCGGTTTTCCCGTGTTGAGGAAGCTGACGGACAACTCTCGCGCCGGGTCGGCGTAGACCACGACGTTGGACAACCCGAGGTGGCCGAAGGCGCCCGGGGTGTCGAGCCCGTAGAGGCTGAACCGTTTACCGCCCATCATCACGCCGAGGCCGTAGCGCATGGGGAAACCGAAGGTGGCGTCGAACTGGCGCGGCGTGGCGGCGGTGACCATGGACCGCACCGCCGACTCCGACATCACCCGGACGCCGTCGAGCGTGCCCCCGAGGCGCAGCATCTCGAGGAAGCGGCTCATCTCACGCGGCTTGCCGATAGCGTTGGCCGAGGGGAGGGTGGCGGTGAGGAACTCCGGCTCGTTCGATACCCGGACGGCGGTGTCGAGATCCACGCCGATACTGCGCTCGAAGATGCGGGTCATGACGCCGGGCGCGGGGGGGCCGGTGATCGCGTGCAGCGCCACCTCGGCGATGCGCGACGGGTCGACCCCGTAGGCCAGGTTCTCGATGCCGAGGGGATCGAGGAGGCGACGGCGCAACAGCGGACGCAGCGGCGTGCCCGCCACGTCCTCCAGGATGCGCTGGAGCAGGAACCAGGCGGTCATCGGGTGGTAGGCTACGCGCTGGCCGGGGGGTGTCAACGGGCGGAGCGCGCAGATCGCCTCGACCGGAGCCTCGCCGCGACGCAGGAGACCCACCGCGTCGAGCCCGGGCGGCATGTCAGGAATCCCCGCCGTGTGACTCAATAGGTGACGCAGCGTTATGGTGTGTTTGCCATTCTGGGCGAAGGCGGGGATGTAGTCGGCGACGGGCTTGTCGAGTGACAAACGCCCGTCATCGACGTGCGCGTGCACCAGCGCGGCGGTGACGATCTTGGAGCCGGAGAAAAGGCTGAACAGGCTGTCCGGTGTGACCACCGGTCCCACGGCGCCGCCGGGCGCGTTGTCGAGGTGGCCGATCGTCCGGTCGAGTAAGACCCGGCCCCGGTGCACCACGTGCAGGGCGATCGCCGGGTGCAGCCCCGCAGCGTAGAGGCGCTCCACCGCCTTCCACGCGCCCTCGGTGCGGCTGTCGCGGCGGTCTTCTTGTCCCACGCGCACCACGGCGTGAGCGGGTTCGACGGCAACGAGGGCGCGGCGGGGCACGGCGGGCAATGTAGCGGGGTGACGCGGCGGTTGACAGGGCGGCGCGGCGCGTCTAGTCTGGTTGGAGGCTAGTTGAAATGATCACCGTCGGTGCCTTCGATGCCAAGACCCGCCTCTCCGAGCTGCTCGACGCGGTGGAGCGCGGCGATGTCGTCACCATCACCCGGCACGGTCGCCCGGTGGCAGAGTTGCGGCGCGCCGGGCCCGCTGCCGCCTTGTCCCTGCGCGAAGCCATCGAGGCCGCCCGCGCGCTTCGCAGCGGCGTGAACGCGTCCCGGGACGAGATCGAGGCCTGGATCGAGGAAGGCCGGTCGTGACTGTGGTGCTCGACGCCTCGGTCGTCGTGGCGTGGCTGCTCGGCGACGAGGGCGAGGCAGCCGAGCGGGTGATGGCGCGGCTCGACGGGGGGCTCGCCCGCGTGCCTGCCATCTGGGCCACAGAGATCGCCAACGCGCTGGTGGTCGCCGAGCGTCGCGGCCGGGTGACGGAGGCCCAGGCCAGCCGAGCCGCGGAGCTCGCGCTCGCGATACCGGTCCGCGTGGCCGAGGTCGGCGAGGCCCGGACTCTGCGCGACGTTCGCCTCCTCGCGCGGGCACACGGCCTCGCCGCCTACGACGCGAGCTACCTCGACCTGGCGCTCGCGGAACGGCTCCCACTCGCGACGATCGACGCCCGGTTGGCGGCCGCAGCGCGAGTCGCAGGCGCGGAGATCGTGGAGTAGGCGCCTACCCCGCGCCCACCGGGCACTTGATGCACTCCTCCGCGTCGTCCGGCAGGGGCGGCAGCACAGGCTCGGCGTTCCAGCCGTGGTCTTCCATGTCGGCGGCCACCCAGGCGGCGGCGAGCTGGCCGAGCCGGGTGTAGAAGGGGTGGTCGGCGCGCTCGGCCACCAGGGTGCCAAAGCGGACGAACCAGCGGCCGAGATGCTCCCGAGCGAACACCTCGCGGGCGCGAGCGAGCACGGCGTGATCCTCGGTGCGGCCCTCGTGGAGCGCGAGGCCCTCCATGAGCGCGAGCATCGCCATGAACTCGGCCTCCACGCCGGCGTGGTCGGGGATCTCGTGCTCGGCCTGGCTCACCTTCATGCCAAAGGCGCCGTAGAGCGCGGCGAGCTGGCCCACCGTGGCGCCCTTGTCGATCCGGACGTAGGACGATTCGTAGGGCGAGACGGCCACGCTGGTGGCGAAGAGCCGGTTGTACTCCCCCGGGAGCGCGTCGTCGACGAGCGTGCCGAGGTCGGAGAACGCCCGCAGCTCCCCCGGGGCCTCGGCCATCTCGGCGAAGAGCTCGGCGAGATCAGGGTCGCTCGGGTAACGGAGGCCGGCCGCCACCAGGCGATAGCCCTCGGCCCGTTCGATGGCGTCCATCACTGCACCTCGATGTCGGTGAACATCGACCAGTGTTTGCGTCCGCCCACGTTCTGGGTGCCGCCGTCCCACACCGCGAAGCCCACCTTTGTCTTGGCGCCGGGCACGAGCCCTGGGTTGGAGGGGTCGTTGGTGGTGCGCGGGACGGCGATCACCACCGTCCACTTGCCATCCTTGTAGGCGCCCCAGCCCTCGGCGTCTTGCAGTCGATGGCTGGCGAGTGTTCCGAAACCCTCCGCGAGGAGCTCCTCGACGGGCCATTCCCGCTGCAACACGCTCATCGGGTTGCCGGCGCTGGTGGCAACGAAGTAGCGTCGCGCGTCGGAGGTCTCGAAGCTCTCCTGCACGGGGTAGGGGGCCTCGCCCGTGGCGAATGGGTACGCGTCTGTGTAGAAACCGGGGTGGTAGTCCTGCACGTCGGCGTGGCCGTGCTCCACGTCGGACTGCCAGCTCGCCTTCCAGTTCACGATGTAGGTGGGCGCGCCCTTCTGTCCCATCATCGGGTTGGCCGTCGCCGGGTCGCCGAGGGGGATTTGCACCGCCACGCCGTCGGTGAACTGGTCGGTCTCGACCATGTTGTTCATCGAGGGGTCGGCCCACTCCAGGCGCAGCGCCACCTGGTCGCCGTCGGCCAGGGCGCGCACCTTGACGGTGCTGACACTCGCCGCCGCGTTCTTGGGGTACGTCACTTGCTGGGCCATCAGCGGCACGTCGAGCGCGGCCGCCTTGTCCCAGAGGGCGGCGTACGGGTCTTTCACCGGCACCTCGGGCACCTTGGTGGCCACGAGGCTGGCCGCGAGCGCGGCCGAAGTCAGTAGCAGCATGGAAACCTCCTCACGGCGTGTTGTGGCGGTAGGCCTCGTGCTTCCCGTCGAAGAAGTCGCGGGCGAAGAAAGGCTCGGTGTAGGGCACGCGGATCACCTCCGCGCCCGTGTTGTCGAAGCCCACCGCCTCGTCCTTGTCGGCCCGGAAGGCGTGGAGTGTGCGCGGCGTGTTGCCGAAGAGCAGCAGCGCGGCGAGCAAGTCCTTGTCGTTGGGCGCGGACTTGTACACCTTGATGGCGTTCTCGACACCCGGGCCGAAGGTTTGCCCCAGGAACTCCCGGGGCACATGCACCGGCGGGATGTAGTACACGTTGGGCTCGGTGCCGTACTGGGGGTACATCGGCAGCGCGATCTTCTTGATGCGCACGAGGTAGTCGATGGGGTTCTCGGGGTTCTCCTCGCCCGGCTTCGAAAGGAAGCCTTGCAGGCGAATCTTGCCGATGCAGGTTTGCACGCAGCGCGGCTGCTCGCCCTTCTCGATGAGCGGGTAACAACCGATGCACTTCTCGCTGGTGCGGGTGATCATGTTGTAGAAGACCTTCTTGTAGGGACAGGCCTTCAAGCACTCGCGGTAGCCGCGGCAACGGCTCTCGTCGATGAGCACGATGCCGTCTTCCTGGCGCTTGTAGATCGCCTTGCGCGGGCAGGCGGCGAGGCAGCCCGGGTAGGTGCAGTGGTTGCAGATCCGCGCCAGGTAGAACATCCAGGCCTGGTGGATGCCCATGAAGAAGGAGCCACCATCGATCTGGCCGGCCACCACGTCTTCGCCGATGTTCGGCGCGGCGTAGTCTTCTTCCTGCGGCAGCCAGCCGAGCACCCGCTCGCCCTCGGGCGCGGCCTCGAACACGGTCTTCCCCGCGTACACGTCCTTCTTCCAGTCGTTCTGCCCGAGCATGTCGAGCAGCTTCACGTCCCAGGCCTGGGGGTAGAACCCGTAGGGCTTGGTTTCCACGTTGTTGTAGAAGATGTGCTCCTGTCCCTTGCCGCTGGTCCACGTCGTCTTGCACGCGATGGAGCAGGTTTGGCAGGCGATGCACTTGTTGGTGTCGAAGATGTAGGCAATCTGCCGGTCTGGGCGGTTCCCCTCGTAGGGGTAGCTCATGTCGCGATTCAGTTGCCAGTTGCGAACGTCAGCCATTGAAACCCCCTACTTGACCTTGGTGTAGCTGCCGCTGAGGAACTTCTTCATCGCCGGGCTCTCGGCGTGCGGCGTGATGCCCAGCTCCACCGGGCGCCAGGTGCCTTCGCCGTTCATGCCGCCGCCCTCGGCCTTGCTGATCCGGACGAAGGATTCGCGCGGGGCCCCGACGGTGCAGTGCACGTCGGGTTCGAAACCCTGGCCGATGGACTGCCCGACCGTGTCTTTCCGGATCATCGTGTCGGTCATGAGCGTGGGCTTGAGCCACGCGCGGGTGGCCGACTGGTGGCTCCCGCTGCGGAACATGGCCTGGTAGCCGGTGTCCGGGTTGCGGGCGAGGCCGTTGGGATCCTCCGCCGCGCCCCGGACGGTGCCAGGCGTGGCGCCGTACATGTTGTAGAACATGCGGGTAACGCCCCGCGGTGTGCCCGGGTAATAGCGCAGGCGACAGAGGAGCCGCGAGTACTTCATCTCCTCGGGACGGTCTTTCCAGCCGCGGAAGGGACGGTCCTCGGGGTCGGCGTCGATCCACACGTAATCGCCATCGGCGATGCCGAGGTCCTTCGCGTCGTCTGGGTTCACTTCCACGTAGCCCTCGGTGATGTAGGGCGTCCGCTTGTCGTGACGCATCATGTCGCCGAAGGGGCCGAACCAGATGGCCACGATGTCGGTGTCGACCGGCGTGGTGTGCGTGCCGTGCCGGTACTTGGGGCTGTGGAAGATGAACTTGTAGCTCGGGTCGGCCGCGGTGAGAGGGTGGGTGGTCTTGGCCACCTCGGCCCAGGGCTTCACGACGTTGCGCGTCTGTCGCTCCTCCACGCGCATGTCGGCCGTGGTGCTGCCGTAGGCCTCGGGCGACCTGGGCTTGATCGCCGGGTGAGGTTTGGCCACGATCACGTTGGGCTCGTGGAAGGTGGCGTCGACCGGCTCGCGGAAGACCGGCAAGTTCTCGCCCGCGTCGCGGAACTCCTTCTCGTCGCGGTAGAACTCGAGGCGCCCGGTCTTGGTGTACCACGGGCGGTCCTCGTAGGCCTGCTCGTAGCCCACGTACTTCGGGTAGGTGCGCGACTGCATCAACACCGGGATGCCCTTCTTCGCCTTGGCCTCGGCTTCCACCACGTCGATACCGCGCATCATGTTGGCGCCGTTGAAGATGCGCTGGAGGTAGGCCTCGGACTTGCCCTCGGCTACGAACTTCCAGGCGTCCTCGAAGCGCTTGTCGCCGGTGAGCTTGGCCAGCGCGCGACCCACGCCCAGTCCGTTCTCGATATCGCCCTGGGTCTGGTGGATGCGCGGCAGGGGCGTCCGGGGGAAGATGTACAGGAACGGGTTGGTGACGCTGATCGCCGAGTCGACGTGTTTCAGCTCGGCCCAGCTATCGACCGCGAGCACGATGTCGGCGTGCTCGCAGGAGGCCGTCCACCACCAGTCGCTCACGATGATCATGTCCTGCTTCGGCAGCGTGTTGGCAACCAGCTCGTAGTGTCCCTTGCAGTTGCCAATGAGTGAGTTGCCGTTACTCACCCACACCATCTTGGTGGGCGTGGGCATGTGCGTCTTGCCGGTCACCAGCTCCTTGCCCTTCCGGAGGGGACGGTCGCCGTAGTTCCAGTAGTGGGCCGACTCGGCCTTGAGCTTCTTGTTGACCTTCGCCGGCTTCTGCGGGTTGAGCTCCAGCGCGAAGGGGTCTTCCATCGTCCACTGGCCGATGCCACCGAAGTTGGCCGCGCGGTAGTTACCCGCGTACGACCCGATGTTTCCGCCCACGAAGCCCACGTTTCGGGTGAGCGCCCCGAGCAGGAAGATGTCGCGGTCCTTCAGATCGTTGTTGAAGAACTGGTTCGGGCCCATGCCCACGCCAATGAGCGTCTTCTCGGGGTTGGCGGCGATCAGTCGCGCGATGGTCTGGATGCCCTCCACGGGCGCCCAGGTGATCTGCGAGACCGTCTTCGGGTCGAAGTTGTCCATCACGTACTGGTGGACGAGGTCGAAGGCCGGGCGGCACTCCACGGTCTTGCCGTCGTTGAGCGTGACCGTGAAGGTGCCGGTCAGCGCCGCGTCCATCCCGCGTTCCGCGAACTTCTTGCCGATCTCGTCGCGGGCCACGGCGGCCGGGCCGTTGGTCTTCTGGTCCCACACCACGTAGGGGGCAAACTGCTCGGCGAGGTTCTCGGGGATGTACATGCCCTCTTGCTTGGCCGCCGCCGGCGCCTTCTCGCCCTTCTTGAGCACGGTCAGCGCGGCCGTCCCCTTGGCGGGGGCCACGCCCTTCACGTCACTCGCACGCAGGCGCTCCATGGTGTCGAGCCGGACGAGGCTCGGGAGGTCGGTGTAGCCCTTGACGTAGTTGGCGTCGTAGAGCTTTTCTTTCAGGATCACGTGGCAGAAGCCGAGGGCGAGCGCCGGGCTCGTGCCGGGGCGGACGACGAGTCCATAGTCGGCCTTGTTCATCGTCGATTGGTACTCGCACGCGATCACCACGATCTTCGCGCCCTTGAGCCGGGCCTCGGTGAGCCAGTGGGCGTCGGGCATCTTGGTGGAGATCCAGTTCATGCCCCAGGCGACAACCACGTTGGCGCGCTCGGCGAGGACGAGGTCCCACTCGACGGTTTGCTGGCCGGTTACCATCGGGTGTCCGGGCGGCAGGTCGGTGTGCCAGCTGTAGCTGTCCCAGTACCGCGCGCCGACGGACTCCTCTGGGGTGACGCCGCGCACCTTGTGGTCGAGCAGCGCCATCGTGTTGGCCACCCGGTAGAGCGCCATGATGCGCGTGGCGCCGAGCGCCGGCATGCCGCCGCGGAACTTCAGGGTTTGCACCCCGGCGTGGTGCATCGCCTCGATCATCGCCGGGTCGTAGCCCTGCGCTTCGAGCTTCTTTTGCCCATCGTCGCCCGAGTAGGTGCGCGCGATGTTGTCCATGCCCTTGGCGATCCAGTCGTACACCTCCTCCCAGGGCAAGCGCACGAAGCGCTCCCGGCCGCGGCGCTTGTACTTGGGGTCGAGGGTGCCGTCGGCGTTGCGCGGGAAACCCGCCTTCGCCCAGGCCAGCCAGCCCTCTCGGACCATCGGGTACTTCACCCGCCGGTCGCCGTAGAAGCGGCGGATCAGCGCCAAGCCCTTCTGGCAGCAGCGTGGGTCCCAGCGGTGGCTCGCCTTCTGCCCGGCGAGGTCTGTCGCCTGGCCGAAGCCGAAGCTCGGGCCGAGGCGCACCATGGTGCCATTGCGCACATACGCGGTGAGCAGGCAGTTGTGCGTGTCGTTGGGCGCGCACAGGAAGGTGAAGGTGTCGTCGTAGGCGAAGAGGTCGCGGTACACGCGCTCCCAGTCGCGATTCGGGTAGGCCTTCAGCGGGTTCTCGACCACCGTGGGCTCGAGGAAGTTGAAGGCCAGTGCGGTGCTGGGCACGGCGGCGGCACCGGCGCTGAGCACGCCCAGGAAAGATCGACGGGAGAACGTCGACATCGGGAACCTCGGGGAGTGAGGGATGAAACTACTTGAGCGAGGCGAGCCACTTCACGAATTCGGCGCGTTGCGCATCGGTCATCTCGATCTTGGGCATGATGGTCCCGGGCTTGTAGGCCTGGGGGTCTTTCAGCCACTTGTCGAGATCCGTGGCGGTGCGACGGGTGCCCACGCCATCGAGCGCAGGGCCTACTTGGCCGCCGCTCCCGCCCACGGCGTGGCAGGCCACGCAGACGGTGTCGAACAAGGCGGGGCGAGCAACGCTCCCCGCGTCGGCGGTGAGGGCGAGCATCAGAATCGGCAACATTCGGTCTCCAGGCCGGGGGCCCTGAGCGTGGCAAGCGGCGTGCCATGGCTTCTCGCACAGCCCCACGCGCCTTTTTTCGCACTGTGTGTGTATTTTGGCACGGGTTAGGTTGGGCTATCCATCATCGGTCGAACGACCGGATATCCATCAAAGGACCGATAGATAGGGTCGCAAACGGGCGCTGCCTGCGCTAAGTAGCCGCATGCGACCGATTCTGGACGTGGCCGATGAGATGGGCCTGCGCGACGTGGCACAGCCCTGGGGCCCGGGGCGAGCGAAAGTTGCCCCAGTCGCGGGTGGCACCGCCGCGGGTCGGCTCGTGCTCGTGTCGGGGATGTCACCCACGCCGGCCGGCGAGGGCAAGACCACCATGGCGATCGGCCTCGCCGACGGGCTCCGCCGGCTGGGCCAGCGGGCGGTGCCGGTCTTGCGGCAACCCTCCCAGGGGCCCGTGTTCGGGAAGAAGGGGGGCGGCACCGGAGGCGGCCGGGCCACGGTGGAGCCGAGTGCCCACATCAATCTGCACCTCACCGGCGACTTCCACGCGGTGGCGGCGGCGCACAACCTCCTGGCGGCCCTGGTCGACAACGCCGAGCGCCGCGGGCGGCTGCCCGCCGGGTCGCACGCCACCTGGCGCCGAGTGGTCGACGTGAACGATCGCGCCTTGCGCCGGGTCATGTTGGACGCGCAGGGCGCACCCCGGGAGAGCGCCTTCGACATCACGGCGGC
>SXON01000001.1 GCA_005778355.1 Pseudomonadota bacterium | reverse complement strand
GGCAAGATGCCATGCAAGGGCAAGAGGCCGAAGTGGCCGAGCAGCTCATCGACACCGCGGGCGAGGCTGTCGTCGCCGCGCTCTCGGAGCACCTGGGCGTGTGCCCGCAGGAGCGCGAGCACCTCCCGGACCGGTGGCGCCAGGCGGGCCAGCGTGGCGGCCGGGTCGAGCTCGTCGTCCTCGGCGAGCTCGGTGGCGAGCGCGGCCGTCACCGGCGCCCCGCGTTGCCCCGAGAGCGTGCGCCCCGCGCGCAACGCCACCGCCAGTCGAGAGAGCGGCGCCACCGGCGCGCCGAAGAGGAGGTCGAAAACGGCGGGCTCGAACGCGCAGCCCAGCGCCTCCATGCCCAGGTGGAGCTGCCGCGACAGTCGTCGACCGTCCGGAGAACTGGTGCCGATCAGCGCGTACAAGGCCCGCGTCGCGGGAACGGCGCCGGTGCCACTGCGCGCCACGTGGAACCACTCGCCACGTCCCTCGGCCGACAAGCTCACGGCCAGCGGCTCCGCGCCGGGGCCCGGGACCACCACAAGGGCCCCGCTGCCGAGGTCGCGCCCCACGCCGCAGGAGGCGAGCGCGGCGCTGTGCAAGACCGCGGGGCCCTCCACCACGCCCACGTCGCCCGGGTCGCCGAGGATCTCGACCTTGATCCGCTGCCCGAAGGTGCGGGCGCGAGACAGGAGCAGGATGCCCGCAACCATGGTGCCCGGGCTCGACCCGCGCAAGCAGACATTCATGTCGCCTCCTCGGACGGGGTCGTGGACCGTCGGCGCACCGCCATGAGCAACACCAGGAGCGGGGCCCCGGAAACCAGCGCTATCCAGCCCACCACCACCGCCCCGCAGGCCCACGCGAGGAAAAACCACGCCGCCGCGGCCGCGAGCAAGACATAGATGCCCTGGCGCTCGAGCTCGCGCGCCGAGAACCAGGCCTCGCCCAGGGCACCGAGGGCCGCATCTTTCTCCAGGCCCTTGCGCCACCGTGCGATGTCGTTTGCGGCCAACGCGATGCGCGCGCCGATGATCGGCAGCCCACCGGCGAGGATTGCCATGGCCAGCGACCAGGCGTGGCGATCCTCGAAGTCGGCAACGAAGAGGATCACGAGCCCCTCGAGGACGGACGAGGCGAGCAACCACGGCCAGAAAGGCACGCCGCCGATGTCCCAGAGCCGCCGCCAGGTGGGTAGCGGCGCCGCCCCCGGCACTGGCCCGTTCGCCCGCCGACGCCCGTCGACGGCCTCGTGCTGGTAGTCCAGCGATTCCGGGTGGAAGCGACATGCCACGAGGTCGGCCGGACCGATGCCCTCGGGGAGCCAGTGCATAAGCTCGTTACGACGCGGATCGTTCACCACCCGGCGCCCATAGAGCAGGCGACCGCGGGTGTTGACCGACCATTTGCCCACCGGATCCTCGGCGATCACTGCAGCGTGGACGTGCTCGTCGAGCGTGGTCTCCACCCGCGACTCGGGAGCCAGCAACAGGTAGAGCTGGCGCTGGATGGGGGCAGCGACGGCGCTCACCGGGAAATTATCGCCCGGGGGACCCACCATCACGCGCACGCGCTCCACCCCCGCGAGGCGGTCGAGAACCTCAGGGGGAAGCTCAGCCAAGGCGCTCCACGCGGACCGTCAGCGCCTCCCCGTCGACCGTCAAATCGGCCAGCTCACCGCCCACCGCCCCCAGTGCGCCTCCCACGTCCTGCATGATCGCGTCGCCATGTCGCGACAGCGCTGCGGCCGTACGCGGGCCGCCATCCACCGCGATCCGCACTGGGTCGCCGAAGCGCAATCCCATGCCCTTCCGCATCGCCTGCACTTTGCTGGTGATCTCGCGCGCGAGGCCTTCCACGAGCAGATCCTCGCTCAACTCCGCGTGGAGAGCCACCACCGCGACCGCAGAGCCCGCGGCCTGGAAGCCCGGCAAGGGCGCCACCTCGACGATGATCTCATCGGGGCCCAGCACCACCGCTCGCGACGGCAAGGCCAGCTCTAGCCCGCCGGCGAGCACGCGCGCGCGCACCTCCCCGCCGTCCATCGACGCGAGCGCCGCTTGGCAGGCTTTCATGTCGCCCCCGAGCTTCTTCCCGAGCGCCCGGAAGTCGGGCTTTACCTTGAAGCTCACGAATCGGTCGGCCTGAGTCGAGAATCGCACCTCGCGCACATTGAGCTCGTCGCGCAAGAGGTCGACCAGGGGCGCGAGCCCAGCCGCCCTGGTGGCGTCGGCGAGGACCACCTCGGCCGCCGCGAGCGGTTGACGCACGCGAACGCCCACGTTGGCCCGGGCGGCCAAGCCCAGCGAGGCAAGCTCCCGAAGCAGGGCCATGTCGCTGGCGAGCGCCTCGTCGTGAGCCATCGTGTCGGACGGCCAGTCGCAGAGGTGCACGCTCTCGGGCTCGCCGGGGCCTCGGATGGAGCGGAAGATGCCCTCGGCGGTGAAGGGCACGAAGGGCGCGATGAGCTTCGCCAGCGTGTGGAGCACCGCGTGAAGCGTGTCGCGGGCGGCAATCCCGTCGGCGTCGAGGTTCTCGAAGCGATCGCGACTGCGGCGCAGGTACCAGTTGGACAGGCCGTCCACGAATGCGGAGAGGTCGCGAGCGGCCTCGAAGGGGCGGTAGGCGTCGAGCTGCGCCGTGCATCCTCGCACCAGCGCCGCGAGCTCGCCGAGAATCCAGCGGTCGAGCGCGTGCGTCGCAACCGGGGTGGAGGGCGCCCACCCTTCCGCGTGGAGGACGAGGAACTGGTGCACGTTGCGCAGCCGGAAGAGGAACTCACGCTGTCCCTCCAGGATCGCCTTCAACGAGATGCGGGTGTTGTTCCACGGGGGGTTGCTGGCGCAGAAAAGCCAGCGGAAGGCGTCGGCACCGGGCGCCGGGTAGGGCGGCCGGAGGACCGTGCTGGAACCCAGCCGCGCGAGGTCGTCGGGGTGCACGTGCGCCGCGTCCTTTCCCTTCACCGGTCGCGACACGACCTCGAACGAGGAACCGTCGGGGGCGCGCAGCCGCTCGGCGGGGTCGAGGCCGAGGCTCTTCACCTGGGGCGGCTTCAGGCCGAGCTGCCCCGGCTTCAGCGAGGGGTCGGCGAGGAGCTTGACCCGCATCTCGCCCTTGAGCACCAGGTCGGGCGACGTGTAGTTGCCTTTGGACTTCGACTCCTTCTTGCCTTCCACATCGCATACGTGTCCAAGCACGATGCAGTTGCGATAGGGACGCGGGAAGCCACGGGGAGACAGGCCCTGCGCCTTGCAGGTGTCGTCGTCGAACAAGAGCGTCGACACCATGAGCAAGGAGTAGAACCAGCCCCGGGTCTGGTCGACGGCCTCGCTGATGAAGTCGGCCGGGAAACTCCGCGCGAACTCCTCCCGGCCCTGGTGAGGCCAGCCCCATTGGGCGAAGGGCATGCAGCCACTGTCGAACCAGCAGTCGATCACCTCGGGCACCCGCTGCATCTCGTGGCCGCAAGAACAACGCAGAGTGACGCGGTCGATCCAGGGCTTGTGAACCGCGAGGTCGGGGCTCACGCCCTCGGCGAGCTGGCCGCCGTTCGCCTCGATCTCCGCGACACTCGACGGCGCCTTCTGCGCACCGCAGTCGCGACAGACCCAGATGTTGAGCGGCGTACCCCAGAAGCGCTCGCGCGACAGGGCCCAGTCGACGTTGTTGCGCAGGAAGTCGCCGAAGCGTCCCTCGCCGATGGTCTCCGGGTGCCAAGCAACGGCGCCGTTGTTGGCCAGCGCCTCGCCCTTCACCGAGGTGGTGCGGATGAACCAGGCCGGGCGCGCGTACTGGATCAGCGGGTCCTGGTCGGCGCGAGGGCAGAAGGGGTACTCGTGGCGATAAACCTCAGACTTCCAGAGAGCGCCGCCCTCCTTGAGGTAACGCACGAGGTCTTTGTCTGCATCCTTGCAGAACCGACCCGTAAATTCCCCACATCCCTCGATAAACTTGCCGTCGCTCCCCACCATCTGGAGGAAGCCGAGGCCGTTCTTGGTGCGGGCCTTGAAGTCGTCCTCGCCGAAGGCGGGGGCGGTGTGGACGATGCCGGTCTGGGCGATCTCCACGTGGTCGGCGGCGATGACCACGAAGGAACGGCCCGCCGCCAGCTGTGCCGCCTGCTCGGGGACGGCCTCGTGCCAGCGGAAGAGGGGCTCGTAGGTGGCCCCGACCAGGTCGGCGCCGCTCAGGTCGGCGATCCACTCGCCCTCCGGGGCGAGCGCCTTCGCTGTCACGACGTAGCGCACGCCCTGGCCAGGCCACTCCACGCGGGTGACGCAGTAGTCGGCGTCGCCACGCACCGCGAGCGCCACGTTGCTGGGCAAGGTCCATGGGGTGGTGGTCCACGCGAGGAAGAACACGTTCCCGACGGCGTCGGCGTGGCGACCCATGAGGTCGGCGTACCAGCCAAGACCGCGGTCCTCACCGGCCGCTAGGTTCGAGAACGGGGCGGGTGAGTAGTTCACTCGGAACCCGACCGTCACGCTCGGATCGTCCACCGACTTGTACCCTTCGCCCACCTCACCAGAAGACAGCGCCGTGCCACCCTGCGCCCACCACCAGACGACCTTGTAGTCGCGATACAGGAGCCCCTTCTTGAAGAGCTCAGAGAGCGCCCACCACACGCTCTCCACGTAGCTGCGATGGTAGGTGACGTAGGCCGTAGGCAAATCGACCCAGAAGCCGATGCGCTCGGTGAGCTCCTCCCACTCGCGGGTGTAGGTGAAGACGCTCTGGATGCACTTCTGCGAGAAGGGCTCGAGGCCGTAGGCGAGGATGGCCTCCTTGCCGTGGATGCCGAGCTCTTTCTCGACTTCCACTTCCACGGGGAGGCCGTGCGTGTCCCAGCCGGCCTTTCGGTCCACCCGGTAGCCGCGCATGGTGCGGTAGCGGGGGAAAAGGTCCTTCACGACGCGGGTGAGCACGTGCCCGTTGTGGGGCATGCCGTTCGCCGTGGGCGGCCCCTCGTAAAACACGAAGCTCGGCGAGTCGCGACGGAGCGCGAGGGACTTCTCGAAGATGCGCGCATTCTTCCAGAAGGCGAGGATCTCAGCTTCGAGTTCGGCGGGAGGGGCGAGTTCGGGGTAGGTCGGCATGGCGGCCGCGCGTTCTATCCCGCCGCGGCCTCAGAATTCTAGGCTGACGCCCACGCTTGGTGCCGTCGTGTCGCGGTTGACCACCATGCTGGCCTCGGCCGACTTGCCAAGCAGGCTCTCGGCACGGATCTGCAAGGGGTTGTCGCCCTCGGCGAGCGACACCGTCACCCTGAAGCTGCCGTCCTTGCCCGCGCGAGTGCTGACCGGCCGTTTGCCCCCTCTCACCGTCACCGTGGCGCCCGGGCTCGTCGAACCGGAGACTTCCACCTCGGGCTCGCGCGTGCGAGGCGGGGCGGCGTCGCGGAGCGCGAGCAGCAGGGCCTCGGAGGCCGGGGCGCGGAGCGGCGAACCCTCTCGCGGCGCGATCAGCTCCTCACCCGCTGGCAGGCTCGACACGCCCTCGAGCCCGGTCACCGCCACCTCGCCTCGCACAGTGCTTACTGCCAGCGTTCCATCCTCGTCGCGAACGGCAGTAAAGTCAGCGTCGGTCGCCACGAGTTCTCGACCGTCGGCAACCACCCCCACGCGGCCGGATCCGGGCCGCACGGTGGCCTGCACATTACCGCCCTCGAGCTCGAGCTGCACGCCCTCGGCGGAGACGCCAAGCACCTCCACGCTCGACTTCGGTCCCACGGTGATGCGCGCGTCGTCGCCGAGCCCCAGCACCGCGCTGCCTTCGCCCTTGGAGACGATGCGGTCGCCGGTGGAGAGCCGCTCACCGGGCAAAGCAGGTTCGTCGGCACCGCCCGCGCGCACGTGCGTCACGTCGCCCGCCACGCTCACGATGCGGAAGCGGTCTGCACCATCGCTGCCGAACAGCAAGTCATAGGCAACAAATCCCACGGCGAGGATCGCCAGCACGGCAAACACCCCGAGCCAGTCGCGCTTCACGATGCCCCCGGGGCCAGCGGAATCAGCAGGCGCCAGGCCCGGCCAGTGGCCACCTGGACCTCGTCGAGTCGCGCCTCGTGGGTGACGAGCACCTGCCGGGCCGCCCACAGGCCGAGCGCGCTCGCCCGCCAGTCGTCGTCGTTGTCGACCACCGCCTCCATCGCGAAACGGACCTCCGCTCGCGCCACCATCTCCCCTTTCACCCGCCCGGCGGCGATGCTCAAGGTGGAACCCGGGGCGGCGACCCCGCGGAGCGCGGCCAACACTTGCGACAGGGCGCGTCCCAGCTCGTCGGGGTGGGCCAGCACGGAAATCTCGCGACCCTCGCAGTCGAGCTCCAGTCCCACGCCACGTTGGCGAAAGGCGCTCCCCGCGAGCCCGACGACGTCCTTGACGATGCCGCCGAGATCGACCCGCTCGTGCTCACCTTCCCCCCTCGGCGGTCCGGTGAATCGCAAGAGACTCCCGACGATCTCCTTGCACCGCAAGGCCTGCTCCTCGGCGCTCTTGAGCATCGCCGCGTCGGCCTGCCCGGCCCGCATCTGCTTCAGGATCTGCAAGAGACCGAGCACGCCGGCGAGGGGGTTGTTCAACTCGTGCGCCAGGCCCGCGCTCATCTCCGCGACGGCGGCGAGCTGTCGCGACTGAACCAGTTGTTCCTGCGTCTCCACCAGCTGAGCGGTACGCTCGCTCACCAGTCGCTCGAGGTCGCGGTTGTACCGGTCGATGATCGCGCTCTTCTCGGCGATTTCCTTGAGGTTGCCCTCCAGTCGCTCGGTCATCTGGTCGAAGGAATGGCCGAGCTCCCCCAGCTCGTCGCCTGTCGTGAGGCGGACGCGCTGCTTCAGGTCGCCCTCACCCACCGCCTGCGCCGCCGCGCGCAGCTGGTTGACCGGCTCCGTGATCGACTTCCCGATGATTCGGCCGCCGACCGCCATCGCCAGGAGCGCCACCAGCCCGATGAACCACGTGGGCCGTCGCACACCGTCTACCGCCTGGTCGATGAAGCTCGCCGGGGCGGTGACGACCACCGCCATGTCGCGACCTTCAACCGCTGCGGTGGCCACGATCACCTCGTCATCAACTCGCGCATCCGACGAGGAGCTACGCAAGACGGGCACCAGCCGCACCGGATCGATGCCGGGCCCCCCGCCCGCCGCGACCAGCACCTCGCCGTCGCGGTCCACCAGCACCGCAACACGGTCGTCGCCGGCCACCCGCGCGAGTTGCCGCGCCACCGGGCGCAGCGACACCTCGGTGTAGAGCGCCAACCCGTCGCCATGGGGCGACAGAAAACTGATGGGCAGGACCGCCGCGGCACTGCCGGCCGGCACGTAGGGCTCGCCGCGACTCACCGGTCCCGTCGGAACGGCCCAGGCGCCCTGGAAGTTCGCGAGACGCTGGGCGTCGACGTGATCGTGGGCGCCAGCCTCCTCGGCGGTCCCCGCGTAGACAGGCGCCACGAGATCCTGCCCCTCGCTGTCGACCAGCGCGGCGATCGCGATCTCCGGGAACAGGCGCCAGGTGGCGACGAGGAAGGCACTGCGGGCCTCGTCGGTGGCCACGTCGAGCTGGAAGTTCCCTGCCTGCGCGGCGAGCACACGCTCCAGGTCGTCGAGAGATCGCCCCACCCCCTCGGCGAGCTGCACGGCCACCTCCACGTGGGCGCGGCGCATGGTGTCTTCGAGGTAGTCGCGGGCGATCTTTCCCGCCATGTACGCCAGCAGCACCAGGGGGATCACCCCTGGAACAACCACGAAGGTCACGATGCGCGAACCCAGGCGCATCCGACCGGCCTAGCGCTCGATGGGGAAACGCAACTCGAAGGTCGCGCCCTTGCCCAGCGTGCTCTCGACGTGGATGGCCCCGCGGTACTTCGTCACGATGCGGTAGACGATATTGAGCCCGAGTCCCGTGCCCTTTCCTGGTGCCTTCGTGGTGTAGAAGGGGTCGAAGATCAGCTTCTGCTTGTCGGGCTCGATGCCGGGGCCGTTGTCGGACACGGTGATCCACACGTGGTTGCCCGCCCGCCCGGCGCTCACCCGCACCACGCCGCCCCCGGGCGACTTGGCGGGCGCGTTGGCGCCCGGCTCGGTGCCCGGCTCCGCCTCGCGCACCGCCTCGGTGGCGTTCTTGACGAGGTTGACGAAAACCTGCTGGATCTCGTTGGTACGGGCGTGAAGATGGAGGTCGGCCTCGATGTTGGTCTCGTAGTGGACGCCAGCGGTGTCGCTGGAACGCTCAACCAGGCGGATCGCGTCCTGGATCACGCGGGACAGCTCCACCGTCGTGAGGTACTCATTGGTTGCCGCCCTCGAGTAGCTCGACAGTTCCACGACGATGTCGCGCACGGTGCGGCAGTACTCGACGATCTCCCGCGCGTAGGATTGCGCCAACGACAGGTCTTGCTCGTCGGCGATGGCCTCGGCCAGCCCCATGATGCCGAAGAGGGGCGAGCTGATCTCGTGCGCGATGCCGGCGGCGAGGGTGCCGATCCCGGCGAGCTTCTCGCTCTGGATGAGCTCCGCCTGGAGCGAACGTGTTTCCTCGAGGGCCGCCTCCAGCGCGCCATTCTTCTCCCGCAGCTCAGCGATGAGTCGGCGGTTTTCCAGCGACACGTCTTGTTTCGCGAAGGCCTGGCGCACCTTCTTGCGGATGTCGAAGACGTTGTTGAGTGGCTTGAGCACGTAGTCGAATGCGTCGAGCTCGATCGCCGCGAGCGCCGTTTCCAAGGACCCGTAGCCGGTGAGGATGATCACCTCGGTAAGCGGCTCTTTCTGCTTGGCGAGCTTCAAGAGCTCCATGCCGTTGATGTCGGGCAGGTTCTTGTCGGTGAGCAAGAGGTGGACCGGCTCGTTCTCGATGATGCGCTTGGCGTCGGTGCCCGTGCCCACCAGCGTGAGCTTCCACGGTTCTTCCTCGAACACCGCCTTGAGGATCTGCAGAATGACCGGCTCGTCGTCGACGACCAGGAGGTGCTTCTTGCCGTCGCTCTTCATGGCGCTCCGCTAACTCGCGCGGCGGGTTACATCGCCACCCTTCCCCGACCTGGCGGAGTTTCTGCGCATGCTGCTGGTGCTCACCCTAATTGGCTGTCCCACCACGGGCGACGTCGCGACGCCCGCCAGCACGGCTGCCCCGACGATCCCGCAGGGCACGGCCGCTATCTTGTCCACGCGCGCCACGGCCGACGGCCTCAACGAGGTCCAGGTGGATCTCGATGGCGACCAGAAGGCCGACATCGTCAACTACTACCGCGAGTCAGGTGGCAACAAGCTCCTCCTCAAGAAAGACGTCGACCTCAACCGCGATGGCAAGATCGACGTCCGGTCGGAGTTCGACGAGGCCGGGTTGCGGGTGAAGGAAGAGATGGACGGCGACTTCGACGGCCGCGCCGACTGGGTGGATCACTACATCCAGGGCAAGCGCAGCATGACCGAGGTCGACACCGACTTCAACGGCACCTTCGACCTGTTCAAGTACTATGAGAACGGTCGCGTGCGCCGCAAAGAACGCGACACCAATGCCGACGCGCGCATCGACTTCTGGGAGCTGCTCGACGAGGGCGGCAACGTGGTGAAGACCGGTCGCGACAAGGACGGCGACGGGTCCATGGACGAGCGCGAGCAGTAGGTGAACCTCGAGGGCAAGCTGGCCGTCGTCACCGGCGGCGGGCGCGGCATCGGGCGGGCCATCGCGCTGGAGTTGGGTCGAGCCGGCGCGCGGGTGATCGTCAACTACAAGGGCAACGCCGAGGCGGCCGCCGCGACGGTGACCGAGATCGGCAACGCGGTGGCGGTCGCAGCCGACGTGTCCACGCAGGCGGGCGTCGACACGCTCCTCGCGGCGGCCGAGAGAGAAGGTGGCGCCGAGCTGGTGGTCAACAACGCGGGCATCACCCGCGACGGGCTGGTCTTGCGCATGCCCGACGAGGACTGGGACGACGTGCTCGCCTCGAACCTGTCCTCTACCTTTCGCGTGTGCCGCGCCTTCGCGGCGCCAATGTTGCCACGCCGTCGCGGGGCGATCGTCAACCTCACCAGTGTGTCGGCGCTCATGGGCAACGCGGGACAGGCCAACTACGCCGCGGCGAAGGCCGGGGTCATCGCCTTCACCCGGTCGCTCGCCAAGGAGCTCGGTCGCCGCAACATCCGCGTGAACGCCGTCGCGCCGGGATTCATCGACACCGACATGACGCGCGTGCTCCCCACCGAGCTGCTCGACGGCGTCAAGCAGATGGTGGCCTTACGACGCCTGGGCAAGCCAGAGGAGGTGGCCCCGCTCGTGGCCTTCCTGCTTGGCCCCGGAGCCTCGTACATCACCGGTCAAACCTTCGTCGTCGACGGGGGCCTGTCCTAAGCCATGGGCACCGACGCCATCGCCGCCTACGCCGCCGCGCAGCCCGAGCCCTACCGCCCGGTCATGGACTTCCTGCGCGCCGAGATCGACGCGGCCCTGCCCGACGCCGAGGCGAAGATCTGGCACGGCGCGCCGGTGTGGTTCCTGGAGGGCAACCCGGTGGTTGGCTACGTGGGCCGCAAGAAGCACGTGACGCTCCTCTTCTGGAGCGGACAGTCCTTCGAGGAGCCGGGCCTCCACGCGGAGGGCAAGTTCCAGGCCGCCGAGCGCTTTCTCAACTCGACGGCCGACGTGGCCGTTGACGACCTCCGGCGCTGGCTCGACAAGTGCCGCTCGATCCAGTGGGACTACAAGAACATCGTCAAGCGCAAGGGCCGGCTCGAGCGCCTCTGCTGAGGCGTCCAGCCGGGCTCGGCCCTACTTCGCCGCGTTTTCAACCATGGCGAACTCTATGCCCTGGTTGTCGATGATGACCGCGATCTTGTCGCCGCCCGGGACCTCGTGGGGCCCCATCACCACCTTGCCGCCGCAGGTCGCGGTGGCCGCCACGGCCGTGTCGATGTTGGGCACCCGCGCGTAGCTGCGCAGGCGCGGCGGGCCGTAGTCCGCGTGGGCGTTCATCATCCCGCCGAGGTTGCGGCCCCCCTTCCCGAAAACGCGGTAGGGCCCCATGGCCCCCATGTCCATCACGGTGGCGGTTTCCCAGCCGAAAAGCTGCTCGTAGAAGGGCCAAGCGGTGGCCTGGTCTTTCGAGAGAACCTCCACCCAGGCGATGCCGCCCATCGGGGTTTCCGCGGGGGGGCCCGCGTAGTCGGGACTGGCAGACTGGTGCAGGCTAAAGACCGCGCCCTGAGGGTCGGCAATGACGTACATCCGGCCGACGCCCGGGATGTCGATGGGCCCGGCGAGCACGCTACCACCGAGCTCCTTGGCCCGAGCCGCCGTGGCGTCGGCGTCGTCGGCGCCCACGTACACCATCCAGGCGCACGGCGCGCTTGCCCCCGCAGGATCGTCGCGGAGGTCGATGGTGCCGCCGATCGGGCCACCCTCGCCCGCAAACATCCAGTAGTCGAAGGGGCCGTCGAACTTCATCAGCGACCACCCGACCACCTTCGGGTAGAAAGCCTTCGCGGCCTCGTTGTCGCGATTCATACACTCAAACCAGACGAATTGACCTTGAGTCGATGCCATGGGACGCTCCTTTTGGGCCCCCGAACCGTATCTGAACAGATGCTCAGGTCAAGCGCGGTTGACATTTCCCTGGCAAGCGTCGAGCAGGGCCGGGAGCGCGGTCGCCACGGCGGCGCTGAGGTCGCCCGGGATCGAGGCCCCCGCTGCCTTGGCGTGACCGCCGCCGTGGGCCGAAATGCGCTTGGCCAGCGCCGCGACGTCAACCGCCCCCCGCGAGCGCAGGCTCAACTTGGTTCGACCATCCTGCTTTTCGACAAAGACCGCCCCGACCTCGACCCCCTGCACCATGCAGAGGGCGTCCACGGCGCCCTCGGCGTCGCCGTCGCCCGTCCCGAGTTCTTCTCGTACCGCGAGCGAGTAGCGACCCACGGCTAGGCGAGCGCCGGCGAGGAACTCGGCCTGGTCGAAAATGCGCGCGTGAAGTTTCAGACCCGAGAGGCGACGCTCCACGAGCACCTTCTCGCACACCACCCAGTGGGGGAAGTCGAAAGCGAGCAGCTCGGCCGCGAGCAGATGGGTCGACGGGCGAGTGTTGCTGTGCCGGAAGGCGCCGGTGTCGAAGATGATGCCCGTGTATAGGAGCATCGCGATGTCGCGGTCGAGCTCGACCCCCCAGGCGCGCATCAGGTGACGCACCATCACGCAGGTGCTCTCCGACTCGCCATCGAGGTAGGCAAGCGAGTAGCCCTGCGCGGTGGTGGAGCGGTGGTGGTCGACGATCGCCGTCCAGCCCGCCGCCTTGAAGGCCACGTCGATGGGGCGGGGCAGACGACCGGCGTCGCCGTCCATCACCACCACGCCGTCGTAGGTGCCAACGTGTTCGTCGGGCACCATGGCCCCCGCCGCCGGCAGGAAGTCATAGCGAAAACCGGGGTGCCCCGCCACGTCTATGCGGACAGCCGGCGCCAGCTGCGCGAGGATTCGCTGGAGGGCCAGGCAGGCGCCGATGCTGTCGCCATCGGGACTTTCTGGACCGGTCAAGAGCACCGAGGCGCTCCGGCGCACGGTGGCGAGGAACTGTGACGCGAAGTCCATGGGTGCCTTGTCCAAAAGGCGGCCACACTTATGGCCCGGCGCGCAGGGCGCAAGGGTCGAGTTTGCGTTAGCAACGCGCCCTTCCGACGAGTGTACCTTGGCAGACCCCGAAGCGGCCACGAACGAGGCCGCCGCCCCGACCCCCTCCTCCGACTACGTCAGCGACCGCACCTTCGCCGACTTTCCCATCGCCCCGAGCACGCTCCAGGGCCTCAACGCCATGGGCTACACGAGCGCAACCCCCGTGCAGGCCGCGGTGATCGATCCGGCCATCGCCGGCCTCGATCTCATCGTCCGCGCCAAGACCGGCACGGGCAAGACCTGTGCCTTCGGCGTGCCGCTCATCGAGCGCGTGACCGAGGGCGCCCACCAGACGCAGGCCCTGGTTCTCACGCCCACCCGCGAGCTGGCGGTGCAGGTGGCCCAGGAGGTCGCCAACATCGCGAAGTTCCGCGATGTGCGCATCGCCGCGATCTACGGCGGCGTGGGCTTCGGCCCACAGGAAGACGCACTCCGCGACGGCGCCGAGATCGTGGTGGGCACGCCCGGCCGCATCATCGACCACTTGCGTCGTGGCAACCTCCGCCTCGAGAACCTCCGCGTGGCGGTGCTCGACGAGGCCGACGAGATGTTGTCGATGGGTTTCCTCGAAGACGTCAAGCGCATCCTCGACAAGGCCAGCAAGGAGCGTCAAACCTTGCTCTTCTCGGCCACGCTCGACGAGTCGCTGCGGGGATTCGCGCGCACGCACATGAAGTCGCCTGAAGACATCCACCTGTCACACGACGGCGACAACGTGGAGCTCATCACCCACGTGCTCTACGAGACGAGCCCCGACTACCACAAGGCGCGCGCGCTGCTCGACCTCATCGAGCAGGAACGCCCGCAGAGCGCGATCATCTTCTGCAACACCCGCGAAGACGTCGCGACGGTGCACAGCTACCTCGACCGCCAGGGGCTTGGCGTGGAGATGCTCTCGGGCGACCTCCAGCAGAAGCAGCGAGAGCGCGTGATGGCGCGCATCAAGTCGAGCGCGGTGCAGTTCCTCGTCAGCACCGACGTGGCCGCCCGCGGTATCGACATCAGCGACCTTTCCCACGTGATCATGTACAGCCTCCCGGAAGACCCGGCGGTGTACCTGCATCGTAGCGGTCGCACCGGGCGTATTGGCAAGACCGGCACCTGCATTTGCCTCGCCGACGGCCCCGGCTTCAGCACCCGCCAGGTGCTCGAGAAGCAGCACAAGATCGCCTTCGCGGTCAAGGCGCTCCCCACCGCCGACGAGTCGGCGCGGCTTCGCACCGAACGCTTCGCCCGGCTCCTGAAGGAGGCCTCCGGCACGATGGCCTTCGAGAGCTACCGCGACACCGTGCGTGCGCTGCGCGAGCGTCCCGACGCCGACACGCTCCTTGCCGTGGCCCTGCGCGCGTTCCTCGAGTGGGACCGCCGACGCAAGTTTGCCGAGGCCGACCGCCAGGTGGAGGGCGAGCCGCAGGCCGACCGGAGCGACGAAAACCGCGAGGGCCGCCGGGACGACCGTGCGGACCGTCGCCCCGACCGGCGCGACGAGCGACGGGGTGATCGCCCTGGTGATCGCCCGGAGGCCCGTCGGGATGGCGGCCGGGATGGTGGTCGCGAAGGTGGGCGTGACGAGCGACGCGAACCGCGACGCGACGAGCGGCGCGACGAACGTCCGCATGGTCGCGACCGCGACCGGAACCGTGGCGAACGTCGTGACGCTCGCCCCCAAGGCGACGCGACCGCAGCCGCCGTCGTTGCCCCGCCAGCACCGAGGCCCGCGGCCACCGACGACGCCGCGCCGCGCCAGGCCAAGTCCGCCGGCGAGGACGTCGAGGAGGACGAGGGCGACGAGGTGACCGCCGGCGGCGAGGGCGCGAACAGCAGCGCTCCTGGGACCGAGGGTGCCGACGACGCGGCCGGACAGGCCCGGAAACGTCGTCGTCGTCGTCGTCGTCGCAGCACCGGCCCCGGCGCGGGCGGGCCCGGCTCGAGCGCGGCTGGCGACGGCTCCTCGGGCGACGGTGGCGCCGCGCCAGCCGGAGCCTGACGAGGACCCGGGAATCTCGACACGGCCCGTTGGTTAGACTCCGGGCCCCCGATGCTCGCCCTCGCTCTCGCGGCGCTCGCCGCCGATCCCCTCTCACCCGACTACGAGGGCCACTGCCAGTCGCCCCGCTGGTCACCTGATGGGCGATTCTTGAGTTGGGAGGTAAACTATCTCGACCATCAGGCCGTCGAGCTGTACGTGGCGGTCTTTGGCCAGGGGGCTCCGCCTCGGCGCGTCCTGCCGCCCGGCAACGGCTCCAGCAGCATCACCGCGGGGTTTTCCAAGGGTCCCAGCAGGATGGTCGTGCACGAGCTGGCCTGGTCCCCCCCCGGACTCGGCCGCTTCGTCTACGCCAGCAGCGGCACCGCGGAGGACTACGACCTCTACATCGACGGCGTGGGGTCGCTCGCGGCGGCGCCCGGCGCCGACGGCAACGCGGCGTGGAGTCCCGACGGCGCCCGCATCGCCTTCACCTCGGCACGCAGCGGACAGGGCGACCTCTACCTGGTCGACCTCGCGCGGATCGAGCTTCCGCCCTTGAAGTTGTCGGGCGACGCCGTGGCCAGCGAGCTCTACGCCGCCTGGGCCCCCGACAGCCGCCGCCTCGCCTTCGTCGGGCACACCCCACAGGGCGACAACCTGTACCTCGTCGACAACGTCGATTTCCCCGCCCCGCGTCCCCTCACCGACTGGCCGGGCGTGAGCACGCGGCCCTCGTGGAGCCCCGATGGCACGAAGTTGGCCTTTTACAGCAACCACGACAACCCAGCGCGCTTCGACCTCTACGTGCTCACCCCCGGGGGCACGCCGTCCCGTGTCGCGACCGGCGTGGTGATGAACGCGCGAGGCCCTGCCTGGACCCCCGACGGCAAACATGTGGTGTACGTGCGGGACGACCCCGACAACTTCGACCCGGTGTGGGCCGTGCCCGCGACCGACCCAAGCCGCGCCCGCATGGTGCCCACGGGCACGGTGGGAAACGGCGACATCGACGTGGTGAAGGGACCGGACGGCCGCGCATGGTTGGCTGTCACCGCCCAGGGGCGAGTGGGCGACGCCTCGCGCGACTTTCGGCGGGTCTACGCCGTGGCGTTGACCCTGCCGTAGGGCTTCCAGTCCCCGACGGGGTCTTGAAGTCGCCAGAAGAGTCCAACGCGGACGGCACGTCCGATGGGGATCTCGGCCTCAGCGCCGGCGGTGCTACGCACGCGCATCCAGGCCATCTGGTCATGTCCCATCCGGGTGGACAGGTAGGTTTGCCGGTCGGCCAGGCGCGCCGCGATCTCCACCAACTCCTCCTCGAGCCAACGAGGCACGCTCCGCGCCTCCAGATAGGCAAGAGCGCGGTCGCCGAGCACCTGTCTCGCCTCGCCACCCGACAGGTACAAATGTCGCAGCCCTTCAATGTCGGTGGCGCGCGCGAGCTCGAAGACCACGCGCCCCAGCTCATCCTCGGACATGGGCATCCGTCGCTCATGGCGCGTCACCCGGTGACGACGCTCGCGAGTGAGCAGCCACACCAGCAAGAAGAGCACGAGGAGCAGCCAGAGTGTTTGCTCGTCGGGCAGGGCCACGGGTGGTCTCCGCTACTAGTCTACCGCGACCACTCGGCTCGACGTGGATAGTCGCGACGAGGGCAGGTTCGGGGCCCGACGGGAGTTACATGTCCTACCCCCTCGCTCCCCGCCCGCTCCCATGCTCTGCCTCGTCCTCCCCGCTCTCGCGGAGTCCTGGTCGCCCCTCCCTGATGGCGCCTTCGACCTCGCTCTTCCGCTCCCCGAGCCCGTGACCGTCGCCATCCACGCGCGCGAGCACGAGACCGCCGTGGCCGCGCTGCGCGCCATGAACAAACAAGGCCTCGCCGGGTCGCAGGTGGCCGACCACGCCTTCGTCCTCGCCTGGGAGCTGGTGCGCGCGGGGCGCGCGGGCGAAGCCGCCGTCCTCGTCCCCACCTTCGAGCTCGCCCCTACGCCGCCGCCGGCCTACGTCGACCTGGTGGCCGGCGAGGCCCTGGCCGCCGAGGGCAGACACGTCGAGGCCGCCGCGAGACTCGAGAAGGTTCTTGTGGGCACCTCGCCCATCGGGGCGCGCGCGCGTCTCGCCCTCGCGTCGGCCTACGTGGGGGCCGAGCGCGAGGCAGACGCCCGCCGGGTGTACGAGGAGATCGCGACCGCCCGCGACCCCTCGCCCGGCGTGGAGAAGGCGCTCTCCTGGCTCTGGCAGCGCGTGGGCAAGGGCAGCAAGGAGGCCATGGCTCACGCTCGGCGGATCTACCGGGCCTACCCCGGCACATCGGAAGACAAGGCGATCGCCGACTGGTTTGTGCCCACGCCGGAAGACAAGTCCTACCGGGCGGATCGGCTGCAGGAAAGCGGCCAGTTCAAGACAGCCACCGCTCTCCTTGCCGACGTGATCGAGACCCTCCCTGCCGACGACTGCGTGGGTCGCTACGCCTATGGGCGCGCGCAGCACAAACAGAACAACGTGACGATCGCCGCCGGGGTGCTCGACCCCCTCGGAAAGGCCTGTCGCGACAAGGATCCCGACCGAGGGGCGAAGGCGCTCTACCTGGCGGGCAAGTCCTACGAGCGCAAGAAAGAGGCGGGAAACGCCTCGCGCGCCTACGCCCACATCCCCGAGTGGTACCCCGCCCACTCCATGGCCGACGACGGATACACCCTCGGCGGCATCGCCCGGCAAGACGCGGGCGATCTCGAGGGCGCCCGCAAGCTCTGGGCCCTCGGGATGGCGGCGTACCCGACCGGCGACCTCGCCGCCGAGAACGCGTGGCGCCTCGCCTGGGGAGCCTGGCTGGCGGGCGACGTGACCGAGGCGATCCGATGGGCCGACAAAGCCGCCGCCGAGATCCCGCTCGCGAGCGCGCCCACCGATGTGCTCGCGTCGACCTACTGGGCCGCCCGCTGGCGCGCCTGGCCGAAAGACAACCAGCTCACCGCCGACCCGACTCAACGCATCGTGGCTGCCGACCTCCTCGAGGCCGTCGCCACCCGCGCTCCGTGGCACTTCTACGGTGGACTGGCCGCCGCGCAGCTCGGCCGGCTCGACGCCCCACGCGCCGCGAAGCTGTCGCGACCAAAGATGGACGATCCAGCGGCGCCCTGGCAGGTTCCACAGGACCTGGTGACTCGCCCCGCGGGGCAATCGGCGCTGGCCCTGGCCCGCGTGGGGCTCACCCGTGAGGCATTGGCCGAACTGGCCACGCTCGACGAGAGCGCGATGAGCGGCTCGGTGGCCGCCATCCGCATGTTGCTGGAGACGCGCGCCGGGGATTTCGTGGTCGGTCACGACCGTCTCCGCGCCTACCTCAAGACCCATCCCCCGGAGACGCTGGGGCCGAACGCCTACAAGGTGCTGCGGGTGGCCTACCCCGAGGCCTACTGGTCCAACATCCAGGCCGTCACCAAGGGCTACGCCTGGGACGCCCGTATCTTCCACGCCTTGGTCCGCGAGGAATCGAACTTCAACCCGGAGATCAAGAGCCACGCCGGGGCATGCGGGCTCTCTCAGCTCATGCCGGGGACGGCGAGCGCCGTGGCCAAACAGGCGTCGATTCCCTACAGCTCCTCGAAGATCTGGGACATCGACACCAACCTGCGTATCGGCAGCTACTACCTGGACGACCTTGTGGCCGACAGCGGCGGCAGCCCGATGCTCGCGCTCGCCTCCTACAACGCCGGCCCTGGCAACACCCAGCGTTGGCTCGAGGCGCTGCCGGCCGACACGCCGGTCGACACGTGGACCGAGTCGGTCAGCTTCCGCGAGACCCGCCACTACATCAAGCGGGTCTTGTCGACTTACCTCACCTACCACCTGCTCTACGATGGGGGCGCCACCTACCCGGACTGGGGACGCTTCGTCGTCGACGCGAGGCCGCCCCGCTGAGCGACGCGCAGCCCGTTTCTTGATATCGGCGCGCTCCATGGCCCGCCCCGAGCTCCCCCCTGTCATCGCCGCCTTCGACGACGCGCAGCGTCGCGCGATCGCGATGCTCGCCGACGTCGTTGCCCGCCTGGAGGCAGGCATGTTCGCCCGTGACATCGTGGAGCTCGCGGAAACGCGGCTCGGCGAGCACGGTTTCACGACCTGGTTCCACCCTCCAGAGGTCGCGGTCGGCGAGGCCATCGCCAAGGCGGGGTTGCACCTCCCCAGCCGCGGCAAGGCGCTTGGCGTCGGCGAGCTCGTGAGCATCGACCTGGGTCCCGGCACGGCGGAGGCCTACGGCGACATCGGCGTCACCCGCCTCTTTGGCGGGGGCGAGGAGCCGCACGTCTTGCGCGAGGCGCGAGAGTGCGCCCGGGCCTGCTGCGGCTACGCGAGTCGCTGGAAGACCTGCGGCGAGATCTTCGTCTTTGCCCAGGCCTGGGCGGTGAACAACCGGCTCTCGCTCGCCAACGAGAACGCCGTGGGCCACCGCGTGCTCGGACGCGAGGGTCTCGTCGCCCGCGGCTTCCCCAAGTCGGCCCATCTCGCCACCTTTCTTCCGCGCAACCGCCTCCACCGGCTCCACCCCATCCGGATGGACGGCATGTTCGCGGTGCGCCCGGTTCTCAGCGACGGCACCCGGGCGGCCGCCTTCGAGGAGATGTTCTACATCCACGAAGACACGCGTTGCCTGCTCGGTCGCGACAGCCTCGCCGAAGTGGGCACGCTGCCCGTGTAGGGCATTGGCGGCGGGCCATCAGAATCGAACTGACCGGGCAACCCCTCTCGAGGCGCCCCGACCGGTTTTGAAGACCGGGGCCGGCACCAGCGCGGCAAGGCCCGCCAAGCGAAGGCTATCGCCTCGACGCGCTCGTTTCCAGCGCCGTGTCCTACCCCCCGGATGCAAAGGCGCCGCCGGCCTCCGGCACGAAGCGTTCGCCGTCGAAGGCGTAGCGCTCGACCTGCTCCAGCTGCTCAGCCCCGAGCGTGTACACGCAAAAGTGGGCCGTCCGACCCTTACCGGGCAGGTGCGCGTAGCCGGAGGCGCCGGGGTCGATCTCGACGAGGGGCTGGCCGTCTCGGGGGATCTCCACGCGGTAGCCGTGATGCTCGTGACCGTGCACCACCGCGCGGACGCGCGGGTGTCGCGACAGGATCGTCTCCACTTCGGCCGCGTCGCCCAGCGCGCGGGTGGCTGGCCCGTAGCGCTCGCCCCGTCGATTGCGCAGTGGGTAGTGGAGCGCGACCAGCGCCGGCGCGTCGCCGTTGCCGAGCGCACGGTCGAGCGCCTCGCGGCCAGCGGGGCCCACTTCGCCCCGGCTGAGCCAGTCAGGATGGGCGTCGCGGACCAGTACGATGTCCCAGCCCGCCTGTCGCGACACGCGAACGGTGTCGATCTCGCCCATGAACTGCTCGTACCGGCCCTTGCTCTCGCCGGTGTAAACGTCGTGGTTGCCGGGGATGCAGAGGAAGGCGCGCTCTCGCAGCGGCGCGAGCAGCTCGAGCGCCGCGCCGAACTCCGCCTCGGTGGCGGTGGCGGTGAGGTCGCCGGTGCAAAGCACGACGTCGGGGTTCAACGCGAGCACGTCGCGCACCAGGGCTACCTGGCTCGCGACCGAGAAGTGCGCGGAGCGCCCGAGCACGTAGAGATTGACCGCCCCCGCGAGGCGCTTGTTCCAGAGTTCGCCGAGCGACGGCCGCCGCTCGACGTGGATGTCGGTGATGTGGGCCACGCGCATCGCCAAGGTCTAGCCCGCCACGTGATAGCCCCGCCCGCCATGGACGACGCCCGGCGAGTGCTCGTGACCGCGGCTGAGGCGCGTGCTGGGGTCGAGGTCCTGCCACGAGGCGGCGCGCCCTCGCGTGGCCAGGTCATCCGCGTCGAGCGCGGCGGCGTGGTGCTGGCCCTCGCCGGTCCGCCGCCCTCACCAGGCACCGACGTGCGGTGCTGGCTCACCGTCGACGGCATCACCTTCACCTTCGAGGCCAGCGTGCTCCGGAGCGGCATCGACGTCCCCGACCGCTCCCAGGGCGGCGTGCTGCTCGGCTTCATCGACGGCTGGTCGAGGGCCAGTAGCCAGCCGGGCGGCCTCACGCTCGCGGCGCTGCCGGCCTCGGGCGGCGTGCTTGGTCTCAACGAGGGCTCGGTCCACGCCATCGAGCTGCACCCGGAAGAGTGGCTGGTGAGCGCGCCCGCGGCGTTCCCACTGGTCTTCGTGGAGGGCGGGCGTCTACGCCTCAGGGTGGGCCCGGGCGACCGCGCGCCGGTCGAGGTGGGCGCCACCGTGCGTGCCGTCACCCGCGCGCAGGATCACATCCTGTACCGCCTGGCGATCAACGAGGTCGGCGATCCGGAACGATACCGCGACGCCCTGGGCGCCGCGCGCGCCGCCCTGAAGATCTAGTACACGACCTCGAGACTGTAGCCGAAGCTCAGCTCGGCGAGCACATCGACCTCGAAGGCGCCAGAGGGGTCGGTCACCAGCAAGACCTCGGTCGCATCGAGTACGACGAGGCGGCCGTCGGGCAGGAAGGCGGCGTCCCTGGGGAATGCCAGTCGCGACTCGTGCTCGCTTGGCGGGAAGCGCTCGATCTCGTTGCCGTCCAGGTCGAGTCGGACAACCTGTCCGTGGCCCGCCATCGAGCCGAGGACGGTGCCGTCGTCGAGGAGGCGGGGACCGTGGATCCACAACGAGACCTCCGGCGAGCGCTCCGGCGGCCAGACCCAGAGTTCCCGTGGCTCGTCGTCGCCTTCCACCAGGTAAGCGGTCAGCGTGTCGTTCGGCACGGTGCCGTCGAGGTTGTCGAGCTGGGTGACGAAGATGTACTCCTTGCCCTCGTACTCGCCACGAGACATGCCCGACGGCGCACCCGCGTGTCGCGACGACAGCACGCTCAACTCCCAGCGCAAGCTGCCGGCGGTGTCGATGGCGAGCACGTCGCCCCGGTACGTGTCGGCCACGACCACAGAACCGTCGCCGAGCACGTCGACCCCGTGCGGAAACACGAGCGGGCCACCGAGCTTCTCGTCGTACCGCCACGACTCGGTGCCCTCGTCGTCGGCGATCACCAGGCCCGCTGCAGTGTCGGGCGGCAGGCGTGTCCAGGCGATGAGCGTCTGCCCATCGTCGAGGCGGCGAGCGCCGAAGGCACCGGCGTCGGCCTCCGGGGTGAGCGACCACACCACGTCGCCGTCGAGGTCGAGCTCGAGGGCGGCCGGCGCGTCGAAGTCCGAGAGGTTCATCTGGCCCGAGATGAGTAGCCGCGGCTCGGCCCCCAGCTCAGGCTCGGCTGCCGTGTCCTGCTCCACCGGACAGCCCAGCAACATGGCGATCATTCGGCCTCACTCGCGCAGCGGAACCCGAGGAGCGCGCTTCGGCCCGAGGTAGGGATGGCCATGCGCACGGTGGAGCGGGCGCTGGCGCCGGCCCAGGTGGATGGGCCGCGGACGGTCGCCAGCATCTCGAGCGTCGTGCCACGCGGGTTCTCCGAGGGACTCTCGCTGTAGTAGTCGGCGGCAAACCAGTCAGAGACGAACTCCCAGGCGTTGCCGACCATGTCGGCCACCTCGAAGGGACTATCGCCCGTCGCGTGCGTCGCGACGGGGCCGAGGGGCGCCCCGCAGCTCTGGAGGCGGGCACGCGAGCAAGTTGGCGCCTCATGCCCCCACGGGTAAACGCGGCCGTCGCTGCCCCGGGCGGCGTACTCCCACTCGGCCTCGGTGGGCAGCCGACCTCCCCGCCACTCGCAGAAGGCCTGCGCCTCGGCCCGTGTCATGCCCACCACCGGCCAGTCAGACCGAAGCTGGGGGTCGTAGCCCGTGTACGGGACGGGGCAGGCACCGGCGCTCACGCAGGCCGCCCACTCCGACTGCGTGGTCTCGGTGCGCGCGATCTTGAACGACGACAGCGAGACCGCATGCTCGGGCCCCTCATTGTCGCGACAGTCCTCGTCGTCGCAGCCCATGGAGAAGCTGCCCGCCGGGATCGCGACCCAATCCACGGCGAGTCCAATCGAGATCACGGCGAGCAGCATCAACCCGGGGGGTGCCTCCGACATCGCGCCACGATGTCAACCCCCAGTCAATCAGCAGCCGGGCGGTCAAATCGATGTCGTTCGTCCCGCGCTGGCAGCGAGCGTGGGGCAGACTACCCGCGTGAACCTCGTCTGGCTCGCATTGCTCCCTCACGCACGCGCGGCGCTGGTTGCCATCATCTTGCCGCCCGGTGAACGGGTGGCCGACTGGTCGGAGGAGCTCGTGATGGCCGGACTCGTGCCGGCGGCCGCGGCGACGGGCCCCCACGTCGAGGTGCGGGTGGAAGGCGAGAGCTGGCGAGTGCGTGCGCTTGACGGCCGCGGAAAAATCAGAGAGGTCGTGGTGAATGCCCCGAGGGATGATGCCGCCCGGGAGGACGTCGCCTTCCTCGCCGCAAGCCTGGTGCGCCCCATGTCCGCCGCAGGTGGTGGCCCGGCGACGGTCCCGACAGCGGTGCCTCAGCCGATCGTGACCGCGCCCGCCGCGACGCCCATCCCGCCAAGGCCCGCGACGGCGTCGACCGCGAAGGCCCCGCCCCCGGCCTCGACACCGACACCGATATCGACACCGACATCGACACCGACACCGACATCGACACCGACACCGACACCGACATCGACATCGACACCCGCGCTGACATCGACGACGACCGCATCCGCGCCGGCCCCGGCGACCGTGCCCGTGGCAGCGCCCCCACCGCCGACCGCTCCAGTCGCGACCGTGACCGCGCCGGAGACGACGCTCCTCACCCCGTGGACCACCGAGCCCGGCTCGCCCGCGACACCGCCCGCCGCCACGGCGCCCGAGAGCGTGGTGACCATCGAGCGGGCGCCCCGCCCCTGGTCGCTCGGTGCCGGGGCATCGGTCGGGGCTACTATCCGCCTCGATACCGATGTTTCGCCCTCTCTGGGTGTCGCGGCGCGGCTGGACAACGAGTTGGTCGGCCTTGGGCTGCGGGTCACCTGGCTGGCCCCGAGTACGGTGACCGGCGTCGACGCGGCGCCGACCGTCGGCGAGACCACCAGCGTCCTTTCCCTGGTTTGGCTGCCTGGTGATGCTCTGCTCGCCGCCGAGGGCGGAGCGAGCTTCCTGTCGGTCTGGGACGCCACGGGCGACGCGCGGGGTGATCTGGTGGTGGCCCCGCTCGTTGGGGCTCGGGCGGGCTGGCGCATCCGCCCCGGCGCGGGCTGGGCGGTGGAGCCCTTTGTGGGCGCCGAGTACCTCGCCCGCAAGGTGTCGCTGCTGACCGTCGCCGAGGGCAAGACCACCCTCACGCCCGTTCGCCTCCGCGCGGGTGTCACCGCCTATTTTTCCCCCGGGGAGAGCTAAGTCATGGGATCGAATGCCGCGCGTGCGAGCATGATGGGTTCAGCATGGTCTTGACGCCCGACCTACGTGCCGCCACGGCTCACGCTATCCAGGGCGAGAGCACGGGCCTGTCGCACCTTGCCGAGGGGTGGTTGCCGATCGTGGTGGGCTGGTGCGCGCGCCTGGGCGGTCCCCGGGTCGACGCGGAAGACGCGGCCCACGACGTGTTCATCGTGGTGGCCCGCAAGATCCACCAGGTGGCCGACGTCGAGCGTTTCCCCGCGTGGCTCTTCGCCATCACGCGCCGCGTGCTCGCCCAGCACCGACGTCGCGCCTTTGTCCGGCGGTGGATCCCGGGTGCATCGTTCGAGTCGGCCGACCACGCTCCGGGCCCCGCGCGGCTCTACGCGGTCAACGAGACGGGCGAGCGGGTGCGCGAGGTGCTCGAGACCCTGGGCGAGGAAGATCGCGAGGTGCTCGTGCTCGCACTGCTAGAAGACCGCCCGGACACCGAGGTGGCCGAGATCCTGGAGGTGCCGCTGGGCACCATGAAGAGCCGGCTTCGCCGCGCTCGTGAACGTTTTCTCCGCGTGGCCCGCGCTCGCGGGCTGGGCGATGTCGGCGAGGAGGCCCAATGAGCGAAATCGACGATTCCGCGCTGGATGCCGAGGTCATGCGCCTGCTCGCAGAGATCCCCGGGCCGGCGCAGGGCGCCACTGCGCGCGTTTCGGCCCGCCTCGAGCGGACGCTGGCCTTGCCGCCGCGCCGTTCCCGGGCACCGTTCGTCGTCGGCGCGGCCACGACCTTCGCCCTGGCGGCGGCGGCGCTGCTCTACGTGAACATGCCGAGCAAACCTCCGCCCGTGCACGGCCCAATCGCCTCCGAGAGCGCGTGGGGCGTGGGAAGCCTCGCCTCCGTCGACCTCACCTACCGGGGTGTCGGCGAGGTGTCCGGCACGGGGAGGGCGCCCGAGATCGAGTGGCAAAGCGGCACGATCCACGTTGAAGTTCAGCCCAACACGGGCATTGATCTCCGCGTTCGCACCCGCGAAGCGCAGGTGCGCGTGGTGGGCACGGGGTTCACCGTGAGCCGCGACGCGCTCGGCACCAAGGTCGAGGTCCGCCACGGCAAGGTCGAAACGACTTGCGATGGTGAGGCGCCCGCGCTGCTCGGCGCAGGTGAGGTGCGGGTCTGCCTCCCGCAGTCGGCGGCGGGCTTGCTGGGTCGCGCGCACAAGCTGATCGACGGCAATGGTTCTCACGCCATCATCTTCGAGACCCTCGACCTCGGCTTGTCCCGAGCTGCGGCGGGCGAACCGGCGCGCGACGAGCTCGTGGCCCTGAAGGTCGAGGTGCTCCACCGGGACGGCCAGGCAGCGGCGGCGCTGGAAACTGCTCGCGAAGTGGTGACGGCGAGCGAAGGGCTGCGTCGCGACGAGGTGCTCCAGATCGCCGCCAACATCGCGTCGGAACAGGGCGGCTGCGCGGTGGCGGCGCCTTGGCTCCTCGAGGTGGGTGGTGGTGCGGTGGCCTGCGGGGAACCCGCGCCGTGAACCGCCGGTGGGCGCCCCGCCTCGGGGTGCTCTCGCTCGCCGGTAGCGTGCTGGTCGGCTGCGAGGAAGCGCTGATCCGCGTGGACGGCCCGGCCGTGGAAATCGTGCCCTCGCTGCGCGCCGAGCCGGAGGCGCTCGACCTCGGCACCCTCTTCGTGGGCGAGAGCACGAACGACGACTTCTCGGTCAGCAACGAGTCCGACGGCCCCCTCGACCTCACCATCGCCGTCACGGGCGGCTGGATGATGGCCTACACGCTCGACCGGTACAGCGTCGAGTTGCAGGCCGGGGAGTCCGCCACGTGGACCCTCACCCTGTCGCCCACCAGCTGGGGCGATCACTCAGTCAGCGTGGTGGCCGAGACTGGCGACTTGCGGGTGGAGCTACCCGTGTCCGCCTGGGTCGAGCTCGACGCCGACGGCGACGGCTACGGCAGCGAGGAGAGCCGCGGCGAGGACTGCGACGACAGCGACGCGACGATCCACCCCGGCGCGGAAGACGCCTGGTACGACGGCATCGACCACGACTGCGCGGGCAACGCCGACGACGACCAGGACGCCGATGGCGCCCCCGTCGACCGCGACTGCGACGACACCGACGCGGCGCGTTTCCCCGGCAACGCCGACCCCTGGTACGACGGCGTCGACAGCAACTGCTCCGGGAACGACGACTTCGACCAGGACGCCGACGGCTGGGTGCCGCCGGCCTATAGCGGCCTGGCGACCGGCGGCGTGGATGGGAGCGGACAACTCCCCGGCGGCGACTGCGACGACACCGATGCCAGCGCCTTCCCCGGCGCCACCGAGGAGTGGTACGACGCGGTCGACAGCGACTGTGCAGGCGACGACGACTTCGACCAGGACGCCGACGGCCACCGGGTGGACGCGGACTGCAACGATACCGACCCCTCGGTCTACCCGGGCGCGCCGGAGACCTGGTACGACGGCGTCGATCAGGACTGCGACGGCGGCGCCGACGACGACCAGGACGGTGACGGGCTCGCGCTGGGCGACGATTGCGACGACACCGACGCCGCCGTGGGCGCGGCCATCAGCGAGGTGCTCGATGGCGCCGACAACGACTGCAACGGTCTCCTTGACGACCTGTCGATTGAATCTGTCGCGACAGGCGTGCTCCACGGCATCTACGACAGCCTGCACCTCGGCGACCGCGGGCTCATCGCCACCGCGAGCGATCTCACGGGCGACGGGGAGCCCGATCTCGTCCTGGGAGGACCGAACTACAGCTACGGCTCCACCTGGGTGATCAGCGGCAGTGTTGCCGCCACGGCGCGCGGCGACGTGGACGACTTCGACGTCGCGATGCTGTCCGGCACCAGCGCCTACTGGCCGGTTGGCTACGTCAACGGCCACCCCGCCGACATCGACGGCGACGGTGCGCCCGACCTGGCCGTCGGCGCGGCCTACTCCACCGGCTACTACGGGTACGCTCGCGGATACGTTTGGCTCGGCGGCACGGCGCTCTCAGGCAATCTCGACGCCGACGACGCCGACGCGACTTTCGACGCCACCGACGCCAGCGACTACGAGCGCATGGTGGCCACGGGCGACCTCGACGGCGATGGCCTCGCCGAGGTGATCCTCGGCGCGGGCATGGCGGACGACGACAGCGGCCGCTGGAGCGGCGACAGCGACGCCGGTGCGGTCATCGTCTTCGACGCCGCGGCGCTTTCCGGCGAGAACAGCGCGAGCGACGAGGAGGAGGAACGGAGCGACGCCGCCGACATCGTGTACGGGACGGACGGCTACGACTACCTCGGCTGGTCGCTGGTCTCGGCCGACCTCGACGGCGACGGCTACGCCGACATCCTCGCCGGCGCCCCTGGCTTCGACGGCAGCGCATCGAGTGGTGGCGGCGTCTTCCTCCTTCTCGGCAACAGCGCCCTGAACTGGTCGGGTGAGGTGGACAGCGCGGCGTCGAGCTACATCCAGGGCGACATCGCGAGCCTGGCCCTGGGCGCCGACAGCCTCGCCTACCCGGGCGACGTCGATGGCGACGGCGCGCTCGACCTTGGCCTCAGCTCGGAGGACAGCGGCCGGGCCTTCCTGTTCCTGGGCGCGGGCAGCTTCTCGGGCGCGGTGGCGTCGAGCGACGCGACCGCAGACTGGACGGGAACGGCCGGCGACCTTGGATCGACGATGCTGCTCGACTCCGACCTCGACGGCGACGGTCTCGACGACCTGCTCATCGGTGCGGACGGCGACGACACGGCAGGGAGCAATGCCGGCATCGCCTACCTGTTCACCGGCGGGAGTTGGACGGGGGCCGTCGACCCAGCCAGCGCGTCGGCCACGCTCTACGGGCAGACCAGCGACGCCTACTTCGGCTGCGGCAGCGCCGGGGGCTTCGACCTCGACGGCGACGGGCGCGAGGACGCGGTCATCGGCGAGTGGGGCGCCGACGACGCCGCCACCGACGGCGGCGCGGCGTGGTTCCTGCCCGGCTGGTGACAGGGCGTTGACAGTCGACCGCGAACTTTCCTGGTTTGTCGTCCACGATGAGCAGATGCTCCTCTCCCCTCCCCGGCGGATCGATGACCGGCGTCGTCGCCTCGTCGCCGCGTGGTTCACCCTGACCCTCCTCGCCTGCCTCGTTTGCCTTGCTGGCGTGCTTCCGGAGCCGCCGTCCGCGCCGCTTTCGACGGCGCCCCCGCGGATGGCCTGGCCGGACGTCGAGGTTTGGCTCCCGCCCACCGCCCAGGGCGGCAGCCACGCGGCGGCCAGAGCCACGCGCACGACAACGCCGCGCCCCGCGGCGACCGAGGCGGCGCCCGCGGTGGCGACGCCCCCTGCCGACGACGCGGCGGCGAGCGCCCCACCCGTGGCCAACGAGGCCGTGAGCGGCGTGGGCCAGCACGAGGGCGATGGCGGCGGCAGCGGCAGCGGCGATGGCGATGGGCTGGGCCTCGGCGATGGCCCCGGAACCGGCTCCGGGGCCCCGCGGTCGGTGCACTGGTCCGAGGCCGTTCCCGTGCACCGGGCCGTCCCCGAGTGGCCCCAGGCCGCGCTCTCGCTGGGCCTGCACGAGGCCCGCTGCGTGGCTCACGTGGTGATGGACGAGCGCGGGGAGCCGGTCAGCGTCGATGTCCGCGGTTGCCCCAGCGTTTTCTGGTCAGCCACCCGCGACGCCGCGCTCGATTGGCGATGGGAGCCCTTCGAGTCCGGCGGCCAGGCGCTCCGGGTGCAGTTCGACATCGCGTTCGAGTACCGGCGCTGACGAAGAAAAAGGAGCCGGAGGTTAAGGGTTAAGACTTGGCTCTTGACGCGTCACCGGTTCGCCGCGTTGCACGCGCCCTGCGCGGTGGCGGTCACATCGAGCGCGATGAAGGCATCGATCGTGGTGTCGTCCTCGGGGAGTTGTCCCTCGGCGTCGGTGCCAATGCTCATGGAGTCGGCCACCAGGTAGGGCGTGAGGTCGACGTCGTCGAGCGTCAGCGTGACACTCGCCTGCCCGGGCGGAAGCTCGTCGGCGTGGGCAATGCGCACAGTCTCGAGATCGGGGGACGAGATGGTGAAACTGACACTCGTGAGGAAGCTGAGGTCCTCGCCATCGGGCGTGGAGAGCGTCAACTCGACGAGCCGAGCCTCGGTGATGTCGCCCGGCTCGACCCCCTGGTTCGCCAGCTCCTGCTCCACACTCAGTGAGAGGTCGTCGAGTCCCCCCAATTCAAGCGTGGTGAGCAGCCCGCCGATGACCCCGGAGCCCTCAACCACGGTGGACGCCTCCTGGTCGACCCGGATCACGATGAGGCCAGCGGTACAGGCGAGGGCAAGCAAGAGCGGGAGAGCGTGGCGCATCGCCGCACAGCCTAGCCCACGCGGCAGGGCACACGGAATGACCGGCGGAGGAACGAAAGGAGCCGGGACGAAAGGAGCCGGAGGTTAAGGGTTAAGACCTAGCCGTTGACGCGTCAATTCGTCAGATCCTGACCGGGGACCCGGTTCAGATGGCGCGATGGACCCTTCACTGCCGACCGTCCGGCTCGTCGCGATCGATGGCTTCGGCGCGGGCGTGCTCGGGGCGATGGGCCCGCACCGAGCCCACCCCGAGCCGGTCGGCGAGGCCGACGTTGAGGTGCGGGCCGGGCGCGCGCCGGCTCCGGTACGCGGACACGCGCTCACGATCATCGCCGGGCACCGCGTGGACGGCGAGCCTGAGGTCGTCGCCATCGAGGGGACCGAGGAGTGGCTCGGTCACGCGATCGCCGCGTTGCTCGACGTGGCGCTGCTCTCGGGTCGCGTGAGCATCGACCTCGCCGACATCCGCGCGGTCTTTGCGGGTCGAGGGCGGGTGAGAGGGGTCGCCCGCGAGGCGGAAACGCTCGACGAGGTGGGCACTCAAGCGATCTCATACCGAATCGACGTGATCACCCCCCAACTCGGTGGTCCTCGGGCCACCAGTGGTACCTGGTCAGCGCCTGGACCTCGGCCGGGTTGTTCTCGAGATACGCGCACCGCTCGTCGATCCTTGACTCGAGAAGGTCCATC